>JBMDXK010000027.1:0-26693 GCA_048594375.1 Methylopilaceae bacterium
GAAATGGTTATGCCTGGTGATAATATCACTGTAACGGTTGAACTGATTGTGCCAATCGCAATGGAAGAAAAGCTCCGCTTTGCTATCCGCG
This sequence comes from Methylopilaceae bacterium, assembly GCA_048594375.1. Classification (GTDB taxonomy): domain Bacteria; phylum Pseudomonadota; class Alphaproteobacteria; order Rhizobiales; family Methylopilaceae; genus JBMDXK01. The sequence continues at coordinate 92 of JBMDXK010000027.1, forward strand.
AAGGTGGCCGTACAGTTGGCGCAGGCGTCGTTGCCAGCATTATCGAATAAAGCTTTTGAACGTCTTAGTCTATCTGAGGCGTTCGACTAGGAGAGTAGCTCAATTGGTTAGAGTACCGGTCTCCAAAACCGGGGGTTGTGGGTTCGAGTCCCACCTCTCCTGCCATTGCGGGTAATTTCAGCCGAATGATATATATCATTCGGCTGGTCACTATTGTAAATTTGATATAAGGTCTCTTGCTTATTTTAAGTCAAGCGTGTATTAGAAGCCATGGCAAAAACAAATTCAATTCAGTTTTTTCAGCAAGTTCTTTCTGAGGGAAAAAAAGTAAGTTGGGCTAATCGGAGCCAAACTGTTTCTACAACAATTATGGTTGCAGTTTTTGTTTCTATTGCAAGCCTTTATTTTCTTGTTGCTGATTTTATAGTACGCACTGGCGTCGGGTTTTTGCTTGGTCTTGGGCGATAGTGAGGTAATCAGGATGGCGGTGAAGCGCTGGTATATTGTTCAAGCTTATTCAAATTTTGAAAAAAAAGTAGCCGAAGCTATTACAGAAAAAGCCGAACAAATTGGTCTTTCAGAATATTTCGAATATATTCTTGTGCCTACAGAGAAAGTTGTTGAAATACGTCGCGGACGTAAGGTTGATGCTGAGCGTAAATTTTTTCCTGGTTATGTTCTTGTTAAAGCTGAAATGATAGATGAAGTTTATCATTTGATAAAAAACACGCCAAAAGTTACAGGATTTTTAGGCGCCGATAAATCTAAGCCAATGCCTATTCCCGAATCAGAGGCAATGCGTATATTACAGCAAGTACAAGAAGGTGTTGAACGACCAAAACCTTCATTAAGTTTTGAGATTGGTGAGCAGGTCCAGGTTTCTGATGGGCCATTTGCTTCATTTAGTGGTCTTGTCGAAGAGGTCGATGAGGCGCGTACGCGACTAAAAGTAACAGTATCTATTTTTGGACGTGCAACGCCTGTTGAACTTGAATATAGTCAGGTTGAAAAAATTTGACGTTATTGTATGCGGGAGAAAAAGCTAGCCATGCCAAGGCAAGCTGATCGAACCGCATTTCTTTCTGCTTAAAGCAGATAAAGGATAGAGTTATGGCAAAAAAAATTACAGGTTATGTGAAGTTGCAAGTTCCAGCAGGTTCTGCAAACCCATCTCCGCCAATTGGTCCAGCATTGGGTCAACGCGGTCTTAATATTATGGAATTTTGCAAAGCGTTTAATGCGCAGACCGCCAATATGGAAAAGGGAATGCCTATTCCGGTAGTTATTACTGCGTACCAGGATCGTTCTTTCACTTTCATTTGTAAGACACCACCTGTGAGTTACTTCTTAAAGAAGGCAGCAAATTTAAAATCAGGTTCCAAAGAGCCAGGTAAATCAATTATAGGTAAAATTACAAACGCGCAATTGCAAGAAATAGCTTCTGTAAAAATGGCAGACTTAAACTGTGAGAGTATAGATGCAGCAGTCCAAATGTTAAAAGGATCTGCACGCTCCATGGGATTACAGGTTATAGAGGGTTAAGATTATGGCGCGAATTGGTAAACGTATTAAAGCGGCACGTGAAAACGTTGATGTTAATTCACTTTATAAGTTAGATGAGGCCGTTCAGATTATTCAGAAATCTGCAACAGCCAAATTTGATGAGACAATTGAAGTTGCTGTTAATTTAGGTGTTGATCCTCGTCACGCAGATCAGATGGTTCGTGGTGTTTGTGCTCTTCCTAACGGCTCTGGTCGTCACGTACGTGTAGCAGTATTTGCGCGCGGGGCAAAAGCTGACGAAGCTCGCAATGCAGGCGCAGAAATTGTTGGTGCTGAAGATCTTTTGGATATCATTCAAGGTGGTCAAGTTAATTTTGATCGCTGTATTGCAACGCCGGATTTAATGCCACTTGTGGGGCGTCTTGGCAAAATTTTGGGTCCACGAGGATTAATGCCAAATCCTAAAGTTGGAACAGTAACAATGGATGTCAAGTCTGCTGTTGAAGCTGCTAAAGGTGGCACGATTGAGTTTCGCGTTGAAAAAGCAGGTATAGTTCATGCCGGCATTGGTAAGGCTAGTTTTGATAGCTCAAAAATTTCTGAAAATATTCGCGCATTTCTAGATTCTGTTATTAAAGCAAAGCCTTCAGGTGCAAAAGGCACTTACGTTCAAGGAGTTGCTATTAGTTCAACAATGGGGCCTGGTGTTAAGATAGATATATCATCTGTTTTAAATCCCCTTTAGATTTACTTGAGAATATCAAGTAAGTAAACGTTCTTTTTTAAGAACGGCCTGTCCAAGACTGCAGGTGATATTTTTATCTTAAATATCCTGCACAGACTGGTGAGATGAATTTGACGATATTTAATGTCAGTTCGGTTCAAGCCATCTACTCAGTTCTTCACTTTTGAGCTGGGGACAGGAAACTGAGTGCTATTTTTTCTGTATTACATTAAAAATAGTGAATTTAACCGGCGTATCAAATTTTTTGAACGCTAAACTCTGGAGAGAGCTCGTGGACCGCGCAGAAAAGCGTGAATTTGTCACAGCAATGAATCAGGTTTTTTCTGAATCTGGTTCTATTGTAGTTGCTCATTATTCGGGTCTAACCGTTGCACAATTGTCGGCGCTGCGTCGTCAAATGAGCCAAGCAGGTGGATCTGTTAAAGTCACGAAAAATCGTCTTGCGAAAATCGCTCTTGAAGGGACAGAAGTTGCTCATATCGGCTCTTTACTTTCCGGACCAACAATACTTGCATATAGTCAAGATCCCGTTGTAGCTCCAAAAGTTTTTGTCGATTTTGCCAAAGGGAATGATAAGTTAATTATTCTTGGCGGTGCAATGGGGCAAACATCCCTTAAACCTGATGCAGTTAAATCTTTGGCAACTCTTCCATCTTTGGATGAATTGAGGGCTAAGTTGATTGGTCTTGTTCAAGCGCCAGCAACAAAAATTGCGCAGGTCGTTACAGCACCCAGTGCAAAAGTTGCACGTGTTTTTGGTGCTTACGTAGCGAAGAACGAAAGCGTTTAAGATTATTTATTCTTATTTGGTTTGATTTAAAAAGGAATTCAAAATGACCGATCTGACAAAACTTGTTGATGAATTATCTAACTTAACTGTTCTTGAAGCTGCTGAGTTGTCAAAACTTCTTGAAGAGAAATGGGGTGTTTCAGCAGCAGCAGCAGTTGCAGTTGCTGCTGCCCCAGCAGTAGCAGCTTCTGCTGAAGAGCAAACAGAATTTACCGTTGTTCTTGCGTCTGCAGGCGATAAGAAAATTGAAGTTATTAAGGAAGTTCGTGGAATTACTGGTCTTGGCTTGAAAGAAGCTAAAGATTTAGTAGAAGCTGCACCTAAGCCTGTTAAAGAAGGTGTTTCAAAAGATGAAGCTGCCAAAATCAAAGAAGCACTTGAAAAAGCAGGCGCAAAAGTTGAGCTGAAATAATTTCATTTTGACAGCTAAGAATACTTATATAAAGTGTTCTTTATTCAGCCGTGGATTTGGTATCATCCTATCCACGGCTTTCTGTGCCGGTTAAAATAGCGGTACATTCATTTTTAGGTTTCAAATATCAAATAGCATCTCAGTCCACAATTAATTTTTAAGTGGATTTGTATGAAGGAAGCGAGAAACGGCATATGGTTCAGACTTTCACGGGCCGCAAACGTATTCGTAAGTCTTTTGGCAAAATTCAAGAAGTGGTTAAAATGCCTAACTTGATAGAAGTTCAGAAGGCTTCATATGATCAATTTCTTCAAATTGAAATTCCCGTTGATAAGAAGCAGGATGAAGGTTTACAGACCGTTTTTAAGTCTGTTTTTCCTATTTCTGATTTTTCAGGGTCTTCGATGCTTGAATTTGTAAAGTACGAATTTGAGCAACCTAAATATGATATTGAAGAATGTCGTCAGCGTGGTATTACATTTGCCGCTCCACTCAAAGTCACATTGCGCCTTATCGTATTTGATGTTGATGAGGATACAGGTGCTCGTTCTGTAAAAGATATTAAAGAGCAAGACGTTTATATGGGGGATATTCCATTAATGACGTCAAATGGCACCTTTATTGTTAACGGTACTGAGCGCGTTATTGTTTCACAAATGCATCGTTCTCCAGGTGTATTTTTTGATCATGACAAAGGAAAAACGCATTCCTCTGGAAAGCTTCTCTTTGCTGCACGAATTATCCCTTATAGAGGATCATGGCTCGATATTGAGTTTGATGCCAAGGATATTGTTTACGTTCGAATTGACCGTAAGCGTAAATTGCCAGTTACAACTTTGCTCTACGCATTGAATATGTCTGGAGAAGAAATTCTAAATATTTTCTATAACCAAATCCAATTTCAGCGCGATGGTAATGAATGGAGAATACCTTTTGATGCACAGCGCATGAAAGGCTTTAAAGCCATTAATAATTTAATTGATGCTGATACTGGGGAAATAGTTTTAGAAGCCGGTAAAAAACTTACTGTACGTGGAGCACGTCAATTAGAAGAAAAAGGCGTAAAGGCACTTAAAATTTCTTCTGAGAGTCTTTATGGTATGTATTTGGCTGAAGATCTCGTTAATACTGAGACGGGTGAGATTTACGCAGAAGCTGGTGACGAAATTACTGAAAAGTCATTAGATGAAATTCTGGAATACGGCTTTATAGATCTTCCAATTTTAGACATTGATCACGTCAATACAGGTGCTTATATACGTAATACTCTGGCAATTGATAAAAATCAGGCGCGGGAAACCGCACTCTTTGATATTTATCGTGTTATGCGTCCGGGAGAGCCGCCAACTCTCGAAGCAGGTGAAGCCTTATTTAATGATCTTTTCTTTAATGCTGAACGGTATGATTTATCCTCTGTTGGCCGCGTTAAAATGAACATGCGCCTTGATTTGATTACAGAAGATACTCTGCGTGTTCTGCGCAAAGAAGATATTATTGCTGTTATTCAAACTTTACTTGCTTTGCGCGATGGAAAAGGTGAAGTTGACGACATTGATCATCTCGGAAACAGACGTGTTCGCTCTGTTGGTGAGCTTATGGAAAATCAATATCGTCTTGGTCTTTTAAGGATGGAGCGTACCATCAAAGAACGCATGTCATCTGTTGAAATTGACACAGTGATGCCGCAAGATCTGATTAATGCTAAGCCTGCCGCTGCTGCTGTGCGCGAATTTTTTGGTTCTTCGCAGCTTTCTCAGTTTATGGATCAGACCAATCCTCTTTCTGAGATCACACACAAACGCCGTTTATCTGCACTTGGACCGGGCGGCTTGACGCGCGAAAGAGCAGGTTTTGAAGTTCGCGATGTTCATCCAACACATTATGGTAGAATTTGTCCAATTGAAACGCCTGAAGGGCCTAATATTGGTCTCATAAATTCTCTTGCTACATTTGCTCGCGTTAATAAGTATGGATTTATTGAGGCACCTTATCGCCGTGTTGTTTCAGGCATAGTTACTGATGAAGTAATTTACTTATCAGCCGTCGAGGAAAGTAAGTATTTTGTTGCACAAGCGAATGCTGGTGTTGATAAAAAAGGAAGATTTATAGATGATCTGATAATTTGTCGTCATAGTGGTGACGTTATTATGGTTCCTGTAGATCGTGTTGATCTTATGGATGTTTCTCCTAAACAGCTGGTTTCTGTTGCTGCAGCACTTATTCCTTTCTTAGAAAATGATGATGCTAATCGTGCATTGATGGGATCAAATATGCAGCGTCAGGCTGTTCCATTAGTTAAAGCACAGGCTCCGCTCGTTGGAACTGGAATGGAACCCATTGTTGCAAGTGACTCAGGCGCATCGATAGTTGCACGTAGACCAGGAATTATTGATCAGGTCGATGCAACGCGTATTGTTGTTCGTGCAACAGAAGAAACAGATTTTACAAAGCCAAGTATTGATATTTATAACTTAATGAAGTTTCAAAGATCAAATCAAAGCACATGTATTAATCAGCGTCCACTTGTTAAGGTTGGTGATAGTGTTAAAAAGGGAGATATTATTGCTGATGGTCCATCAACAGATTTTGGTGAGCTAGCGCTTGGTCGGAATGTTCTTGTCGCCTTTATGCCTTGGAATGGCTATAACTTTGAAGATTCAATTTTATTGTCCGAGAATATCGTTAAGGAAGATGTTTTTACTTCAATTCATATTGAAGAGTTCGAAGTAGCTGCACGTGATACAAAATTAGGTCCTGAGGAAATTACCCGCGATATTCCAAATGTTTCAGAAGAAGCATTAAAGAATTTGGATGAGTCTGGTATTGTTTATATTGGAGCAGAAGTTAGAGCTGGTGACATTCTTGTCGGGAAGATAACTCCAAAAGGTGAAAGTCCCATGACACCAGAAGAAAAATTGCTTCGTGCAATTTTTGGTGAAAAAGCTTCTGATGTACGCGATACAAGTTTGCGCCTTCCGCCGGGTGTAACAGGCACAATTGTAGAAGTCCGCCTTTTTAACCGCCATGGTGTTGATAAAGATGAGCGTGCATTAGCAATTGAACGTGAAGAAATTGAACGCTTAGCTAAAGACCGAGATGATGAACAGGCTATTCTTGATCGAAATGTTTACGCGCGACTAAGCGACATATTGCTTAATCAAAATGTGGTTTCTGGCCCTAAGGGTTTTCAGAAGGACACAATCATTACATCTGATATTCTTGGACAATTTACACGTTCTAATTGGTGGCAATTTGCCGTTAATAACGATCGTGCAATGAGCGAGTTGGAAGCTATGCGGGCTCAATATGATGAGTCGAAAAAGCTTCTCGAAAAACGGTTTTTAGATAAAGTAGAAAAATTACAACGCGGTGATGAGCTTCCTCCTGGCGTCATGAAAATGATTAAAGTTTTTGTTGCAGTTAAACGTAAGATTCAGTCGGGTGATAAAATGGCTGGTCGCCATGGTAATAAAGGTGTCGTATCTCGTATTGTTCCAATTGAAGATATGCCCTTTTTAGAAGATGGAACTCCAGTTGACATTGTACTAAATCCTCTTGGTGTTCCTAGTCGTATGAATGTTGGCCAGATTTTGGAAACTCATTTAGGGTGGGCTTGTGCAGGCCTAGGTCGGCAAGTCGGCAAAGCATATGATTGCTGGAAAGCAGATCAAGATGATCAAAAGCTGAAATCGGAATTTATTCGTATATATGGTGATAAGGAAAATTTTGATACTTATTCCACCGATGAGTTAGGCGAATTGGCTCAAAATTTGAAAAAAGGTGTTCCGATTGCTACACCAGTTTTTGATGGAGCTAAAGAGAGTGATGTTGAGGCTATGCTCACTACCGCAGGTCTGAATCCTTCGGGGCAATCTATTCTTTTTGACGGGCGTACAGGGGATCAATTTGATCGGCCTGTTACAGTCGGCTACATTTATATGCTGAAATTGCATCATTTGGTTGATGATAAAATTCACGCACGCTCAATTGGTCCTTATAGCCTTGTAACGCAGCAGCCTTTAGGTGGGAAGGCTCAATTTGGTGGCCAGCGTTTCGGAGAAATGGAAGTGTGGGCTCTTGAAGCCTATGGTGCTTCTTATACTCTCCAAGAAATGCTTACTGTTAAATCAGATGATGTAGCAGGTCGAACAAAAGTCTATGAATCAATTGTTCGAGGTGATGATACCTTTGAGTGTGGTATTCCCGAGAGTTTCAATGTTCTTGTTAAGGAAATCAGATCCCTTGGACTTAATATTGAGTTAGCATCGAGTCAGGTATTTAATTTAGATCTGCCTCCGGTTGATGCGGCTGAATAATTAAATACGTTAAATTTTGGAGGGTCATTCGTTACCCTCCAGTGCATTGTTTCTTATTTATTGTCTTGCTATTTATATAAGCGAGCTACAGGAGATAAAGATGAACCAAGAGGTCATGAATCTCTTTAACACCAATGTTCCGGCTCAAGCTTTTGACCAAATCAAAATTGCAATTGCTAGTCCTGAAAAGATTTTATCTTGGTCTTTTGGTGAGATCAAAAAACCTGAAACAATTAATTACCGTACTTTCAAGCCTGAGCGTGATGGTCTGTTCTGTGCTCGAATTTTTGGGCCAATAAAAGATTATGAATGCCTTTGCGGTAAATACAAGCGCATGAAATACAAAGGCGTTATTTGTGAAAAGTGTGGTGTTGAAGTCACTCTTGCGCGAGTACGTCGTGAGCGAATGGGGCATATTGAATTAGCAGCTCCTGTTGCACATATTTGGTTTTTAAAATCATTACCAAGCCGTATTGGATTACTGCTTGATATGACACTGCGTGATCTTGAGCAAATTTTGTATTTTGAGAAATATGTTGTTCTTGAAACAGGTTTGACTCCCTTAAAAGATCGTCAACTTCTTTCTGAAGAAGAATATGTACATGCTCAAGAAGAGTATGGTGAAGATTCTTTCACTGCAATGATTGGTGCTGAAGCTATTCGCGAAATACTTAAATCAATGGATCTTGAGAGCATTGCTGCAAGTTTGCGTGTTGAAATTGCGGAAGCGACTACTGAGCTTAAGCCTAAAAAGCTAGCCAAGCGCTTGAAAATCATTGAGGCTTTCATTGAATCAGGAAATAAGCCTGAATGGATGATACTTACTCAGGTTCCTGTTATTCCACCTGATCTCCGTCCTTTAGTGCCTTTAGATGGTGGAAGATTTGCCACATCAGATCTTAACGATCTTTATCGGCGTGTTATTAACCGTAATAATCGTTTGAAACGTCTTATTGAATTGCGCGCACCGGATATTATTATTCGGAATGAAAAGCGTATGTTGCAAGAATCTGTTGACGCTCTTTTTGATAATGGTCGTCGTGGTCGTGTGATTACAGGTGTTAATAAACGTCCATTAAAATCTCTCGCAGATATGTTGAAAGGAAAACAAGGACGTTTCCGTCAGAACCTTTTAGGAAAGCGTGTTGATTATTCAGGGCGTTCAGTAATTGTTGTTGGTCCTGAACTGAAATTACATCAGTGTGGTTTACCAAAAAAAATGGCCCTCGAGCTCTTCAAACCATTCATTTATTCGCGGCTTGAAGCTAAAGGTTTATCAACAACTGTAAAGCAAGCAAAAAAATTAGTTGAAAAGGAAAAGCCCGAAGTCTGGGATATCTTGGACGAAGTTATCCGAGAGCATCCCGTATTGCTCAACCGTGCGCCAACTTTGCATCGTCTCGGCATTCAGGCGTTTGAGCCTACGTTGATTGAGGGTAAAGCTATTCAATTGCATCCTCTCGTTTGTGCTGCCTTTAATGCGGACTTCGATGGGGATCAAATGGCGGTTCACGTGCCTTTGTCACTCGAGGCACAGCTTGAAGCGCGTGTCTTGATGATGAGTACAAATAATATTTTGCATCCAGCCAATGGTGCGCCAATTATTGTGCCTTCACAAGATATTGTTTTGGGGCTATATTATCTTAGCTTGATGAATGATGGTGAACCTGGTGAAGGTTCGTTGTTCAGTAATATTGGCGAAATTGAACATGCTCTCTTTTCTAAAACTGTCACGCTACATACAAAGATTAAAGGGCGCGTTCAGAATACTATGCCAGATGGTTCGCGCGTATCTAAAGTTTATGATACTACGCCTGGCCGTTTCATTTTAGGAGAATTGCTGCCCAAGCATCCTAATTTGATTTTTGATGTTGTTAATAAATTGATGACTAAAAAAGAAATCTCTGGAATGATCGATACGGTTTATCGTCATTGCGGTCAAAAAGAGACTGTAATTTTCTGTGATCGTATTATGGCAAAAGGATTTCATCACGCTTTTAAAGCGGGAATTTCATTTGGCAAAGATGACATGGTAATTCCAGATACTAAAGTGAAGATTGTAGATAAAACACGATCTTTAGTAAAAGAATACGAACAACAATATCAAGATGGTTTGATTACTCAGGGCGAAAAATATAATAAAGTTGTAGATGCTTGGGCAAAATGTACTGATAAAATCGCCGATGAAATGATGAATCGCATTTCTTCAGTTCAGAAGGATGATACAGGTCGTGACAAGCCCATTAACTCTATCTATATGATGTCTCACTCAGGTGCGCGTGGCTCTCCTGCGCAGATGAAACAGCTTGCTGGTATGCGCGGGTTAATGGCAAAGCCATCAGGGGAAATTATTGAAAGTCCTATTATTTCTAACTTTAAAGAAGGGCTTTCAGTTTTAGAATACTTCAACTCCACGCATGGTGCGCGTAAAGGACTTGCAGATACTGCTCTTAAAACAGCTAACTCTGGTTATCTGACACGACGACTTGTTGATGTCGCTCAAGACTCAATTGTAACTGAAGATGATTGTGGTTCTGAGTCTGGTATACACATGCGTGCAATAATTGATTCGGGGCAAGTTGTTGCAAGTCTTGGAAGCCGTATTCTTGGCCGAACTTTAGCGCAGGATATTACCAATAAAGACGGTAGTATTTTGGCTGCGAAGGGCAAATTACTGGACGAACAAGATGTGGATCAGATTACACGTGCTGGTATACAAGAAGTTAAAATTCGTTCTGTTTTGACGTGTGAAACCCGCAATGGCGTTTGTGTCGCCTGTTATGGGCGTGATTTGGCTCGTGGAACGCCTGTTAATCACGGTGAGGCTGTTGGTGTTATTGCCGCTCAATCCATTGGGGAGCCTGGCACGCAGTTAACAATGCGCACGTTCCATATCGGTGGTACAGCACAGCTTGCTGACTCTTCTTTCGTTGAAACCAATTTTGAAGGTGTAGTGAGTTTCCGCAATAAGCAAATTGCTCGTAATTCTGATGGGGAACTTATGGTTATGGGTCGCAACATGATTGTTGTAATCTCTGATCCAGATGGTACTGAACGCGCCTCACAGCGGGTTCAGTACGGAGCACGCTTACGCGTTGATGAAGGCGAAACGATTAAGCGTGGTCAGCGTATTGCTGAATGGGATCCTTATACACGCCCAATTATTACGGAAGTCGATGGGAAAATCGGTTTTGAGGATCTTGTCGAAGGCGCTTCCATGAGCGAAGCAACGGATGAGGCTACAGGCATCACCAAGCGTGTAGTTATGGATTGGCGGACATCTACAAGGACTTCAGACTTAAAGCCTGCTCTCGTGATAATGGATAATAGTTCAAAAATCCAGAAGCTACTTAAAGGTGGTGAGGCGCGTTACTTACTTCCTGCTGATGCTGTTATACCTTTGAACCCTGGTGCGCATGTTCAGGCAGGCGACGTAATTGCGCGTATTCCCCTCGATAGTGCAAAAACCCGTGATATTACAGGTGGTTTGCCGCGCGTCGCGGAATTGTTTGAGGCGCGCCGGCCGAAAGATGCTGCAATTATTGCGGAAATATCAGGTACAATCCAATTTGGGCGTGATTATAAAAATAAGCGCCGGATTGCAATTATTCCTGATGATGAAAGTGTTGAGCCAGTAGAATATCTTATCCCCAAAGGTAAGCATATCTATTTGCAAGATGGTGATATAGTAGAGAAGGGTGATTTCATTGTCGATGGAAATCCTGCTCCGCATGATATCTTGGCTATTCGTGGTGTGGAAGCCTTGGCTGCTTATCTTGTGAATGAGATTCAGGAAGTTTATCGTTTGCAGGGTGTTACGATTAACGATAAACACATTGAAGTTATTGTGCGTCAGATGCTCCAAAAAGTTGAAATCAATGACATTGGTGACTCTGATTTGCTTAATGGCGAACAAGTTGATCGTATCGAGCTTGAAATATTGAATGACAAGCTTGTTGCTGAAGGTAAGAAGCCAGCATCTGGTGATCCAGTATTGCTTGGCATTACGAAAGCAAGCTTGCAGACTCGTTCCTTTATTTCAGCTGCATCCTTCCAAGAAACAACGCGTGTTCTGACGGAGGCTGCTGTAAATGGTAAGTCGGATACTTTGGAAGGTCTGAAAGAAAACGTCATTGTAGGACGTTTGATACCTGCAGGAACGGGTTCTGTCATGAGTGCTGTTCGTGCCGTTGCTTCGCGCCGTGACGACATGATTGTTGCACAGCAGCAATCTGAGGCACAGCCTGACTTGCTGGCTATTGAAGCAAAGGCTTCTTCCAATTAAGTCTTTGAAATAGAATAGAAAAATGAAAAGTGCAGAGCAGGGTTGTTCTGCACTTTTTCTTGTTTACAGGCTTTATTTTTGGGCGGAACAAAGCGGAATGAAACATGCGGAATACTAGCGGAATAAGCGGAATAATTTGACGATTAAAACATGTAAACTGCATGATGATTTTATTATTTATCCACTATAGATTGCCCGAATCTTTTTCCTTGTATTTTATAATTCAACACGCATAGCGCGAAGTGCATAAATATGCGGGTGCGTGTCAGTCTAATTCTGAGTTTCAATGGAATGGCACTATCTTATTGGAGTTCGACTCTATAATCCTTCTGTTTTTTAAGTGTCTGGCTATCACTTTGCAGTGAACCGTGATGCAAAGGTTTGACCAATGCCGTTAAGCTGGAATGAAATTACTGCTCGTGCTGCCCGTTTTGCCGAGAGCTGGAAAGACGCGCATTATGAAAAGGGTGAAACCCAGAGTTTTTACAATGATTTTTTTGCGGTGTTCGGGCGACAGCGGCGTGATGTTGCGGTTTATGAACAAAAAGTACGCAAGCTGAATGACGCAAATGGGTTTATTGATCTGTTCTGGCCGGGGCAATTGCTTGTTGAACATAAATCGGCAGGGCGCTCGCTGGTTGATGCGTGGGCTCAGGCGGGGGATTACTTTCTTTGCCTGAAAGAGCATGAACGGCCGCGCTATATTCTGCTTTCCGATTTTCAGACATTTGAATTTATTGATCTGGATACACGGGAAGAGCATTGGTTCACGCTGGCGCAATTGCCCGAATATGTGAAACATCTGGGTTTTATTGCGGGTTACCAGCTCCGGAAAGCATATGTCTCTTTAGCATTAATCTGTTATAAACTGCGTCATTTATATGTATTTTTTTAAAAAAGCTGTAAACCTTGACATTGTTATTGCTTCCATAACTTATTCTCCCCATATTGATATTGTGAAATACTATGGAATCAATTTGGAGTATATAGCAGGGGGATATGATGGATACGCATTATGAAAACCCAATCCCTACACGAGCATCTAAAGCAAATATTGAAGCTTTTGCGGAGCGAATTGCAAAGAACATATCTTTTGGCCCAGAAAAATTAATTGAAATGGCTGTCGCACGATTCGGTGGTGGAATTAGTTACGAGCAGCCGAATGGTGAAAAAAGGGAAGAAACTATACGAGTTGAACCTGATGGGAAATTTAAAATATTTCTTCCTCTTTTAACATCTCCTGCAAGAGATCGCTTTACTATTGCACATGAGCTTGGGCATTTCTTTCTGCATTTTCCTTTGGTTAAAGCAAAACATGTAGGAAAAGGCATGCGTGCTACACGTTGGCCAGGAAACGATCCAGAGTCGCAGAGATGTGAATGGGAAGCGAATTGGTTTGCTGCTGCATTTCTCATGCCAAAAGATTTATTTAAAGATGCTTTCGATAGAAATAATGACATTTATCAATTAGCTGCAATGTTTAAGGTTAGTGATGTAGCCGCTAAAGTCAGAGCTAAACGCCTGAACCTTATTCCGGAGTAAAAGCGCATTGGCAACGTGTCCTAGTTACCGTATCAGGCTTTTTTTATCTGTTGATCTTGTTGGTTCAACAGCTTTCAAGGCGGAATCAAATAAACATGATGCTTTTCCTCATCCTGATTGGTTAAAAAAGTTCCAGACATTTTATTCTGATTTTCCTAAGGCTGTTCAAGAAAGGTATGCGGAGCTTTCCTTAAAGGCAGATAATAAAGTGCTTTGCGATAAATATCCGATGGTTTGGAAAACTGTCGGTGACGAAATCATTTTCTGTAACACTGTTTTGAGTAAAAGGCATCTTTCTAGAGCTGTCGAAGCTTTTCTCTTAGCTTTAAGTGAGTATGGCGATAAGCTTGAGATGGATACAGATGGTCAGCTTGATGTTAAAGGGGCAGGCTGGGTATCAGTTTACCCTACAAGCAATATAACACTAAGAATAAAAGGTAGTAACGAAGAAGACATAAGCGAGGAGCTTGAAAAGGAGGCAGATAAAGATCCCAGAGGTTTTGATTTTTTGGGTAAGCATATTGATGCTGGATTTAGAATAACCAAGAATGCTAGCGTAGATAAATTTGCAACATCACTCGAATTGGCTTATTTGCTAGCGGAGGCAAACCTTGAGAAAATTTTTCTGCGCTCATTTACCTACCATGGCGAAGAAATATTGAAGGGCGTCAACAAAGGGCATGCATGCCCAGTGATAACGGTGGACACTGAGCGTAATGCCATTAAACGATCATTGCGGTTTAGAGAAAGAACTTTATCGGGAAGACAAAGCACAGATACGCATGCTCTCATTGATTACCTTAAAGAATTTATGAAATACCATGATATTGAGGCACCATGTCTGCCTAATCATCATGGTGACGCAATTGAATCATCAGCTTCATATGAAAAATTTAGAGAAGCTTGGCAAAAAAAGACTAATGATAATTACCAGCAAGACGAGAGTATAGAAAGCTCATCGGAGCAGAATGAACAAGACAACGGAGATGTGAATGATACCTTGTCTTCAGAAATTCTTGACTTTGAGAAAAATATTATTTCTCGGAAGGAGAAGTTAGATATCTCTACAATTAATACTAATAAGCAGGAATGATATATAGTTTGGCGCTTTTAACTTGTAAAACTTGAATCAGGACATGTTATGATTTTGGCATATGTCTTTAGTTTAAATAATGCTTCATGAGTAATCTCTTTCTATTCAAGAAAAAATGCTAACTTTGCTATGGCGCAATTTAAGAGGAGTGTTGCAACTTCCTGTGGCCTGTTGCTTTCGACCCGAAGCATACCGCTGCTATTGAAGAAAAGGCGCAAGCGGTGCTGGATGCGCGGGCGCACTTTTCGGGTTCTACGCTGGCTGATCTTTATGATCCGCTGACTATGCCGCCTACCTTGCTGAAAGCGCATCAGGCGCTGGACAGGGTTGTTGATTTGGCTTACCGCAAGCAGACTTTTGCCTCAGAGCGGGAGCGGGTGGAGTTTTTGTTTGAACGCTATGAGGCTTTGCTTGCGCCGTTGGTGACCATGCCAAAGAAACGGGGGGCGAAGGGCGTGCGAATGAGTTTAGCCGTAAAGCTTTCTTCGTGGATCCCGGCCTTCGCCGGGATGACGGGGAGTTTTTGTTTGAACGCTATGAGGCTTTGCTTGCGCCGTTGGTGACTATGCCAAAGAAGCGCGGAGCGAAGGGCGTGTGAATGAATTTAGCGGTAAGGCTACCTTCGTGGATCCCGGCCTTCGCCGGGATGACGGGGGTGGTTGTTTCGTGGATTTTGGCTTTCGCCGGGATGACTGGGGAGTTTTCTAAGCATACATAGCCCCAGACATACAAAATGGTGATGCTTTTCCCGTAAGTCTTTGTTCTATTGCAAAAGACTTATGCAGGGGGGGTAAGGCTACCTGCTTTCAAGGTTATTCCTGCGCCGGAGTTTTGGGCAAAGGCAGGAAATGATGCGGAACGTTGCGGATGTCTTCGGTTTTGACCATCTGTGAAAGAATGGAAATTCCTTCCTGATCCTCTGCCTGATGTGATTTCTTATGCTGGGATGCCGGTTGCTGCAAGGGGGCTTTTTCGGCTGACTCGCGTTGTTCCGCGGTGCCTTGCGTTTGCAGCGCTGTGGGTGAAGAAGGGGCCGGAGCCTGTTTTACGCCATCAATCACAGGCAGTTCCAGAGCATTTGAAAATGCGTTCCAATCCTGAGCGTAATGTAACGCAGCATGAAAGCTTTCCGGCATCGTGTTCTTTTCAAGAACAACCAGACGATTCTCCAAAGTGCCTAAAGCATGGGCAATACGCAAATCAACCTGTGACGGGGTAACAGAAGCCTCCGTACGATTAGCCTGCGCAGGAGTGACAAACGACGCACCCGCCGTTTCAGGCTCCGGAGCAGGGGTAAATAACGATACCGCTGTGAACGCTAACACCACGCTTGCCAAAGCAAAACCCGCCCACAGGCGGCATACAGACTCCTGACGGGTTTCCGGATTAAGATAATCTGCCTGCGGGACAGAACCTCTCTCGTTTTCAAAAAGACTGTATTGCGAACGCATGTGAACACACTTCCAAAAAGAAAGCGTCTGCACATTCAAAAACACCCATGCACATTCCGCTTTTGAGAGAAAAACAGGACAACACGCACGCAAACACAACACCACATCTTATACCAATATGATTATTTCACATATTTAACGATTCGCAATAAAGAAATCCACAGGACAATTCATTGATAAATTACAGTAAAGTCCGATTTTAATGTGAATAAGAACAAACATGACACAACTTTCACTACAAAACCCTTTATTTTGTCATATTCGATTGCATTACATGGCAGCCTTGAATACATAAAACAAACCTATACTTTCGTCTTGTGTGGAGCGATACCCCCATGAACCAACGCCGCTGCCTCGCCCTTATCCTCGCCGCAGGAGAAGGAACACGCATGAAATCCAACACGCCGAAAGTTCTGCACCACGTGGCTGGCCGCTCCATGCTGGGACACGTCATCGCCACCGCACAACACGCTGGCGCTGACACCATCGCCGTGGTGGTCGGCCCTGACCACAGCGATGTGGAAACAGAAGCACACGCACACTCCGGCAATATCACCGTCTTTCGCCAAATGGAACGGCTCGGCACCGCACACGCCGTACTGAGCGCGCGGCAAGCTTTACAAGACAATTATGACGATGTGATCGTGCTGTTTGGTGATACGCCGCTTGTGCAGCCGGAAACACTCAAACCCCTGCGGGAGGCTCTCGCCAAGGGCGCTGCTGTTGCCGTACTCGGCTTTGAAGCAAACGACCCCACCGGCTACGGACGGCTTTTGCTGCGTGGCTCGGAGCTTGTGGCTATTCGTGAGCAGAAAGATGCAACAGAGGAAGAGCGTGCCGTTACGTTCTGCAACGGCGGGATTATGGCGTTCTCCGGCAAACACGCGCTGGAACTGCTCGATGGCATTGATTGCAACAATGCTGCAAAAGAATACTACCTGACCGATATTGTCAAAATGGCGCGCAGCAAAGGGCTCCAAGCCGTGGCAACCTTTGCACCCGAAGCCGAACTGCAAGGCGTGAACAGCCGCGCTCAATTGGCAACCGTGGAAGCCGAAATGCAACAGCAACTGCGTCTGAACGCCATGCAAAACGGCGTAACCCTGCACGATCCCGCATCCGTTTATTTTGCTTTTGACACCGAAATTGGTCGCGATGTGATTGTGGAGCCGCATGTTGTGTTCGGCACAGGAGTGCGTGTTGGCGAAGGGAGTGTGATCCATGCGTTCTCCCATTTGCAAGGATGTGAGGTTGGTGCAGGCGTGACTATCGGCCCGTTTGCGCGGTTGCGCCCCGGTTCAAAACTGGATAACGGTGTAAAAATCGGCAATTTTGTCGAGCTGAAAAACACGCATCTGGCCGCCGGTGCAAAAGTCAATCACCTCAGCTATATCGGCGATGCTGAGGTTGGCGCGAGCGCCAATATTGGCGCCGGAACCATCACCTGCAATTATGACGGAACACGCAAATACAAAACCGTTATCGGTGCCGGTGCCTTTGTCGGTTCCAACTCCGCCCTCGTTGCCCCCGTCACCATCGGCAAAGGCGCCTTCGTAGGCGCTGGCAGCACCATCACCGAAGATGTGCCTGAGGACTGTCTCGGGATCGCCCGCGGCATACAAATCAACAAACCCGGCTGGAAATCTGCAAAAAAATGACACGCTTTGTGAATAGAAAGCATTGCAAGCCTTTGCTATAGACAGCAAAGACAACCCTTGGCTTCTTTTTCACAATCTTGGTAAATAAATTTAGAAAATCCGTTTAACGTACTGTTTATAATGGATTTTGGCAATATATACGCGATAAAGGTTTTAAGTACATGTGTGGAATTATTGGTATTTTAGGTCATCAACCCGTTGTTCCCCTGCTGGTGGACGCGCTCAAACGCCTGGAATACCGCGGCTATGATTCCGCAGGTGTGGCAACGCTCGAAAACAACCGCATTGACCGCCGCCGCGCCAAAGGAAAACTGCGCAATCTGGAAGAACGTCTGCGGGAAATACCGCTGGGCGGCAATATTGGCATCGGCCATACCCGCTGGGCAACCCACGGCGCGCCTTCCGAAAACAACGCGCATCCGCATCTGGCCGCAAAAGTGGCTGTCGTGCATAACGGCATTATCGAAAATTTCCGCGAACTGCGGGAAGAATTGATTGCCAAAGGCCGCACGTTCAACAGCGAAACCGATACAGAAGTTGTTGTGCATCTGGTGAGCTGCGCTCTGGAAAACGGCAGCACCCCGCAAAATGCGGTCAACGATGTGCTGAAACGTCTCAAGGGCGCGTTTGCGCTGGCGTTCATTTTTGAAGGCTTTGATGACCTGATGATTGGCGCACGCAAAGGCAGTCCGCTGGCTGTGGGGGTTGGCGATGGGGAAATGTTCCTCGGTTCCGATGCTATTGCGCTGGCACCGTTCACCGATAACATCGTCTATCTGGAAGAGGGCGACAGCGTTGTTTTAACCCGCCAGAGTGCCGCTTATTTCGATGAAAAAGGCGCTTGCGTGGATCGTGCTATTGTGCGCTCCCTGATTAATATTTCCGCAATGGACAAGGGCAATTACCGCCACTTCATGGCCAAGGAAATGGCCGAACAACCGGAAGTCATCAGCAATACGCTCAGCCAGTTTGTGGATATGACCACCGAAACCATCCGGATGCCCGAAAACGGCATTGATTTTACAAAACTCAACCGCATTGCCATTTCCGCTTGTGGCACCGCCTATTATGCGGGGCTGGTCGGGCGCTACTGGTTCGAACATCTGGCGCGTCTGCCGGTTGATATTGATATTGCTTCCGAATTTCGCTACCGCGAGCCGCCGCTTGCGCCCGGCGGTCTGGCACTGATGATTTCCCAATCCGGAGAAACCGCCGATACGCTCGCCACCTTGCGCCATTGCCGCGCACAGGGGCTTTCCATCGGGGCTGTGGTCAATGTTCCCACATCCACCATTGCCCGTGAAGCGGATGCCGTTTTCCCCACGCTTGCAGGCCCTGAAATCGGCGTGGCTTCCACCAAAGCCTTCACCTGCCAGCTCACGGTGCTTGCCGCGCTGGCCATCCATGCGGGCAGGGTGCGTGGCGTATTAAGCCTTGAAGATGAACGCCGTCTTGTGCATTCGCTCATTCAACTGCCGCGCCTGATGACCGAAGCGCTCAAGCTGGAAGCCCGCATTGAAGTGCTGGCACGCACCCTTTCCAAAGCACGCGATGCCCTCTATCTGGGACGTGGTACCAGCTACCCCATTGCCATGGAAGGCGCACTGAAACTGAAAGAAATTTCCTACATCCATGCCGAGGGTTATGCGGCTGGCGAGCTGAAGCATGGCCCCATCGCCCTTGTGGATGCAGAAGTGCCGGTGGTGGTGCTGGCGCCTTATGACACCCTGTTTGAAAAAACCATTTCCAATATGGAAGAAGTGGCTGCACGAGGCGGAAAAATTATCCTCATTACCGATGAAGCCGGCGCAGACCATGGCGGTGACGCTTTCGAGACAATTATACTGCCCAATGCGGATTCATTTGTAACGCCAATACTTTACGCGCTGCCAATACAGTTGCTGGCTTATCATACGGCTGTTGTTATGGGTACTGATGTTGACCAACCCCGTAATCTCGCCAAATCTGTAACTGTTGAGTAATAGTAACAATAGGTTAGCAGAAATACATGCGTTAATCATGGTTTGTCATCTCACTGTCATATAAGTGAAATAAAGATTAACCCGCACCAGGGGGATAGGCCTTGGTTCCCTGAACATAAAAACTGTGTTCAGGTGTATCCATTCAGGGAGACATAAGAGTGAAAAACACGTTTATGATTAAGCTGTGCGCAATTGCTTTAGCCGGATTTGTCACCATCGGGGCGGCTGAAGCCCGCGACCAGATCCGCGTTGTGGGTTCTTCTACGGTTTATCCGTTCACAACGGCCGTTGCCGAGCAGTTTGGCCGGAAAACATCCTTCAAAACACCTGTGGTTGAATCCACCGGTACCGGGGGCGGGATGAAGCTGTTCTGCGCCGGTCTGGGCGTTTCCCACCCCGATGCTGCAAACGCATCACGCCGGATTAAACAGGGTGAATTTGAACTGTGCCAGAACAACGGTGTCACAGACATTGTGGAAATTCTCATTGGCTTCGATGGTCTTACCGTGGCTCATGCAAAATCGGGCGGTGAACTCAACCTGACCCTTGCACAGCTTTTCAAAGCACTGGCCAAGCAGGTTCCCGATGCCAATGGTACTCTGGTGCCGAACCCTTACACTGCATGGAACCAGATTGATCCCGCGCTTCCCAATACCAAAATTGAAGTATTGGGCCCACCTCCAACATCCGGCACACGGGATTCTCTGCATGAGCTGATTATGGAAGCGGGCGCCCTGCAAATACCGGCTTTAAAAGAACTCAAACAAAAAGATGCCAAAGCGTTTGATGCCGTATGGAAATCCATCCGCGAAGATGGCGCCTATGTGGAAGCCGGTGAAAACGATAACCTCATTGTACAAAAACTCACCACAAACCCCAATGCGCTTGGTATTTTCGGCTTTTCTTACCTTGAAGAAAATGCTGCCCAGATCAAAGGTGTTTCCATTGATAGCGTTGAGCCAACATTTGAAACTATCTCTTCTGGCGACTACCCCGCATCACGGGAAATGTTTGTCTATGTGAAAAAAGGCCATGTTGATGCTATTCCCGGTTTAAAAGAATTTGCCGAGGAATATGTTTCCAGCGATGCTGCGGGTGAAGAAGGTTATCTTGGGGAAAAAGGTCTTGTTCCACTGCCAAATGACCGTCAGGAAGCCGTTGCACGTGCGGTAAAAGCGCTTACCCCCTTGACCGCGGATAGCTTCTCAAAATAAAGACTAACAAGAGATTAATAAATGCGCTTGTTTTTGCCGCCGATTCCTCTAAAGGATGACACACAATAACAAGCGCCTTTTATGGCAATTCCTCTCAGGAAAAACCTTGGGAAGGATGCGCTTTCTCGCATTTTATGGAGCGCAATAAACAACCGGTTTGTTGTGGCTCCCGATGTCTTTGGCAAGGATAAGTAACCCGCGCATGGCTGTGCTTTTTATTCTGATGACGGTGTTTGCTGGTATTGCAGCTTATTTCATAGGCCGGATGCAAAGTGCTGCTTTTATCAATACCCCGCATAAATTACATTCCTTGCCCGGTTATCACGGTGCCTATGTGGCGCTTTGTACCGTTCTGCCCATGCTTGCGCTGCTTGTCCTGTGGTCACTGATTGCTCCTGTTGTCATTAATACCCTGGCGCTGGGGTACCTTTCTCCCGAACTCGTGCCGCTGGATAACCTCAGCCGCGATGTCAGAATGCGCGAAATTTCCAACGCCGTAAGCGGCAGGACTTTCGGTGCCGTTGATCCCAGCATTCACATTGCCGCTGAAGCCTTTATCCGCATGATGACCGTCAGCACCGTTGCAAAAATTGTAGCTGGTCTGTTTGCCGGTGCCGCCGGGTTCTTTCTCGCCATTCGCAAGATTGCTCCCCAATTTCGCGCACGCAACGCCGTGGAACGGATTGTAAAAGCCGTTTTGATTATCAGCTCCACCATTGCCGTACTCACAACCATCGGTATTGTTTTTTCCGTACTGTTTGAAACAGCCCGCTTCTTTTCCCGCTATCCGTGGACAGAGTTTCTCTTCGGTTTGCACTGGAGCCCACAAATGGCCATCCACGCCGAACAAGGCGGAGGCGGGGGCGCTTTCGGTATTGTGCCGCTGCTGGTGGGAACATTGCTCATCACGTTTATTGCCATGCTGGTGGCGGTACCCGTTGGGCTGCTCTGCGCCATTTATATGGCAGAATACGCATCCCCGCGCTTTCGTACCGTTGCAAAACCTGTGCTGGAAATTCTGGCAGGCGTGCCAAGCGTTGTCTTTGGATTTTTTGCCGCCCTGACCATGGCGCCAGCCCTGCGCCGGCTGGGAGAATCCATCGGCTTGAATGTGGCTTCCGAAAGCGCGCTGGCTGCGGGGCTCGTTATGGGCGTGATGATTATTCCTTTTGTCTCATCCCTTTCTGACGACGTTATCAATGCCGTACCGCAAACCCTGCGCGACGGCTCCTATGCGCTGGGTGCGACACAATCGGAAACCGTCAAGCGGGTGGTGCTGCCCGCGGCTCTGCCCGGCATTGCCTCTGCAATCATGCTGGCGGTAAGCCGCGCCGTCGGGGAAACCATGATTGTGGTGATGGCCGCAGGACTTGCCGCAAACCTCACCATTAATCCACTGGAAGCCGTGACAACCATCACGGTGCAAATCAAAACCATTCTCGTGGGAGATCAGGAATTTGACAGCGCCAAAACGCTTTCAGCCTTTGCGCTCGGCTTTGTGCTGTTCTTCTTTACATTGACCCTGAACATGATTGCATTGCGGATTGTTCGTAAATACCGGCAAGCCTATGACTAACGATCTTCAGACAGCCGCTTTCAACGCCCGCTTGAAAAAACGCTACCGCGCTGAAAAACGCTTCAGAGCTTACGGGCTTACGGCTATTATACTGGCGGCCGCCTTTCTCTTTTTCCTGCTTGCCGATATTGTGACCAAGGCAACACCGGCCTTGACGGCAAACTGGCTGGAAATAAAAATGAATATTCCGCGCCAGGATGTTGAAAATAATGGGGAAATAGATCCTGATCTTTTTGGGAAACTGGACTTGCAATCCCAGGCACGAGACGCGCTTCAGGCGTATTTTCCCCATGTGACCGCACGCACAGAACGCCGCCAGCTCAATGCGCTTTTAAGTTCTAGCGCCACCGCCGCCTTTCAGGCGCGGCTTGCAAAAGACCACACTCTGCTGGACAAAGATGTCACAGCCCAAGTGCTGTTTTCCGATAATGCCGACCTTTATCTTAAAGGCGTCATCACCAATGTGCGCGAAGAACCGGCAATGGGCCGCGCAACACTCACGGTCAATGGCGATGCGGTGACCCTTGTTTCCAGCCAGCCCGATTTCAGCGAAGAAATTGCTCTGCTCAAAGAACAGCTCAAACGCAACGCTGACGCGCTTGATCTTGAACTGAACCGCTTGCGCAGTGCCGCGCCCGAAATGTTCAACGCAGCTATTCAGGAAAATCTCCAGAACAGGATTGCAACCCTTGAAGCCCAACGGGACGCTTTGTTGCAGCGGGTGGCAGCGCCCCTGCAAACCGAACCGCTCGGCGCAGGAGAACCCAGCATTCTGGTGTATATCAATGGCGGCATTGTAAAATTGACATCCGTTGCGCCCGACCGCGGGGAAGGCATCCTGCTGCTGCCCATGAACAGCACTCCCGCCCAAGAGGTGCAGGACTGGAAAGTGCAGGTTATCGAGACTCCAGAAACCAACCGGCGGATCAATGACCAATCCATTGTCTGGCTGGAACATCTCAAAAGCCAAGGCATTGTAAAACAAAAATTCAATACAGGATTTTTTACCTCCGGTGATAGCCGTGAACCCGAACAAGCCGGTATTCTGGGCGCGCTGATCGGTTCGTTGCTCACCATGATGGTCACCCTGACGCTGTGCTTGCCCATCGGTGTGGCCGCCGCCATTTATCTTGAAGAATTTGCCCCCAAAAACCGCTGGACGGACATGGTGGAGGTAAACATCAACAATCTGGCTGCGGTGCCTTCCATTATCTTCGGTTTGCTGGGGCTGGCCATTTTTCTCAACATGTTCAACATGCCACGCTCTGCGCCGCTGGTTGGCGGTCTGGTGCTGGCACTGCTTGTGCTGCCCACCATCATCATTGCCAGCCGCGCCGCTCTGCGCGCTGTACCACCCTCCATCCGTGAGGCCGCACTCGGTATTGGCGCCTCAAAACAACAAGCCGTTTTCCACCATGTGCTGCCTCTGGCAATGCCCGGAATCATGACCGGAACCATCATCAGCATGGCACACGCACTGGGCGAAACAGCACCGCTGCTGCTCATTGGCATGGTGGCATTCATTGTGGATGTGCCGGGGGGCGTTACCTCCGCGGCAACAGTGCTGCCCGTACAAATTTATCTTTGGTCGGATTTGCCAGAAATGGCATTTCAGGCTAAAACAGCGGCCGCAATTCTTGTGCTGCTGCTTGTTCTGTTTGCAATGAATGCGTTTGCGGTGATTTTACGCCGCCGTTTCGAGCGTCGCTGGTAAGGAAAGACACATGGCCGATCATCTTCCGGAATTTACCCCTGTTTATGCCGGTGAACCACGCCCAAAAATTGTTACAAAAGATGTGAACGTCCATTATGGCGAAAAACACGCTTTAAATGCCGTTTCTATCAATATTCCTGAAAAAGCAGTCACCGCCTTCATCGGCCCTTCTGGCTGCGGAAAATCCACCTTTCTGCGCTGCCTCAACCGGATGAATGACACCATTTCCATCTGCAAGGTGACAGGCTCCATTACCATTCAGGGCGAAGACATTTATAACCCTGCACTGGATGTGGTGCAATTGCGCGCACGGGTGGGAATGGTGTTTCAAAAACCCAATCCGTTTCCAAAATCCATTTACGAAAACGTAGCCTATGGTCCCCGTATTCATGGCTTGACCCAATCCCGCGAGGATATGGAACAGATTGTTGTCACCAGCCTGACCCGCGCCGGTCTGTTTGACGAAGTAAAAGACCGGCTGCACGATTCCGGCACCAGCCTTTCCGGCGGGCAGCAGCAACGGTTGTGCATTGCGCGTGCCATTGCCGTTAGTCCGGAAGTTATCCTGATGGATGAACCATGCTCTGCGCTTGATCCCATTGCTACCGCGCGCATTGAAGAACTGATTACGGATCTGCGCCGGAATTACACCATCGTTATTGTTACCCACTCCATGCAGCAAGCCGCGCGTGTTTCCCAAAAAACAGCATTCTTCCATCTGGGTACGCTGGTAGAGCAGGGCGAAACAGACCAGATTTTCACCAATCCCCGTGAACAAAAAACCCAAGATTATATTACCGGACGCTTTGGATAGTCCAATTTGTAGAAACCTTTTTCATGCCCTGCACTGAAAAAAATCGGTGCAGGGCATTTTTCTTAAAAAATACCTACCTTTGGTTGTTATCCATTTCTTATTAAATCCGCTCCATACTGCTTTGGTATTGGGTGATGGCTTGAAAAAGTAAGTGCGTTTATTTTTTTGCATCGCTGCAATCAAATTGGTTCAAGCATAGGCTAAAAGGGGCAGCTAATATGTTTGTAAATAAAAAAGTATCTGCGCATCGGGGCGGTGGCCGATGTGTTTTAAAGGCACTTTCCAGCACTTGCCATCCGTTAAAATCTGATTTTATGGCGCAAATATTGCGTGTGAGGGTGCCATGAGTCTCGATATTTTAAATGTGGAAGATCTTGATAATCTCACAATGCTGGACACACTCCCTTTTCCAGCCCCCGGTGCATCCTCGATGGGATGGTCCACACGCGGCGGAAATGCCGTTGCGGATGATGCCACGGATCGCTTTCTGATGCGGCTTGCTGTTACCGCGCTCAATTTTGAAGAAATGGATATGCGCAACACCTTGCCGTTTCCACGCAAAGCACGGGAATCCCTGCGGCTGCTCGCCTGTTATCTGAATGATATCGGCTATTTATCCGATGAAGCTTTGGTGCGGATTGAAGAAAATATTGCAGCCCATGAGCGCAATGCCTATCCGCAGGATGCGCTTGAAATTGATGGCGAGACTGTAAAACTCTAGTCCTAAAGGCGGTTTTTTGAGGAAGAGGCACTATAGCTGCTTAGAGGATGGGTATTCTTCGCTACGCTCAAGAGGGCAGTGCAGGGGTTGGATGACAGGCTAGGGGTTGATTATTTGCTTGCCAAAGCGTGATAACAAACTCTAGAAAAGATGCAGTATGTTCAAGGAATCTGCTTTATGAACAGCGGGGCTTTTTCCAATAGCACCGCGTTGCCGCTGACGCATGATCTAGGGCATTCCCGTTTTGGTCACGCCCGGTAAGCGCAAGCTGAAGGCGGTTGGCGGCTTTGATCACAATGCCCTGTCGCTATTGCATTTCTTAAGTATTGTCTTCTAGCTGCAAAAATAGTTAATAAGAATCCTGTAATCAAGATTTGTTCATGGGTTCTCACATGCCGCGTATCCCCCCAGTACCATTTTCACCGCCTCCTCGCTCAGACAATTCTCATGCTGCATCGGCATTTGCCCCTCTAACCCAAAATTCAGAACCTTCGCGGCATTTAACTATAGATGATTTGCTAAATTCAGCGCCAGATCAGGATATAATTCTTCATCAACCCAAGCCAGTCAAACCAAATCGAACGGGCTTTATTCAATCCTACAATGCCGTGATGGAAGAATCAGGGGGCTACTCCTTTTATTCTCAAGATGCAGATGATCGTGCAGCATACCCTTCAGGGCATTCCGGTAAAGGTAAGGATAAGGAAACAGCCGCAGACGTTGATAGTGATTCTGACGCCCCGATGAAATATTTCAGGGGTGATGATAATACAATGGATCTGGATG
>JBMDXK010000028.1:0-17863 GCA_048594375.1 Methylopilaceae bacterium
CCTTGCACGGTTCAGACGGAAAACACGCTGTACCACAAAATGCGCCACAATGGCTTACCTCTCCATCATTCTATGGGCAAACCAAAATAACGCAACATCATTAATCAGTTAGCAAAGCCCGCGTAAATAATTGAGATTGAAATAAAACCAGAATTCATTCCCCAAAACAATGGTTGCAAAGAATATGATTTCAATATTTCGCTTTGGAATCACAATATTCATGCCCTTCAGTACCTAACCCAAATTCTTCCCAAGCCTTTTGATGCTCGCCTTCGTTCACAAGGTTTTCAAAACGGCTTAGACGCAATATCATGAGCGAGCCATTATGAAACTGTTAAACTCACCCGTTATTTTGCACCTTTATCCTCCAAGCATGAAAACAGCGCCGCTGGAGAGAAGGTAGAAAACTGCGTCTCCACTCTTAGACGGGATCTGAGAAATCGGAACAGGTGAGATAAGTGTATTTTGGTTTTTGAAGATGGTATTTTGCCAGAAACAGGAGCCGATATGAGGAAAAAGAGCAAAACGTAACCACAGTGCTGCCTTCAAGGCAAAAATGGCCCTAGCGGCGAATGGCGGCTTCGGTCTGCGCCGGCCAGTTTTTGGGCATCTCTCTTGCGCTTGAGCGTGACTGACTGAGAGGGAAAACCATGAATACAAACCGTCACGCGGTAGGAAGTTTTGCCCTCAGGCGTTGTCCTCGTTTCGATGGTTGCCATACATTCCGCCTCCGCGCATTTTAAGGAAAAGTGGAAGCCGGTTTTTCTAAAAATGCGCAATTAAAATACGGGCGACACGATACAAAGCATGCCGGTATCTTACAACACTTTCCTTGTTCAAACAGTGATGGAATGGACCGCGGCGCGTTTAAAAACAAATGCTTGAGAGGTTGCGGCTCATTGTGGGGTAATGCCTACAATGCAGAATAAGGCTAAGAATGCTCAGTGTTATTTTTTTATATAGTGCCTTGAAACACTATCTTTGCCGCACCATATCTACTGTAATCCTGCCAATTGGGGCAGTGAGTATGTGGTTTATGAAGGCAATAACTATTTGAATCGCGAACCGGCAATAGTCGCCATGGTTCTGCGAATCACAGAAGTTAACCTTTATGAGAATACATAGCGCGATAGCCATAATCGGTTTTCCATGTGTATTATACCATATCAAGTTCAAACTATGACTTACCGTAAGGAATTGAGCCTCGGCTC
Organism: Methylopilaceae bacterium; assembly: GCA_048594375.1. Taxonomy (GTDB): domain Bacteria; phylum Pseudomonadota; class Alphaproteobacteria; order Rhizobiales; family Methylopilaceae; genus JBMDXK01. The sequence continues at coordinate 1,212 of JBMDXK010000028.1, forward strand.
CAGTCTAGCGGGGGGTTGGTGTCGGTAGCCTTATTCCCCCCACTAAGTGAAAAACATTATGGACATATACGCGGTTTTTTTTTGATCATAATGCCTTGTATAGGGCTGAATTCAAAAACAAGGGATATCCCCATTTTGATTCGGAATACTCCCAGAGTCAGGTTCATAAAATCTTAGAAGGACTAAAAGAAAGCGGACGAGTATCCCATACTTTCTATCCTTTAATACGATATCAAATTCCCAAATATAAGCGTCGCGAAGACGGGCGCATATATATCGATAGAAAGAATCCCCGCCACATCATGCACACGGCGCGCGTCGATGCGAATATTTATTCTTTTTATAGAAACATATTGATGAATCAATATGATGATTTGTTAAAAGAACTGGAGATTGATGATTGCGTTATTGCATACCGAAAAATTCCCGTGAATAGCAATTCGGATAAAAATAAATGCAACGTACATTTTGCAAATGACGCAATGGATGAAATTCGGCGTCAGGTCGAGCAGCAGGAAAATTGCGTCGCGATTGCAATGGATATCACCAAGTTCTTCGATAGTCTTAATCACAATATAATCAAACGTCAGTGGTGTCGAGTGATGGGGTTTCCAGAAGGCCTCTCAGATGATCATTTTACCATCTATAAGAATATCACTCGCTTTCGCTATATTGACGCAAAGAAATTAGAAAAACTACTAAAGATAGATATAGCAGAAATATGCAGAGAAAATAATAATATAAGGAAAGAGAACAAGGCTTTAAAAAGGGCTGAACAACCTCTCAAAAAAATAAACCTTAAGCTATGCAGTGATTCAGATTTCAGGAATCTGGTGCTGAAAGAGACACTGACTGGCGATACCAAAGGTATACCGCAGGGCACTGCCATTTCCGATGTAATCGCCAATATGTACATGCTGGAATTCGATGTCAGCATGAAGAAATTTTCGGAAGAAAATAATGGTTATTACCGACGCTATTCGGACGACATTTTGTTTATATGTCCTGCTGCCCATCAGGATAAGGCGATTCAATTCATTTCAGATTTGATTGGTTCAGTTGAACTAACAATCAGCGCAGGGAAAACACTGGTATCTAGATTTGATAAAACGGAAACGGGCGTTAACTGTAGCACCTTTGAGGGACCAGATTTAAAGCCAATTGGCAAACCCTTCGAATATCTGGGGCTATCATTCAATGGGCGTAATAAAAGAATCCGCCAGTCGACTATTTCAGGCTTTTATGACAAGCTTAGCGCACGCATCAAAAAGGAAGTTGGGATTGCAATTTCAAAGCTAGAAAAAAAAGGCAATACCACTCCGACGGCAGCTGAAATATTTAAGATCATAAGTTTTGATATGATCAGAAACAGCTATATGCAAAATCGAAATCTTGATCCAGATGAAGAATTTATGGGTAATTTTTATACCTACTCCCAGCTTGTTTCGGATGTGACAAAAAACCCTGAAGCGGCAGACATATTTAAAGGGCTTGGCTCTTGGATTAAACAGCGTGCGCAGAAATACTGTAGAGATAGGGAGCGCAAACAAAATCGGAAGCTAATTGGTGCGTAGTGCCGCCATCTGTTGTCCTAGAACTATTTAACAGATCATGTTTCAGGAAATAAAAATGGCGGAAGAGGTGGGAGTGGGATAAAATCTCTTAACCAGATACTTAACCCTGTCTAACCGCCGAAAATCAGCCATTGCTTTATAAAGATTTTTAGCTCGGTTTGTCTAACCTTTTTTTCTTTTATTCAAAGCTGCACAGCCGTTCTCATCTCCCTGCCCTCTTCCCCTGCGCGTCCAGAACCTGCTCAAGCAGTGTTTCAATCCGCGCGAGGCGTGACCCCATAGCCGCAGAAGCCTTTGAAAACTCGGACTTGATCTCTTCCGTTTTTGTATTGTTTTCTTTTACGGTGGCTTCAAGCATTTGAATGCGGTACTGGATCGTTTCAAACTGCTGGATTTTTGTTTCTAGCCGCGAGAACCGGCCTTCATTTTCCTGCGCCCTCGTTGCATGAGCTGCAAGATGGTTCTTTTGCCAGTCCTCAATGGCTGAAATTTTGGAAGGCATTTCTTTGTTTTTGGTGTGGAACTCAGTCACATCTTTTACTTGATAATGAATACCACCAAGATTTAAAAGGCCGCCCACAAGCGTGATTATCACCGCCCAGACGACCCCCGGATTTGAACGAAACCAACTTGCTGTTTGCGCCATGCTACACCATTGGCCTTTCCCACCCACAAGCCGCGATACCGGCTTCGATGTTGACGTTGATCCAGCGGCGGTCTTGCGCGGCCACACCCTGCACCGCGTGCGCCGGTGCGCGGAAAATGGCGCATTCACCGGCTACACTGGCAGGCTTTGCTGTCTGGCATCCGGCCAGAGCGATGGCACTATAGGTCACAATCAGCTTGTATAACATTCCAATCTCCCCCACGATCAAAACAATCATCCACGCTGAGCCGCACCTTTTCAGCGGCCTTTGCTGCCACCTTGTTTTGTTGTTCCACGGCATGCAGCGCCGCATTAAAGCCTTGCCGCTTGTGATAGGCAGCCACACCGGCATAAACAGCCCACATCGCCAATCCAGCCAACAAAAAAGCCAGCGTGTTCCGCGTCAGCTTGTTGCCTGCCAGTAATGATAAAATCGCGCTCATTCTGTCGCCCTCAGCTTGCGCCACGCGAAGTATCCAGCCGCCGCCACCACAATCACCGCCACGATAATGCGCACCACATCGCCGGATGACAGTGCATCTTGCTGGCCGGTCAAGGCATCCACCACTGCGATAATCGGGTCAGCGGCCACAGGCGTTGCCACGCTTGCACCGGCACCCACTGCCGCAATGGCCTTTGCACTGGCTTGGTTTTCGGTTTCGCCGGTATATTTTGCAGCGGGAAGCTGCACGTTGGCGGGGTATGCCTTCCACGGCAATTGCCAGTGTGGGCCATCTTTAAAAGACTTCCAGTCGCCGCCCCACTCCAACGCCACGCCCACCTCTTTTGCCGCGCGTTTGATGACCTTTGCAAGCCGGTGATACAGCGGCCAATCCCACGACACTTGACCGTTTACAAACGGTGCCAGATCAACCGCGTGGCCGGTCAGGTGGCGGCTGTTCATGGTTTTGCTGGCACCTTGCGCCACAAGCTGCTTTTGCCGGTCAAGCGTGCGCATTCCTTCCAGCACCGTAAAATCAATATCGGTGATCTGGATGGCACGTTCCACCACCTTTACCAGATCACGATGCACACCATGCAGCCGGTCGCGGCTACGCTGGGATAAAGCGTATTGCATAAATTTCTCCATGGTTGAGATACAAAAAAACCGCCCCAAGGGCGGCGGATGTGCGTCCCTTTTTTCATCCTCAATCGAGGGGTGAAAAACGGACACGGCATTGTGGAGAGAAAACAGGCGTTAATCCCACATAACGGGATTTCGGGTCTGATTGCTCTATCAGGCGATTGAACTTGTGCATTTTTTGCACAAGTTGGGTTTAATCATTCAGCAGCGCTTGCAATTCCTCAATTTGCGCAGCTTGCGCATCCACTTTCGCACTCAGTTCCTGAACAGCCTTGATAAGCGGTGCGATAAACTGTTCATAGCGCAACGAGAGCAGGCTTTCTGGGTCATTAAAATCATTTTTTACATAGCCCGCAAAATCATCACAACCCACGGCGTCAAGAGATTCTTTAACTTCCTGTGCAATTAAACCGTAATGCACGCGCCTTCCCGCACGATTTTCAACAACTTTTGTTTGACGTCCATAAGTCGGACGCAGCGCAAAAATAGGAACCCCGTCTGCATCAACTTCGCCTGTATCGTATTCCTCTTTTTCAAGCTCCTGCTCTACACTCTCGATGATGCTTTCGCCGGTTATTAGCTGGTATCGGCTTGGTTTTAAAAGATTGATAAACGTAAGACCAAGATCCGAACCGCTGATATTTTTTTTCATTCTACGGTCGGAGCCGACATTTGGCGCATTTGAAAGGTAAATGTTTGCTACACGCTGTGCTGCGCTACCAATGTCATACGCATTGTGCGCGGTAAAACCAAGACTTCCACCAATTGCGCATTTAAAGTTTCCGGGCTGGCCAGAGGCACCAATAATAAGATTACCGCCTTGGACATTGGAAAAACTGTCTCCAACGCCACCAGAAACACGTGCGGATGTTGATCCTGTACCATCACCTTTTGAAATGTTAAGATAACACACTCCCGCAATCGTCGAGTACCGGAACATCGAATAAGTCCCGCTAGCACCTGAACTGGGATACATTTCAACAAAAATATTAGCGTTGCCGCCTGTATTCGTCGCCGAAATTTCCAGACCAGTGGCATACCGCTGATACATGCGACCGAACGACTGGGCGGCACCCGCTAGTGAATTTGCAGCATAAACACCTGATAAAATATTATCGGGATACCAAGCCGTATAGTTTGAAGCGTCAACTCTTGCTCGCCACAGACAATTACCGTTACCATCAATAAAGCGCTGTATCTGTGCTGTTGTGTTGTTGGCGGGGAAATTCTCAAACACCCCAGCGCCGTAACCCGCAGGAGAAGCAGAACCGTTAAGCCACGCAGCTTCACGCAAGAGAGAAGCATTCGCATACGTTGAAGTGCTTGTTGCGGTCAAATATCCTTGCAACCGCGTTGGCAAATTCGCATCAGTCCACACGTTACTGACACCAGCTGGAAAACTCACAATCCCCGTTGCCCGCGCCACGCTCATGGCCGTCACCGGCGTTGAGCCATCTGCAAACGACCGCAAACGGAACTCGTTATCAGATATAGTGCCGTGATCGAACAGATCACCATAGCCGGCCAGCGCGTAGCGCACGCGGTTAATGCCGCTGGAGCTGCCTTTTTGCAAAAGCATCTCTTTCAGATCAGCGGATGTGATGTTCAGAACCGCGCCGTAACGTGTAATAATCTGTTGTACCAGATCATAGAGCGCGGAAGGTGCCTGTGCCTCGCTGGCAAAGATCGGAATGATGATATAAGCCGCCGCACTTGCGGCCGCCACCGTCGGTGTCACCAGCGTGATGGACGTGTTGCTGTTTACGCTGGCGACTTCATAAAGATTGCCGCCGATAAACATCGGCCACCCTGCACGTACATTGGCCAGCCAAAACGTGCCGGTTCCTGTTACAGCAGTTGAATTGTTTGCAGCTGTCACCGTTCCTGCGCGATAAAACATCGTTCACCCCATAAAAAAAAACCGCCCGAAAGGCGGCAGAAAAACATTCAGAAAAAGATTCAAGATCAGCGCTTAACCCACTGAACAACAAGGCTACGCGACTTAATAAACACGTTATGCACCTTGTATCTGCGCGTGCCGGAGCTATCCGGCTCAGTGTAGATCGGGCGGTATCGCGCTTGCAAAGTCCACGTCACATTACCGCCTGCGGCAAACGCATCACTTACCGTCACGCCGCGCCGCTCGGATGCCAGATCGCCGTTGCCATCAAACACCACAATGGGGTTAGCATCATCCAGTTCTGTTGAACTGCCACGAATGAGCCGCGTCTGGATAATGCCGGTTTTACTGAGAAACGCGCCGGAACTGTTGTATGTGAGATGCACACCCACCTCACCGGCCACCTGAAACGAAAGAATGAACTTATTGAGTTGGCCGGATGGTGCAGCAGGTATGCCTGGTATCGTCACTTGAGATATATTCACCCAAGGACCGACCGAACTAAAATTACCGCTGCTGTTTGGTGACAGTTGACTGAGGTAAGACGGCCATCCAGCTGGACGTATACCACCGACAAAAGTTTCCATGGGGGTCACTGTAGATGCGTTTGAGCAGACATCAAACCGCACCCAGCTGTGCTGGCCGAGCGCAATCATGTTTGCAACATCAGTTTCACTGGAAAGCTTGACCGCAGATGTCTCAATCTGGTTGATGGCATCGTAATTGAACACATCAGCCGTCAGGTTTTTAATGTAGGCACTCTGGATGATTACATCGCCGCCCTCAACCACAAACGGCGCAACCCGCGATGTGCCGTTGAGGATTGTAAAGCTGGACGCACTGAAAACAGCGCGGGATGTGCCATTGCTCAAAAGCTCCAGCATCATACCGGCGTTGGAACTAAATCCGCCACTAGAAGTCTGCCGCAGATACATGCCAAGCCGTGCAGACACCCCTGCAGGATTGCCGGTCATGGCCTCAATCTTGAACAACCCCTGCGCGGTTGCACCGTCTGCCTTTGCTTCAACAGCCGTCAATGCCGAAGCATCCGCTTTACCATTAAGCGCTGTCGAGACTGTTGTCTGGTAGCTGGTAAACACCGAAGCATCCAGCTTGCCACTGAGCGAGCTGTTAATGCCTGTAATTTGTCCAGCCTGCGCAGTTAGCGTGTTCTCCGCGTTTGCAACCCGTGTTGTGAGTGTGGTTACAGCGTTTGCCGTTGCAGGAAGTCCAGTTGCAGGATCATTAACCTGTGAACTTAGATTTGTCAGTGCGGTGCCTTGGCTGGTGATAGTCCCTTCATTGGCTGTAACGCGGCTATCAAGCGCGGCAACTGTAGTGCTGTCTGCTTTACCAGCAATCGATGTATTGAGCGCTATTACATCACGCGCTATTGCATCAAACGCTGATGCACGCGTTTCGCGTTCCAGCGTGATCGTTGCGTTGGTCTGATCAATTCGCGCCTGTATCTGCTCACGCAAGACTGTACGCGCTTCGTCTTGTCCGTCGCTGGTTTGCTTTACCGATGATTGCAGCTCCAACACTTGATACGAAAGCCGTGTTACATCATCATTGCTGCGCACGTCAGCGGTCAAACTGGAAAGATGCGTTGCCGTTGCGGTGATATCGCTTTCGCTCGCTGCCACACGCGTGGTCAGTGCATCCACAGCACCGGCGCTGGCTTTAGTATCGAGTTCCGCATCAAGTCCATCAACCGCATTGTTCAAACTTGTTAGCGCCGTGCCCTGTGAGGAAATTGTGCCTTCCGCAGCGTTCACACGGGTATTGAGATCATTCACCGCCGATGCATCGGCTTTACCATCCAGCGTGGTATTAATCGCAATGATTGCCCCGCCCTGCGCGGCAATGTCATCTTCCGCTTCCGTGACGCGATTTGTTAGGGCTGCAACGGTGCTGCTGTTCGCCTTTGCGTCCAGAGCCGCATCCAGCGCTGTAATACTGTTTGCCTGCGCTTCCAGCTCTCCTTCTGCATCACTCACACGGCTTTCCAGCACATCAACCGCACTGCTATCCGCTTTGCCATCGAGCGAATTGCCAAGCGCTGTAATCGCTGCGCTTTGGCTTTCCAGTGTATCTTCCGTTTCCTCAACCCGCGTGGTCAGTGCAGCAACCGCCGTGCCGCTCGCCTTTGAAGGCAAGCCGGTATCAGGATCATTGAGTGCCGCAGATAAATCTGTAATCGCAGATCCTTGCGAAAGAATAGCGCCTTCCGCGGTGACAACACGCGCATCAAGCGCATTCAAAGCCGTGACAGTTGCCAGCCCTTCAAAATCCAGCGTGATGTTGTCAATCCGCTGGCCGAGCGCTTCATCCTCAGCAATCCGCGTAAGCCGTTCGCTGTTGAGCAAGGCGTTCGTATTGTTCAGACTGACCGTAAATGTAGCCACATCCCGTGCCACTGCTTCAACAGCACTGGCACGCACTTCACGCTCTGTGACAATCATGGCAACAGCATTGTTGACGCGCACGCCAAGCTGTTCACCCATAAAAATCCGCGCTTCAGTTTGCCGCCCATCCACAAGCTGCATACTCGCTTGCAAATTGCCGATCTGATACGCCATGACTGTGATGTCATCCAGCGCTTGAACGTGCATACCTTGCTGCGAAGCAATCGCCCGCTTTGCCGGATCATTGCTTAGCGCCATGCGGATCAAGCCGAGATCTGCAGTGGTGCCTGTGCCAATCTGATTGACCAGATCAGACAGCGCATTCAAAGCACTATCAACTGAAATTATATCGCTGCTCAGGCTATCAATCTGCTCAAAGACATCATCAAAATTCGTATTGATCGCGCCAATCTCAGTGACGATCGCATCAATATCATCACGGTAACCGTCAAAAATGGCGCGCACATCATTATCGAATGCTGCCCAGTCTATCCCTCCCGCTTCCACGCCCGCCGCTTTGTCGGCAGTTGTGGCATGTTCGGCAAGGGTTGCTTCCGGCACCACCTGTACGCCGGTTGGTTCGGCGCTGGTTATCCACGCTGTCCATTCGGTCGCGCGTGGCGGCTGTGTGATAATCGTGGCGCGGGCTTCATAGATCGCGTTCGCCTGAATGCCGTCCACCACAAGAGCAGTGCCTGCCTCTACATCCTGAAACCGCGCTTCAACCGCACGGGTATCATCCTCAATGCGGTATTCAATCACCACATCGGTTATTGTGGGATCTTCTGGCGGTGACCATGTAATCCGCAGCGCGGGACGCTTCACTTTGCCGGTAGCGACAATCTCCACCACATCCACATCAAGACCGGATACCGTTTCAATCAAGCCGCCTGTGCTTGGCAAATCCGCAGGCGTGGTGCCGTCCAGTTCATCAACCGTAGGGTTCCACGCATAAACAGAGCTATCAATCTCCCGCAAAGACAGGCTGATCTTGCCTTCGGGCGCCATGGAGCGGCCAACCACCCGCGCAATCCAGTTACCATAGCGACCACTCTGCCGCACAATCCAGTCACCGGCATCAAGTGGACGGAACTTCACGCCGACCACAATATCCTCGGTACGCTGCAACCGCGCCTGCCTGCGCACAATCTCGGCAATCCGCTGCCCTTGCGTGCCGGACGATACCCCACCCAACGTCAAATCCGTGCCGTAGCGCTGCCCACCATCTTCCAGCTCCGCAGCACTGGATGTACGCGGCGGAAACGATGCCAGCTCCCACATTTGCGTGGGATCTGCAAACTGGCCGAACACCGCATTCACCAGCTCCGAACGCGTCAGGCTGCCGGAATAGCTCCACGGTTCACCAATCACAAGATCGCCATCGGTAACGGTCATCACCGGCGATTGTGCCACGCCAGCAATCGGCGCAAATTCGCCCACGCGCTCCAGCAGATCACCGGCCATGGCTTGCAATACCGGCGTGATGTTTTCTGCGTGTGCCGCATCGTCCGAAAGCGTGCCGCCAAACCGATAGCGCTTTTCTGTACCGCCTGCTTTTAGAGAAACATTTTCATCACAGGCATTGGCCGCAGCCGTAAATAAAGCATGGTCAAGGTCTTCTGCCGCCACGCCTTCGCCCATTACCCGCTGGCCTTGCACAACAAGGCCGCGCTGATAATTGTAGAGAATGACCGCCGGATTATCTGACCATTCATAGGTCGCAGCATTGCCCCAACGGTGCGCACCCACGCCGCCATTGGTGCTGTCTTTACGCCAATCATAAAGCCTCAAACCGCGCAGCTGGAACCGGAATTGCGGAATGGAGCTGAATATCTTTTCATGGAATTGCAGCGTGATGGATACATAGCATACGCCGCGCCCCCGATGGTTGTTTGTCCAGCGTCCGGAAGGGTTCGCATGTGTCACCAGCTGTGAGTCAGCCGCCTGATTATCCGCGCCGTTGAAGAACCGCACCCAACCATAATAACGACCTGTTTTAGAGAAGAAAAACTTCTCCATGGGCTGGCCAAGCGCAACTGCAGCTTTAAGCTCTGTTTCCTCACCATCCACCCAGACTTTTTCAAGTGCATCACACGCGCCGCCATCTGAAAGCACATAAACCAGCTGCAAGAAGCCGTTGCGGGGGCCATAGGTGTTGAAATATGCAAGATGCCCCTCGGTTGCCGTGCGCCCGAACACCGCTGCGCGTGGAACATTGCCACCGGTTTTAAGGTTGAGCTGCAAGCCGTTACTCACCGGCTTTTTAGCCAGTGCGCCGCTTAGCAGTTGTGCGCCAACCGAAAGCCCGATTGAAAGCACAGCCTTACCAATCGCGCCAAGGCCAGCCACGAACGCAGACGCGCCCGATACCGCTGTACCAATGGCACCGGCCACAGCCGCAATTGCGGCACCCACAGGAGGCATATTATTCTCCGACTTTTATGGCAAACAGCGCGGCATCACGCGGATAGATACACATGCCGCCCGAAGTCATGGCGTGGATCGCGCCACCATCCAGCACCGCAAGGCTGCGCTGGCCGTTTTCCAGCAGCACAACAATGTCACCGCGCCGGGCAAACGGCAGTTCTATTGTTTCAGGAAAAGTGGCCTGAAAAGCATCCACCACATCGACAAAGCCAGCCCGTTTCAACGCCCGTGCAGCGCCGCGTTCGGTCGTGTACCGGCCACGGAAAGCTTTTGCAGCGTCAATGCCGGTGATGGCCAGCGCCACGTCCGATGCAAACATGCCGCAATCGGACACACCCCACACAAACCCGCGCAGGCGGTGGCCTTCCAGCACAGAAGCCATCGCTTCCGGCCAGTCATCTTTTCTGAAATTCATCATGAAAACCTATTGAAAAATACCCAGCTGCCCCAAGCCCTTTTGCGGCTTATTGGCATTCCTGCCCCAAACCATTTCCTGATTGGCCGCGACAGCCACATGCTCGAAAAACCCGTCATTGCCATCAATCTTTTTCTGGTCAAGATCGGCGCGGGTACGGTAGCCGGTGCGCGAATGATCCAGCGATTTGCTCTCACAATGCATTTCCAGCACCGCGCCGCCGTCCGCTTGCAAAGTATGCATGAAACGGTCAATGTAGCCGCGATACACCCGCTCGACACCCAGCACATCCCGCGTATCCACGTGCGTATAAAGCGTGGACAAAGTGACAGGACGCTGGCGGTATTGCTCTTGTTCGATGGTTGCCAGCACATCCGGCGTTAGCGCACTGTTTGCGATGGCAGTTAGTTTGAACACCAGTGCCGAAGCCGAAAGATCGGTTGCGCTGGAAATGGCATCCACTTCAATCAGCTGACCCGCACCGATATAAACCTGGCCGGACACGCTAATGCTGCCCAAGCCTGTCCAGAAGCCATATTTTCCAGAAGGCAGATCAATCAGCAACAGGCCGCGCTCAACCAGCTTGCCACTTTGCAAAGCGGCAATGACAGCAGACGAATAACTGCGCATGTCAGATCACTTTCTGGATGCCTGAAAATGAAAACGGATCAAGATTGATCTGCACAACAAAAGACCGGCTGTTTTGGTCAATGGTCATCCGGCATTTTGGTTTTGCAAAATTAGCCTGTGCCGCTGTGGTAAAAACATTGGTCAGAATGGCAGGTTCAACCGTCAATGTTGCAGCGCCCCCAGCATCGCCGGTCACATCCTCTTGGATTTCATGGAGGCCATACTGCACAACACCGCCAACCGTTTGCGTCAGCCCTACCAGATCACCGGCGCGAAGCTGGAAATTTGCAGGCAGACCGGAAAGTGAAAGCGTGTGGCCTGTCCGCGCGGTCACGGTTGCGGTGCCGGGGAACGCGCCACCCGCAGCGCGGTTGATACCGGCAAAACCGGAAGCATATTCAATCGGGAAGCACCGGCTCATATCATAGCCGAGAAAGTCTTCCAGACCGCCGCGCAATGAATTGAACCACGCAGCAAACGCCTGCGCATCACGGCGGCGCATGGGTCGCGTGGTAAACTCAGCCCACCACCGGCTTTCAGCCAGATCAATCACATCTGTTGCACCACCGGCAAGCTGATTTTGCGCCATGAACCGCCGCAGCTCAAACCGGATTGAACTCATGCCAATGACCGGCAATTCCCGCGGATAAGTAATTGCCATACAGTCACTCGCTCAATAAAAAAAACGCCGAAGCGCTCTGGGATGATGAAAATGGACTCGACTAATGGTTGAGACTCAGTTTTTGATACGTTTTTTAATAATCATGGAGGGGTCAAATGAACGAAATTGGAAATCCTGTATTTAGTTACGTAGGAGATGGCGACAAACGTCTGGTTATGATAAATTTCAAAAGTAGTCATTCCCAAGGGGTGAAAGTTACTTTTAAAGACCCCGAACGTCCCGATGAGACGAACGCACAAGAAACTGAAAGGTTGAAGCAAATTGCAAAACCTATCCTTCAAGCCGCAATTGATAGCCTTTAATTATCCCACCCGCATATCAAGTGAGGAAATTTCACATTCAGCCATTGTTAAGCGTGGCTGGATGTCATCAAGAGCGTCTGTTAAGACCTCATTCTGCTCCTCCAGCTCTGTAACGCGCTGTGACAGAATGTTTATCTGCGGCTGCCATATGTAATTTCCCCTCAGTGCAGCCCAAAGAATTATAGCTGCACCCAAGGCATTTATAGATGTTGTTACAATTAAAAACACAGGCAAGTCCATTTTAAAATCTCCATATTTTCAGTTGTTTTCAGGCATAAAAAAAGAGCGCTCCCGCGCCCGTTGAAACCGTATCAAACCGCCTCAGCGCAAATGCCCACGCCGTTGAGCGTCTTTGATTAAAGATGGGAGCTGTGCTTTCACCTGCGCCATCATTTTCCTATCGCGCGCATCCAATGCCGCGCTGATTTGAGCGGCATTGCCATCGCCTTGAATGTTTACGGTCGTAGCAGGTGAGAAGTTTACGACTGTTGAGCCGCCACCCTCTGGCAGCTTAGGTACTATCGTGCCTGACTGGTTCGGTATAAACAGCTCTGGGCGCTTTTCACCCACAATATAGGGCTTCCCGCGCGATACAGAGCCGCCATGTTCACGACCCACAAGACTGCTGAAAAAATTACCCACACTGCCAAGCAGGCCGCCTATGCCACCTCCACCGCCGCCGCTTCCGGCTTTGCTGAAGATGCTGTCGAAAAGATCATCCAGAGCCAAATCTAGCAGCTTATTTGCAAAGTTCTGGAAGGCGTTCGCCAAGCTTTTAATCGCGCTTTCGCCATTGATAATGTCGGTTACAAGGCCTTTGAAGTTCTCGCGTCCGGCGTCTCTGATTTCGTCAAGCTGGCGTTGTGCTTCTTGTAACTTTTCTTGCTCTGCGGCAACTTTGGCATAGGCGGTTGCTTCTTTCTCGATCTGAGAAATACGCTCAGGTGTAAGGCCGATTGCATCGCGCCGAGCTTTATTCTCAAGCTCTGTGATGGCTGCTACTTTCTCTTTCTCGAATGTGGAAAGTCCGATTACTTGACTCTCGGCTTCAATAGCCTTTGTGCGTTCTTGGATGGAGCGAATTTCGCGGTCGAACTCAGACATGCGCTCTTTTGTAGATTTTGGCGCATTTGGTGGTGGGATTTTTGTCCCATCTTTTTTGCCGCTCTTAGCCCCACCCAGAACGCTTTGAGTAAAAGACTCCGCAAACTTTCCGCTTGTCGATGACAAGGTAGGGTCTTTGAACATTTCCCGTAGAATATTCTTGCCTTTTTCCAGATCGGTTACAACTCTTGAAGCGCCAAGAGGGCTTTCACCCATTGAAAGGTTAAGGTCGTCGTACGCCTTAAATCTTTTGCGTAGAGCGTCGTTGATGTTTTCTCCAAGCCGGTCGGGCATTCTCATTATTTCTAGCGCCCATCCAACAAGATTAGAAAACCCGATCCCCGCCTCATAGAAGGCTCTTTGCATGCCCGACCTAAATGAAATCCAAGCCTTATCCCATTGCTCCTCAAATCTGGAGGCTTTGTTGGCGAACGCCTGATCGAAAACAACGCCTGCAAGCGCGGCTTCGGCTTTTGCCTGAGCAATTGATGCTGGCCCCTTTTCAAGAATGGAAATCCATTCCTCTGATAAACCAATAATTCTTGCAATCTCGATTTTATCAAACTCATTTTTTGCATTACTGATAAGAGAAGAAGCTGAGCCGAGAAGATCGTTTATACTCTTCAAATTACCTTGGGCATCTTTGAATGATTGATTATTTGCGCTGAATAGTCGAGCGAATTGGCTATCCTTATCAGAGATTGCCTTACTCGCAGTCCCGCCTAAGGATGATATGCCTTTTGTGAATGTTTCGTTGTCAAGTCGCGAGAATGCCCTCTCAAGCTTTTGAGCGTCTTCAAGGGTAGTATTCAGGGTTTTAGAAAGGTCTTTTAGCCGGCCAGCCTCACCAACAGCTTTGCTGGCGGCTACACCCAAACCAACAAACGCCGCCCCCAGAACCGTAACTGGCGTTATAAGCCCAAGCACCATCCCGCCAAGCTCTTTAAACGCCCTGCCCACGCCGCCTTCATTGGGTCCATATATCTGGGCAATTTGGGGGCCTTGTTGCATGGCGACCATAAGCGGATTCATTCCAAGCGCCAGCGTTTGCGCCACGTCAAAAGCCTGATAGCGCAGGTTGTTGCGTGCGAACTGTGACGCACGGTCTAAGCCCTGCACTTCTTTCGTAAGCTTTGCCACCGCTGGCGCCTGCACTGCCGCCGCGCGGCCTGTGCTATTCACCGCAGCGCTGGCTTTGTTGAGAGCCGCATCGGTTTTCGCTGCAGCTTGGCCGAGCGTGTTCAGGCCTGCGTTTAAGACAGCCGATGCCCCATTGAGCTGCACAAAGTAGCCATGCACCATGCCTGTGGTCTTGCCAAGCTTTTGAATGGCCGTTTCAGCTTGTACAGCGGCGCGAGGCAGCGCGTTAACAGATTTGTTAACCTCCAGAATACCCACCTCAATCCGCGTCATGGCGGTGATGAGCCGGTCTATTTCTCTGGAAAACTTGCTTGCGGCACCCTCGGCTTTACCCGCCGATGCCGGAAGCTTGTTCAGCTCTGAATTGGCTTTTTCCAGACCTGCGGTATCCACCACAATGCCAAGCTGTGCGACTGTCATACCGTTATGCCTATGTGGTTAGATTGGACTCGACTAAAGGTTGAGACTCAGTTTTTGATACGTTTTTTATTTGGAAGAACAAGCATGAAGCATCTCAAATCCCTGAGAGATGAAAACGCGCTCATATCAACCTTTACGCCATCGGAATAATAGATAAGGAAAATAATTATGATAAATACAGCACATCGCGAACTGCAACGCGAAATTCTGACACTGCTTAGCCACAGTTATCCTGACCAAGTAGTCCTCGATGCGCCGACTACAAGCAATGAGAATGAATATAGAGCAAACTATTACTATCTGCATTCCCATGGATTGATTGAAATCCGTGAGCTAATTAATCGCACCTATGGGAAAATTACAGCGAAAGGAATTGATTTCTTAGCGGATGATGGCGGACTAGGGGCGATACTCGGCGTTCAAGTCATCAAAATCCATGATGATACAATCAAGAAGCTTCTTATTGAGAAGATCGAAGCGACAGATGCAGACACGACCATTAAGGGTAATCTCATCGAACAGATCAAATCTTTACCAGCAAGCGCCTTGAACACAATAACACAGCGTCTGATTGAGCGAGGCTTGGATCATCTCCCATCTCAACTTTCCGAGCTTCATAAATTGCTTCCGTTCTGACATCAGCAATATGGGAAAAGGTGAGAAGAATTTCTTTGTTTTCTAAAGCTATCCGTGCGGTGAACGGTAATCTATCCTTGACTGGGCTATCTGCCGGAATATTTGGAAAATTGAACGACACTCTGAATGCAGAGCCATCATACTCTCTTTTCCCCTCAACCCAAAAATCATCATAAATAAGTGCGCGCATCATTTCTCGCTTCCTTCCTTCAATAAAAAACCCCGCTAAAAGCGGGGCTGGTTGGGCTTAAATTGTTATGGTTTAGGCAGTCACTAACTGCGGCTTTGGACGCGCCGGAACATCGGCATCCAGCCTGTCCTCAAGCCGCCCTACTGTTTTCCAGAGTGGGCAACTCCGCGAGAACGTCATATCAAACAGAACCCGTTCCATGGCTGTACCAAAATCATTGAACAAACCCTGCTTCACCCATTTGTTGGCAGTGACTATCACTTGGTGCATGTTCAGAACAAAATCGTTGCTTGGTATGGTTCCTGCTTTGATTGAGGCTGGTTTGGGCTGCGCACGGCGGTGAGCGCGAACCTTAACCGGCTTGCCTTGCGTGACCGCATCGAAAACCTCAATTACATGGATGAGAATATCCGTGGCATTATCGGTTTCAGATTTGGATGCAATGTATATGGCTTGCTTTTTGGTGAGCCAGTATGCTTTCGCTGGACGGCCACCTTTAGCCTCTGAACCGTTCATTTCTGGAGTTTGCCGTACCGTACGGCAAACCTCTGCAAAGCGTGAAAGTGCATTTTCATGACGCGCAATCAGCTCACGAATTACACGAGGCCGTTCAAACCCCAAAACCTCAGCCAGTCGCAAATCCAATATGCGCGGCTCATGGTTCACCTTTGTGTTAATATCGTTCACAGAAAGCGGCGCATAGTCGTTTAAATCCAAAGGCAGCGGTGTTATATTCAATGTAGCCATTTCAATCACTCCGTTTGATTGTTGTCGGTTAGGCCGCGTTTTGATGTTGGTAGCATCTTGCGCGGCTGCTTATTTTATGACATACCTAAATTATGCAGTCAATAATAAATGTCACGCCTAAAAAAAGAGGCCGACCGGCCACTGGGAAGCAGCCACAGATCAGTGTTCGCATGGAGCCTGATTTAATAACTGCGCTTGACGCGTGGGCATCTGCACAGCCAGAACCGCAACCAAAACGTTCTGAGGCCATCCGGCAAATCTTAGAGATACATCTCAACGCTGAAGGTTTGTTGAAAAGTAGCCCCACCCTAAAATTGGACTCGACAACAACGCGAAAGTGATTATGT
>JBMDXK010000029.1:0-35853 GCA_048594375.1 Methylopilaceae bacterium
GCATTGAGACGATCAAGATGCAATATGGCATTCCTCTTGATGACCTCGACATCCGCAACGCCCTCACCAGCGAGACCACCGACAAAGGAACACCCCTCACCGTCACCGAACTCGCCATCCAGAACCTCTACGAATTGTACACACAGGAACTGGATGCAGGGGCGTTCAGCCTGGATGATCTTGAAAACCCCAAAGCGCAGTTTATCCTGCTGATGCAAGCACAAAGCGCCATGGCAAACGGGTACGACTTCCTGCCTTACTATGAGGATCCGTATCTTGAAGGCGGCGCAAAACGCCCCAGCGGCAAAACCGTACGCAAGTTTGCCGGTAACCTCGAAAAATACTCCACCGCCGATGTCAAAGATCTTATCAAAGAAGAACAACTCAATAAAAAAATCGCAAAACTTCTTGCTTTTCCAGCCCTTGCCGCAGACTACGGTCTGGTTCTGCAAAAAGCCATGCAAAAATCCCCAAAGACTGAAGCCAAAGCGGAAAAGATTTATACAACTCTTACCAGCCCGCAGTTTCCGGAATTTCTTCATGCATTGCGTGATGCTGGCTATGAGCAGAAGGCAGAGCATCTGGTGGCGGAACTGGTGGCTACGCTTTCGCTGGTCAGCCCTGAAAAAGCACAGGAAGCGGCAGAGTTGCTTTCCATGAATGCCATGGAGTTTGATGCGCTGTTAGCCATTGAAACCACATCGGACTGGCCAGACAAAAAATTTGAATTTATCGCAGCCAATATTGGATTGATTATTGCCCACGGGCTACGGGCATTCGGTGGCGTTACCCGCCATGCGGTGAACACGATTGACAAGTTTGTCCATGCGTATCTTGGCAATAAGGTAAGTATTGCAGCGTTTGACAAGGTTGTGCAGTCCGCGCTTAAAACCTATACGCCAGCAATGCTCGCAAAGATGCCGGAGCCTGAATTTAATGCTGCGATGCGCCATTTAATGGACAAAACCTTTGTGCCGATGCAGCACCGTTCCGGTCTTTATAAACTGCTTGGTGTTGTAAATTCCCACGGCCTATGGGGTACATTGAGCGCCATTGGCGGCGTTGTCGGGATTGTTTCCTTAATTGGCGCGGGCTCAGGCCGTGATTTTACCAACGTTGAAAAAGCCCAGCTTGCGCAGATTGTCATGGCAACCGGCGCTGTTGCGCCTCACTTGATTTCCACCACGTCCTACGCCCAGAAACAGATTGGCTCTGCGTTTGGTCATAAGCCTGAATCCACTCTGGCTCATCGCGCCGGTTCGCATAAAGACCTGCCCCATATCTGGGGAAAGGAAACGCTGCTTTCCAAGCCGGTCATGGATAAGCTTCCGGCTTTCTTGCAGCCGCAAACGGCTTTAAAAGAAAGTTTGCTGAAGGATGCCAATCTTGTAGGAAATCAGCTCCTTCATGGCCATCAACCGCAGACCACCCTGCCCGATACGGCTTCTGACAACTCTTCCCTCTCTTCCCGCTCGGCGGCAGAAAAATCAACCCCGCACCGCGCCGCAAAAACCGCGGGTTCTGTGGCGCGTGTCTTTGCTGGCGTGGGTGATATGGGTGCAGGCATTGCGGGAATGGTTGTGGGTGCATTGGGTTTAAAGCAAGGGATTGCGCTTGATGATGCAGGGCGGCAGGCTTCATCAGGCATTGTGCTGTCTTCCGGTCTTTCAACAGCCATCGGGGG
Source organism: Methylopilaceae bacterium (assembly GCA_048594375.1). Lineage (GTDB taxonomy): Bacteria > Pseudomonadota > Alphaproteobacteria > Rhizobiales > Methylopilaceae > JBMDXK01. The sequence goes on from JBMDXK010000029.1 coordinate 1,685, forward strand.
AAGTATTGCCACTGCGGGATTATTTTCTGTTTTCCCCAAGGCAGCCATTGCCAATCCATTTTTATGGGCGGGTGCAATCCTCGCAGGATTGGGCTTGATGGTGGAATTATCGCTGGATGACTGGCGTGGCAATCCTGAAAAGCAAAGGATTACGGAAGATCAGGATGCGTTCTGGGATCAGCTCGACACCCTTGATATTCTTGAAGAGGATCAGGCAGACAAACGCGCTTATGCAACAACCCTGTTTGCGCAGGAAAATGGACGTGGCGCTACGCTCACCACACAATCCATTTGGGATCAGGAAGCAGAAGAATTCGATTTCTTTAAAAATACTCCTGAACGCGATGGCAGCGCGACAACCCGTATGAATGAAAAACTACGCCATGCGTCTTAGGCCAAAAGAATAAAGTGTTGCGCATTGGAAACACCTGTACGATTATCTGCTTTTGAAAGTCGTGAAAGACGTTGCATTTAGAGCCATAAAAGCTAGCATACAGTGGAATTTTCACATGAGTCTGTGCGTCTTATAGATTAAGATATTGAATAATCTACAAGATTTGCCTTCTCCTTATACATATGAGACAATAATGAAACTCAGCAGACGGGCGTTTGTGTTTGGCGCACCACTCTTTATTGCCGGTTGCCAGACCGCGCAGCAAAAACCTTCCATTCTGGATGATGCCAATTACATTGACCCTCAATACCGTTTGATGTATGCGGCCGTTGAAGGTGAACCTCATCCCGTTCCTGCTGTTGACCTAAGCCGTGTGAACCCGCGTTTTCTGCGCCGTGAAGTGGATTACCCCGCGCAGTACCCAAGCTACCCTGTGGGTACTATTGTTGTTGATCCTAACGAACGTTACGCCTATCTGGTACAAGAAGGCGGAAAAGCGCTGCGTTACGGTGTTGGCGTTGGCAAACAGGAAGGCTTCAATTTCCGTGGCGAAGGTATCATTCAGCGTAAAGCAGCTTGGCCACGCTGGACACCTACAGCGGATATGATCCGCCGTGAGCCAGAGCGTTATGGCGGATTTGCAGCAGGTCTTGCCGGTGGCCCAGAAAACCCGCTTGGCCCACGCGCTTTGTATCTTTATAAAAATGGCCGCGATACCCTTTACCGCCTTCACGGCACCACCGAACCGTGGACAATCGGCACCATGGTGTCTTCCGGCTGTGTGCGTTTCCTCAATCAGGATATTATCGATCTATACAACCGCGTACCAACCGGCACCCGCGTTGTGGTGATGCCTGCCCGCGCTGGCGTCGTTTAACACGTAACGCATGTTCCAAAAAGCCGGAGTTTTACTCCGGCTTTTTTGTTTTGATCTGTATTTCTATAAAAGCATTCAAATAAAACGATCATTTTATTGAAACCAGAGGCCAACCCATTTCCCTGAAGGGTAATACGGATCAGTCTAAAATACTGATAAATAATACTAAAAATTTATAGTGAAAGAATTATCATTTTATAATATGTTTGCTTTTATTGCCGGGAATACAATAAGCCGCAGATTTCAAACTGCCTCTGCATCATATTGGATAAGCGCAAGGGCTTCGTGCAAAATATGCGCAGAGGCATCTGGTTTTACAGCATTTTCCGAGAGATAACGGCGATACGCCCGCGCACCCTTTTGTCCGTTAAAAAGGCCCAGCATATGCCGGGTAATATTGGATAGCTTTCCGCCTTGCCCAATATGCTGCTCTGCATAACCAAGCATATGTTCCACCGCTTCAACGGCTGTAATCTTACGGGCATCCCCATAAATCATAGCGTCAACATCCAGCAGCAAAGCAGGATCCTGATAGGCTGCCCTGCCGAGCATGACACCATCGACTTGCGCAAGATGTACCTGCGCTTCTGCTAGGGATGTGATGCCGCCATTGATACTGATGTGTAGCGCTGGAAAGCGCTTCTTGAGGCGATAGACACGCTCATAATCCAGCGGTGGAATGGTGCGGTTGTCTTTTGGAGAAAGCCCTTTCAGCCACGCTTTGCGGGCATGAACGGTTAAAGCATCAACACCAGCGGCAACAACGGCGTCAGCGAATGTGTCCAGCGCTTCTTCGGAATCCTGATCATCAATTCCGATCCGGCATTTCACCGTTATTGGCAGACGCACCACCTGCTTCATTGCAGCGACACATTTAGCTACCGTTTGCGGTTCTGCCATGAGGCACGCGCCAAATGCACCGCTTTGCACACGATCGGAAGGGCAGCCCACATTCAGATTGATTTCGTCATAGCCTTCCGCTTCACAAATTTTCGCAGCTTCAGCGAGTTTGTGCGGCTCACTCCCGCCGAGTTGAACACTTATAGGGTGTTCTGCATTATCAAAACCCAGAATGTGTTGCCGGTTGCCATGAATGACCGCATCTGCGGTAACCATTTCTGTATATAATACACTGTGACGTGTCATTGTACGGTGAAAATAGCGACAATAGCGCGTTGTCCAATCCATCATGGGGGCGACAGCAAAGCGATGATGCGTAGAAAATGAGGATTTATATTTGTTATCAGTCATTTACGCTACACTCAAATTATGCTTGTTGCCGACTGTTTGCGGCTATTATTGAAGTAATCTAGCCACGGTCTGTTTTAATTACTATAAAAAAACGGTCATGACAGCAATAAATGCCGTCATGACCGCAACAGCACGATCCTATTGAAAGATCATTTAAACAATGCGCTATATAGAACCTACAGCACGCCAAACAACCACAGCAAGAGAATAATAGGCAGCGGAATACCAATAAGCCACAAAAGACCGCCTTTCAGCATGATAATATATCTCCATTAAAAGTACATGTTATGTCGTTTGAACGCTGGGCTATTATCATAAGTTCCCGAAGAATGTGGGGAAAATTTTACCCGAGCCTTTACTTTGTATTTTGCGATCTGTTTTTTGCAAAGATACAATCAAAGCACCGCGTTATCCGCAGTAAAAACACCCCTTGGCTCATTCTGAAAAAAAGGATTTACACTGTTAACATAGAAAAATACCGGGCCAAAGACCCGATATTTTTGTGATTTTACTGCTCTTGTTTTTTCTTTTGTGCGCCTCAGGAAACGCATAAAAGATGCTGTATAGAAAACACAGATATCTGCTGTTTACTGTCCAGGTTTTTGAGTTGATGTTTTACCGGCATCTTCTTGCAGTTTTTTGCGTTGTTCTTCTGCTCGCTTGAGCAGTTCATTTTGAAGTTGGCTTTGGCTTTCTTCAAATTTTTTGCGGCGTTCTTCATACACTTCAGGATCTGTTGAAGGTCCATCCAGAGCTTTTGAGAAGCCGGATAAGGAAATCTTTGCGCCTACCCACTGGCCGTTAGGATTTGCAGCAAACAAGATGAGATCACTGCCTTTACGAATGGATTTGAGAAGATCTTCTGTGACAGGTGTTTCCACCAAGCATCCGTTCGGGTAGCAGAGCTTATAGCGTCCAGCAACGGGCTTATCTTTATCAATTACCAGATTAACACCTGGCTGAATGAGAAACCCTACGGGAACAATAGCTTCGAATACGCGGCGAACGGGTTCTTTTTCCTTGCGCACTTCTACAATGCGAACATCGGCGACAACGTTACCGGCTTCTGCCAGAGCGTAGCTGTTGAGTGTGCAGACTTCAGATTTATTTTTTTCGTCTTTGCCGCACACCTTGATCCATTCGGGCGCGGGGCTGGCATTGTTTTGTGCCTGTTGAGCGAAAGCAGGAGCGGCCATACAACCCAACGCGACAGAAAGTCCGGCAACCCATTTGCTTACTTGCGGCATTTGTCTCATGGACAGAAGCATAAAGTTGATCCTTATGTTTACAGTGTTGAAAGAGCGCTTGTATCTGAGCGCGTCTTTAATAAATGTTCCTAACATCACCATAAGGTGAACAATACGGCATTAACGTGGCTCATATCAGGTCATAGAGCGTTTGTCAGCGATCATCTTGTCACTCCCCAGAAAAATAATGTGATGTGACCGGATTAACCTGAAGTGGCATTGATTTTTTTCTAGAGAAATGAGACTGGTTTTGCGTAATAAGTGAGAAAGTAACGTGTTGTTGCAGAGTGTTACAAAATCAGAAAAATTGATTTTGTAAAAAGCTATACCGTTTTTATTGCCAGATGATTCTCACGATTGCATGAGAAAGCCGAATTTGCAGGAAAACATAATAATTCCGTAAAAAAAGCATTTGCACTATCACAAAATATCTCTGAAACAGTTTGCCTCATCATCCTTTGTGTGGATGGCATAATATGAGAAAAAAATTCTTCATCTTAGTACAGACGTGAAATTAATTTAAATATTTCAAGCAAAAATATAATATATTATAGATAATTCTAAAATCAACACACCATTTACATCGAAATTAATTGACAAATTAATAATATTTAAATAAACATAAATATAATCTAAATTTATATTTATTTTTAGGAAAGTCATCATGTCTGTCTCATTTTCCGGTCTGCCTCCATTGCAAAATTCTGAAAAAATAGAAACAGCCTTTAATGATGCAACCGCTAAAATCCAGAATATAGACGGACAGAATATGTTCGGAGGCACGAGTCGTTTCATTTCTGGTAAGTTAAATGCGCATGATCAGAATGTCTTTAACCATGGTATAAAGGAAGTATCTGATCATATTCAGAATTTAAATGCACACTATGAGTCACATTATATTCCTGCTCGAGATGCCGCAGAAGAGATTCGTCCTTATGTTTCCACGTTTAACCCCAATACTAATAAAGCTACCGAAAAATACACGGCGGCAAATGGTAAAAACATCCCATTACTTTTTGCGCTTTATGAAAAAGGCTCAAATTCAAACAGATTAGTTGATTTTATTGGAGATCCTGACGTTCATAACAATAGATTTCAAACTGCCAAAAATGATTTAGATAAGGTTAGTAAAGAACTTAATATTCTATCGGAAAGGTCACAATCATCACCTCGAAATACTGACCTTAGAGAGTTGAAAAAACTTCATAACCGCATTGAATCTGTTTATTCTACCTTCAAATCTTTTGAACTTAGTAAAACTCCAGAAGGTATGATTAAAACTTCTAAATTTTGGCATCCGCGCCTAAATCCAGGCCCGCAATCGTATAATGCCGGGTTTGCCGGATCGAGTCGTCAACCAGGCCCCACAGAATTTCCTCACTATACTCCAGAACAGATATTTAGAGAAAATGATAGGGCTCTTGCAACATATCAGAAAACTGCCAATGATTTGCTTTCCTATATTCAATCTGACGCCTTCCCCTCATACTCAAAAGAGAATCTAAATGAATTGAAAAAGACATATGTTAGTTTAACCACAAAAGCCTATGAATTAACGGAAAAAGATCCATTTCTTAAAGATTCTGTTTTTGATCAGAATGAAAACAATGTATTTTATCAGTTAAAAGGTGCCTATGATGAAATTTTGACCCCAGCTTTAATAAAGAACGGGATTGATGCTGATCCTGCTGTTTAATCAACGCATGTGGCAATTGGCGTTTTTTTATAAAAAGTATTTAGAAAGTGCACTTTAATGACCCCAATTTACTTGTAGTGTCTTGAAAAATCCGATTATCTTGAGGTGAGGAGCAATCTGTTCTGCCGTCATCGCGCCACATTCCCTTTGTGGAAACATTATCCCTGTGCGTATTTTGGTAAACAATTTATGCTAAAGCATCTATAGTAAGGGCAAAAAGGCATTTTAGAGTGCGAGCCAAAAAAGGCATAAAAAGCCTCCTCTTTTTATGCAGCATGAGGCGGATTATGATTCTGGACAATCCTTTTGGCACATCGGATAGCGTTGGTTTTAACAACGATATGACATTGGGTGACATCGCACGGGAATTAACTCACTCCCGTCCGCAAGCCTTGGCTCTGGTTGATCCCTCCGATAGGCCGATTTTCACCGATGGGGCGCGGCGAAAATTGACGTGGGCACAATTTGATGAGGAGGTCGCGCGTCTTACCCGCCGTTTGCTGGCACTGCAACTGGGTCGTGATGCTGTTATTGCCTATCAAATGCCAAATATTGTTGAAACATTTATTGTTTTCATGGCTATTTTGCGCGCAGGTTGCATTGCAGCTCCTCTGCCGCTGCCGTGGCGTAAGCAGGAATTGACACAAGCTCTGGCGCAAATTACACCGCGCGCTGTTATTACCACAGTGCGAGCCGGTCCTGTGAACCATGCGGAAATGTTGCGGAATGTGTGCGCCGATGTTTTTTCCGTACGGTTTGTTTTGGCTTACGGCCGTAACCTGCCTGACGGGGTGGTGCCGCTGGATGATGATATCTGCCCCATTGATGAAGAACCGGAAGAAGATTTGCGTCGTTCTCATCCTCTTTCGGAGCATGTTGCGGTTATCACATGGGATTCCTGTGCTGATGGAATGATCCCGGTAGCCCGCAGCCATACAGCCCTGATTGCGCTGGGGCTTTCGCATGTGCTTGAAACAGGCATTGGCGGCGGCGATATTCTGGCTACTGCGCAGCTTCATTCAGGAATTGCTGGTCTTGGGCTGGGTTTTGTCACGACTTTGCTGGCGGGAGCCTCTCTGGTGCTTAATCAGCCCTTTAGTTCACGGGGCTTTGCAGGCACTTTGATTACGGAAAATGTTACACACGCCCTGCTTCCCGGGATGGCATTGCAGGCTATGCTTGAAGCAACCCGTTTACCCAACCGTCCGTTAAAATCGGTGACCGCGCTCTGGCGGCCTGCGGATAGCGCAACAATGCTTTCCAGATTTGATCCTCATATGGCTCTTGCCGATGCTGTGGCGTTTGGTGAAATGGGCGTAACGGTTCGCAAACGCCAGATTATCACTCAGCCGACACTTTTGCGTAGCGGAACGGTTATGGCCGGTGAATCAGGGCCAGCTCTTATTTCTTTACGCGGCAGTAAAAACGCTACGCTTGAGATAAGCGGTCCGATGGTGCCACATGCAACCCTCCCGGTTCCCTCTTCATCTCTTGTTTTGCCGCTGGATGACCAGGGTTGGCTGGATACAGGCTTTGGTGTGCGGGAAAATAATGGCATCCTCGCTCTCACGGGGGAGCGCTCCGGCGTCATCAGTATTGGCGGCCTGTCATTCCCGCAAACACCCACCCAGCGGGCTCTTGAAAATGCGTTGGGTGAAAAAGATGCCAGCAAGCTTGACTATAGCGTTGATCCATTGTTTGGTCAGCGGGTTGATGCACCGGACGGTATTCCTCCAGAACGCATCAGACAGCGCATCCACGAAGCAGGACTTTCCCCTGCCTTGACACCGTCTCCCCGCAAACCCGCATGAAGCTTCACTTTAAACAGGAGATACGCTAGGGGGCGTGTATTGTTTCGCCATCTTCTTTCTGAAAAAGCCCAATATGGGGGTTGGGTAATATTTCCAGAACCACTTCAGAAGGGCGGGCAAGACGTGTGCCTTTGGGCGTGATGACAAACGGACGATTGATGAGAACAGGATGCTGCATCATGGCATCCAGCAGTTCTTCATCTTTCAGGGATGGGTTGTCTAGGCTCAATGCGAGATAAGGGGTGCCTTTTGCACGCAATGCCTGCCTTACCGTTAGTCCGGATGCCGCAATCAGCTGCTTTAACTGCTCGCGTGAAGGCGGGTTCTTCAGGTATTCAATAATTTCAGGCTCCTGACCACTGCTGCGGATCATTGCCAATGTATTGCGTGATGTGCCACAAGCCGGATTATGATAAATGGTAATGGTCATTATGATCTGTTTCCTGTCTTTAAAATGAGCCGGACATTTGCGCCCCGCTCGTACCAGCCTCTTGAACGGTTTACAATCCAGACCACCGAAAGCATGACCGGCACTTCCACCAACACGCCCACAACGGTTGCCAAGGCTGCGCCCGAATGAAAACCGAAAAGGCTGATTGCTGCAGCCACTGCCAATTCAAAAAAGTTGGATGCACCGATCAATGCTGAGGGGGCCGCAATGCAGTGCTGTTCGCCGCTCACCCGATTAAGCCAGTAGGCAAGGCCGGATGTAAAATAAACCTGAATAAGAATGGGTATGGCCAGCAATGCAATCACCACAGGCTGCGCGATAATCTGTTCACCCTGAAAGCCAAACAGTGTCATCAGGGTCACAAGCAATGATATGACCGAAAGCGGTTGCAGGATCGACAATGCGCCCGCAATTGCATCTGTTCCGCCTCTGGCCATCATCATGCGCCGCACAATTTGCGCAATGATAACAGGCACAATAATATAAAGTACAACAGAAAGAAGCAGTGTATTCCACGGCACCGTGATTGCTGAAAGACCCAGCAACAGCCCAACGAGGGGTGCAAAGGCTATCACCATAATTGCATCGTTCAGCGCTACTTGGGATAAGGTAAAATGCGGTTCGCCTTTTGTAAGATTTGACCACACAAAAACCATGGCCGTACACGGTGCTGCCGCCAAAATAATCAGCCCCGCAATATAGGAACCAATCTGGCTTTCGGGAAGAAACGGGCGAAATAACCAACCAATAAACAGCCAGCCCAGCAATGCCATTGAAAACGGTTTAATCGCCCAGTTAATCAAAAGGGTTATCCCGATGCCACGCCAATAGCGGCCTATGCGGTGCAGATTCATAAAATCAATGCGGATCAGCATAGGTATAATCATCAGCCAGATCAGCACCGCCACCGGAATGTTGACCTGCGCATATTCGGCCGAACCGATGGCCTGAAATACACCCGGCCAAAAATGCCCGAGCCCAATGCCAATAACAATACACAGAAATACCCACAGGCTTAAATAACGCTCAAATGCACTCATTGTTTTTCCTTGACATTACAGCAGGTAAAACGGCTGATGATTTCAGTTAAAGGCGAGCATATTTCCGGTGTTCCGCCACAACAATCTTCAATTAAATAGGCTATTATGCTCAGGATGCGGTCATAATCTGCGGTATAGATCATCAACCTGCTTTCGCGGCGTTGTATAATAATACCAGCACGGGCAAGGTTGGATAAATGAAACGAAATGGAAGATGCCGGTGATTGCACCGCTTCGGCAATAGAACCTGCGGTCATGCCTTCTTTTCCTGCTTTGACAAGAAGGCGAAAAATGGCAAGCCTTTGTTCATGCGCTAAAGCGCCAAGAGCGGTGACTGCATCTTTAGAAAAATCATATTTTGACATTTCCAGTTTTATCGAATTATTTGACCGCGATGTCAAGTCCAATATTTTACATTTGCGCGCACTGTGCTAAAAAACCGGTTCCCCCTTTTGGGAGACATGCTCTCGAGCGTGTTGCATTTACTCCAACACATAACCCGCTCTAACTCTTTGTTTTTACGCATGTCTTTATCCAAAAAACCGGTTCCCACTTTTGGGAGACATGCTCTAGAAACCATATCCGCTGCTAATCTGGAGATCCTGCATTTTTTTGCGTAGCGTATTGCGATTCAGCCCTAACAGTTCCGCGGCTTTGATCTGGTTACCGCGGGTGGCGTTGAGTGCGGCGCGGATAACCGGCTCTTCAAACTCCCGCAAAAGCCGGTGATAAAGACCCGGTGGCGGCAGAGTGGGATAAAACCGCGCCATATAATCCTGCATGTAGCGTTCAATGGATAATCCCAATACATCGCTTCCCAGCGGCAGCGCATGGGGCATGTGGGTTGCGGTTTCACTCAGTTCAGCTTCAATCACGCCCGCGCCGATGCTTTCCTGTGGGTAGAGCGCTGCAATGCGCCGCATCAGATTTTCCAACTCGCGCACGTTTCCTGTCCAGCGGTGGCGTTTCAGGCGCTCCATAGCCGCAGGTTCAATGGTCTTTTGCTCCAATCCTTCACGGGATATTTCAGTCAGGAAATGCCTTGCTAAATCCGGAATATCTTCGGTGCGCTCCCTGAGCGGCGGCAAACGCAACGGCACCACATTGAGGCGAAAAAACACATCTTCACGGAATTGCCCTTGCGCAATCAATTGCCGCAGATCCTTGTTGGTGGCGGCAACAATCCGCACATCGGCGCGTACCGGCGTTATGCCGCCCACCGCTGTATATTCCCCTTCCTGCAACACCCGCAAAAGACGGGTCTGCGCTTCTAGAGGCATATCGCCAATTTCATCCAGAAACAGCGTGCCACCATTGGCCTGTTCAAAACGCCCTGCGGTGTGGCTCTGGGCGCCGGTGAATGCCCCCTTCTCATGACCGAACAGCTCGCTTTCTACCCGATCACGGGGGATTGCCGCCATATTCACAGCAATGAAGGGGGCATCCTTGCGCTTGCCAAAGCGGTGCAAAGCACGGGCAACCAACTCTTTGCCCGTACCGGATTCTCCGGTCACCAGCACTGTCAAGTCCGTTTGCATCAGACGTGCCAATGTGCGGTAAACATCCTGCATGGCAGCAGAACCCCCGATCAGCGGCATCGGCTCTGTTTTGTCAGCGGGCAGCTTGCGGGTGGTTTTGTGTTCTGCCAATGCCCTGCCAGCGGTGGCGACCAGCTCTTTGAGATCAAATGGTTTTGGCAGATATTCATAAGCACCCAGTTCAGCAGCCTTGATGGCCGTCATAAAGGTGTTCTGGGCGCTCATGACAATAACCGGCAAATCAGAGCGCTGCGCCTTAATGCGGGGCAGAAGATCAAAACCCGTCATTTCCGGCATCACCACATCAGTAATGACAAGATCGCCCTGCCCTTCGGCCACCCAGCCATCCAGCACCACGGCGCTTGCGGTTGCTTTAACATCATACCCCGCGCGCAACAAGGCTTGCGACAACACGGTGCGAATAGCCGCATCATCATCGGCAATCAGAATCAACCCATCAGACATTTTGCATTTCAACCTGTCATTCGCGTGAAAAAACCTTAAAATACAATCATTCCACGCGACTATTTTAATAAAAATACTAGATCAGGCGCTCTGAGCCAATTCTTCTAATCCCATACCAAGCACAGAGATCAATTTTGACTTTATTTCCCTTCGACGGGCAGCGAGAAAATCCATAAAATCTTCGATTTCTAAAGATTGTTCAGGATTGATATAATGCTGCGTCAAATAGCGATCCCTATCAATTTTATTGGAATATGTAAGATTAAGCCACTCGTTAAACAGCTTATCATTTTTCTCAAAATTGCCTGTTGCCTCCAGCAATTGCAAATTGGCAATACTGTTTACCCCACTATTAAATTGGGCAATCATATCTTTTGAAAGGCCGGCAGCTTTCATAGATTGTTTATTCAACCTATTTTTAGGGTGAACGTGATCTTGGTGATATTTGAAGTTATGGTTCAAGCCTTGATAGATCAAAGTCAAAGCACAATATGTCTTTGCGGTGCCATATTGAAGTTCTAGCAAATTATCTATTTCATCTTCACTGAATGAGATAGATTTTGACTTCCCTTTGTAATAATTGATAATCTCTGCAAGCGGAAACCTCCCCATATTATCATTGATAAGCTTGCGCATAGGCGGGAAAATAGTATCAATTTGTCCGCTAAATACCCCTTTGAGAAACACGCGCGCCAGCCATTCCTTTATGGCTTTTCTATCATTCTCCCATTTTTGAGAATGCAGAATTTGATCGTCACACCTGTTTTTGAATATAAAATAAGCAATCGGAATGACAGCATTGGTCGCAATTAGATTTTTTGAATTGTAGCCAAATTTGGATACTAGCTCAATGGCGGATCGCAATGCTGAAGAGGTTTTATCCCAATCTCTTTCAATGTTTTTCATGTTTTCGTTGCTGAAATTATCAACTTTAAATTTTACATCCCCGATATCTCCAAGCACAAGACAATTCTTGAGAACGATATCTTTATTAAAGTTGAATCCGTCACCAATTTTATTGATGTCATCAACAAATTCATGAATGATCTCACGGGCATCCTTCTCATTCCATTGCGCCGTTGCTATCGACAGCAGTAGATCAGAATAACTGAGCTTCGTTCCCCCGCTATTAATGCGGATAAATATCTGAAGAACTTTGTCTAGCTCTTCCCCTTCCTCAAGATAAAAACTTATCGTGCCATCTTTATGGATGGCATCATAAAAACGATTAATTGTGTTTCTTGCGAATTGAACGACTTCTTTTTTATATATGGAAGTATCACTAAGATTATTTTCATCAAGATAATCATATGTATCGTTTTTTTCTTTGAATGAAATAATCTTAGAGCATTCAAACCAGAAAAAAGAATCATTTTTTAATGAGGCATCTTCTTTGGTTAAAAACCGGAAATCATATTCTACCTCTTGATCTTCGGACGGTTTCAGTAGATTCAAATAAAGCTTGCGTTCAGGATACTGATTAGCATGTTTAGACGATGCATAGCGCTTTTTATCAGCGTATGTTCCGGTAAGAGCAATATACAGCGATGTCATTCTTTGTTGACCATCAAGCAGTACAATAATATCAGCATCATCTTCAAGATCAGCTTTGATATTATGGCGATGGTCTTTTTCATGATATTTTTTCAAAAATTCATAAAACTGGAAATCTTTAATCTTGTTCTTATCCACTTTCCAAAACAGGAATGTACTAATTGGATAATTGCGCATGATTGAGTCAAACAATGTCTCAATTTGCTCTGTTCCCCAGACAAACTCACGCTGAATTGATGGCAGCACATAGTGGCGTTTTTTTATGTTCTCAATTGCTTTTTTTATTGTGATAGGAGTTTCGTAAGCCATATTTTCTCACTTTTGAGGATAGACATCAAAAAATAATCACCCTCCTTAAGGCGACTCATCCATATAAGCATTAATCACTTGAAATTTACAGCATGATAGCAGGTGGCCAAAGGCAATAATATACGAAAAGCTGTGCCAGATAAAACGGAGGCCGCCTCAATGGTGCCGCCGTGGTCGCGGATAATTTTTGCAGTAAGCGCCAACCCCAAACCAGAGCCGGACAGTTTGGTTGTTATGAACGGATCAAACAGATGCGGGCGTATATCGGGCGCAATCCCTGGCCCGTTGTCACGAATGGTGATTTCCAGCGGCAGGCTTACCCGCTCGGTTTTTCCTGGCAATGCCAGCCGCACCCCCGGCCTGAACGCCGTGGAAAGCGCAATCGCGCCATCCGCCTGCCCTTCCAGCGCTTCGGCTGCATTCTTGATGAGGTTCAGCAGCACTTGCACCATCTGATCGCGGTTGACCATCACCGGCGGCAAAGAAGGATCATAGGCTTCTGTGAACACAATGCTCTTGGCGCATCCGGTCTGCGCCAAACGCCGCACATGCTCCAGAATAACATGAATGTTCACAGGCTCCGTCTCGATAGGGCGTTCGTCCGTAAACACTTCAAACCGATCCACCAGTTTGACAATCCGGTCTGCTTCATCGCAGATCAGCCGGGTTAGCGCGTGATCTTCCTCGCCCACCGATTGTTCCAGCAATTGCGCCGCCCCGCGAATACCAGACAGTGGATTTTTAATTTCATGAGCCAGCATCGCTGAAAGTGCGGCTGCCGTCCGCACCGACTCCTGCGCGGAAAGCTGGCGGCTGATTTTATCCGCAATCCCCCGTTCTTGCAGCATTACCGAAACATTGCCAGACCCATCATTCAGAGGAGCCGCATATACATCCATGATGGCACTGTTGTTCGTGCGCACAACCGCCACCTCGGTGCCATATTCATGCATGGGAAAACCGCGTTCCATCACCTTTTCTACCAGTGACCACACTTTCGTATCGGGAGTTAACAACCCGCACAGTGTGTGCCGCAGCAATACCGGACGGCTCATCTGGAAAAATGTCTCGGCAGCAGCATTGGCGCTGCACACCATACCATCCTGTGCCACCGTCATCACAGGATGGGGCAACGCATCCAGCACCGTGTCGGCCAAAGGTGCGGCAACCTCCCCCATCAGGCGGCCTGTTTTTCAGCAAGACGCAGATACGCTTCCTGCATGGCTTTGCGGGTTGTTTCAGCCTCGGTGGATGTCATGATGCTGATACGCATATCCTGAGGCACCGCTACGCCGGTATAGTCTTCTGCGGCATCCATGTACCAGCCCAGATGCTTGCGGGCATGGCGCACTCCCACCTTTTCACCATAGAGCGTTAGCAAGCCTTCGTAATGTTCCAGCGCCAGAGCGCATTGTATCTCCAGCGATGGAACCGGCAATGTTATACCCTGTTGCAGATAATGCGCGATATGCCCCAACAGCCACGGCCTGCCTTGCGCACCGCGCCCCACCATCACGCCATCAGCACCCGATTGCTGAAGTATTGTGCGTGCATCCACACCGGATTTGACATCACCATTGGCAATCACGGGAAGCGAAACGGCGTTCTTCACCGCTGCAATCGCTGGCCAGTCGGCCTTTCCGGTGTAAAACTGTTCACGGGTGCGGCCATGCACCGTCACAAGCTGCGCACCCGCATCCGCTGCCCGATACGCCAATTCGGGCGCAACCATGCTGTTTTCATCCCAGCCCAGCCGCATTTTCACCGTAACCGGCACCTTTACGGCTTTAACGGTTGCATCAATCAGCCTGACCGCCAGATCAAGATCCTTCAAAAGCGCCGAACCGCACGCGCCTCCGGTCACCTTCTTGGCCGGACAGCCCATGTTGATGTCGATGATTTCCGCGCCAGCCCCTTCGGCCAGTTTTGCGGCTTCAGCCAGCCATTGCGGATCGCGCCCCGCAAGCTGCACAATATGCAGCGGCATTCCGCCGCCTTCCATGCGCAGCCGCGACTCTTCCTCACCCCGTACCAGCAGATTGCTGGCCACCATCTCAGACACCGCCACATGCGCACCCAGCCGCACCGCAAGACGGCGAAACACAATATCCGTCACACCGGACATGGGCGCAAGCACCACAGGCGTTTGCAGTTTATAAGGCCCACAGAGGGCGCGATGGTCTGTTGTATTTTTGTCGTGCATGGGCGCAAACAATAGCGGAATTTAACGGCAGAGCAAGTTGTTTGAACTGTCCCCTATTTTCGTTTTTATTGCCGTGAAGTACTCCTTTTCAAGCGCAGAATTCTGTTTTTGATCTTTTGAAGTGTCTGGGGTCCGGTTGAAAGGATCTTAAGCTGTATAAAAATTATGATTTTAGTTCAGAGCAATGACAGCAGGTTAACCTGTTATTAAGTATAAATGTTCAAAAGTAAATCACTCACACGGGTCGTGTGAATCACAATCGCATAATCCCTCATAAAAAGAACAGGCTTGGAGCCGAAATCGAGGTTATGCGCTTTTTAGAATACTCACGTATTCCTTGTTCGGTGTTGCGTATGAAGAAGGTTAAGCAAAGCACTTTTAGGGCAGGCATACACCATGATCGGATATATTGTAACTGTTGCATCTTTGAAAGGCGGTAGCGGAAAGAGTACGCTTGCAGCAAGTCTTGCGGCGCACTGGCAGGCGCAAGGACGTCGGCCTGTTTTACTCGATAGCGATCCACAACGCTCACTGCCAAGACTTGCGGAACGGGAAAAAAAACTCAATAACATTCCTATTGTTGAGGATTGCACTGAAAACGTGTGGAAGACCGCTCGTCGTCTTTCAGGACGCCACGGAGTAGTTATCATTGATACGCCCGGCTTTCGTAGTGAATCCACTATTGGGGCTTTGGCTGCTGCGCACTTTGTTCTTATTCCTGTTAAACCATCGCCTCTTGACGTCGATCTCATGATGGACACTGTGGGAGTCTTGAAAGAGGGTATCAAGGGCTGGACGCCAACCTTCCGTTGCGTGATGACGCAAACTATTCCTAACAGCGTTATTGCCCGTCATCTGCGCAATGAACTCAACCGCGCGGGCTTACCCATGCTGGAAGCTGAAATACAAAATCGTGTAGCTTATGGTGAAGCCGCACTTTATGGTGCAACACCGAACCTTATGGATGAAACAAGTGCAGCTTCACGAGATATTCTTGGAGTGGCGCAAGAAATAGAAAGCCTTTTAACCACGAAGCGCAATGTAAAAGCAGCAAGCGTGCAGGTGGCTGCTTAAGGAATCGTAGAGCGAATTTTCGTCTCACACATCATCAAGCGAATACAGAATTTTACAGCGAAAGCGTGACAAATAATCACGCTTTCCCTTCATGCACATATATAGCCTAAGGCATAAAAATGATTGCATGCCTTAAGTTATAATTCTTTATTATATAGCAGAATTTCACCAATTAAAATAATCATTTTATTTGAAAATCGGCAACATACGCAAAATTTTACTATCCTCGCTAGCTTCATGACATAAAAACATAAAATATTTATTTAATTATTATATTACACATTTTCATATGGATTATAAATGCGCATTGAATACTCTAGTGACCTGAGCCAAGTACAATACTCCAATTTTGAAGACAGGCTTTCTGCTTCCCTGCATGCTAATCAGAATATGCCGCGCGCATCACAACGCGTGACAATTCCAGCGATGCAAGAGGCTAAAAATTTGGCAGAAGCTTATAGCGATTATCTTGATGATGGTGATCGGGTTCTCGATATTGGAGCAGGCGAGGGTTATTTTGCTTTAGAATTAGCTTCTGCCGCAAAGAATAAAAATATTACATTAAAAATTACAGCGGTAGATATAACGCCATCCCATCTTTATTTTGACAATATACGCAGGATTTATAGTAGAGATACACGCAGTATGGTCAAGTATAAAGAGAAAGATATTTCTCATTTTCAATTTAAAGATTTTTATGCGTTCGTTAATGCAGTAGCGGTTTTACCTTATATTGCTGTTGATAAGCAGCTGCGTATAATTAATAAAATGGCCAACCACTTAAAAGCAAACGGACATGCTGTATTTGATGTGCTGATAGGTTCTTCCATGAACCAACGTTCTTTGTTTCCCCTTTCTACAGAACAGTTTCAGGATATGCTTTCTAACCTTCGAGCGAAGGGGTATAATCCAGATGTTGAGTATTCAGCCCCTTTTACTAATATTCACATTGCCAGAGAATAGTTTTCCGGTAGGAATAATCTTTTCAAGTCACCATGTTTTGAACGGACACTCAGATCAATTGGTTCTGACACTACAACAAACGCATAATAATATGATTATACGATTGTGCTGGTGAATTTGTGCCTTATTACGGGTTTTATCCCACCCCTAATGATTTCAGTTTGCGGTGCAGGGCCGAGCGTTCCATGCCCACAAATTCCGAGGTGCGTGAAATATTGCCCCCGAAGCGGTTGATCTGCGCCACAAGATATTGTTTTTCAAACAATTCACGCGCTTCGCGCAGGGGCATTCCCATCAGTTTTTCACCGCCCACACCGCTGGGGGTGGGTGGTACCATGGTGCCAACCTCTGCCGGTAACATACTGGCTGTAATCACCGCGTCCGGCTCACCGCCGGTCAGGATCATCAACCGCTCCACATTGTTGCGCAACTGGCGCACATTGCCCGGCCAGTCATGGGATTGCAAAACCGCCATGGCATCATCGCCAATAATCCGTTTGGCGAGGCCGCTTTGTACCGAAATCTGATCCAGAAAATAATCAATCAGTTCTGGAATATCTTCACGGCGTTCTGCCAATGCCGGTACGCGCACCGGCACCACTGCCAGCCTGTGGTATAAATCTTCGCGGAACCGCCCTTCGGCAATTTCAATGCCCATATCGCGGCTGGAGGATGAAAAAATCCGCACATCCACATGCACACGGGTTGCACCGCCCACACGGGTGAAATTTTGATCCACCAGCACCCGCAGGATCCGCCCCTGTGTTTCGCGCGGCATGTCGGCAATTTCATCTATATACAGCGTGCCGCCATGGGCTTCTTCCAGCAAGCCGATCTGGCGCGGACGCCCTTCGCTGCCTTCAACCCCAAACAGTGCTGCCTCCATACCATCTGGCGTAATGGTTGCTGCATTCAGCGCAATAAAGGGCGCATTGGCACGGGCTGAAGCCGCATGAAGTGCGCGTGCGGTGACTTCCTTACCGGCACCGGAAGGCCCTGAAATCATCACGCGAGAATTGGTGGGCGCCACCCGCTCAATGGTGGCGCGCAGGTGGTTCATCACCGTGGATTTGCCGATGAATTTCATTGTATGGCCAGACTTCTGGCGCAGCTCCTTGACTTCCCGTTTCAGCTGCGAGGCTTCCAGCGCACGCTGCACCACCAGCACAAGGCGATCGGCCTTGAAGGGCTTTTCAATAAAATCATACGCGCCCAGCCGAATGGCTGCCACCGCGGTTTCAATGTTGCCGTGACCAGAGATCATGACGACCGGCAGATCAGGATGTTGCTCTTTGACTTTTTCCAAAATCTCCATGCCATCCAGCCGACTGCCCTGCAACCAGATGTCCTGAAAAATCAAGTTTGGACGGCGCTGCTCAATCATGGTGAGCGCTTCATCCGCATTGCGCGCTACCCGTGTACGGTAACCCTCATCTTCCAGAATACCGGCAACCAGTTCACGGATATCGGCTTCGTCATCAACAATCAGAATATCGGCAGACATTTTCAAGCCTCTCCTGTTTGTGGGATTTTACGGGAAGCACCTTCGGGCTTTCCCTGTTCATTCTCCTGCCCACCACTGCGGGCAAAAACCAGACGGATACACGCGCCATGGCCACCTGTGGCCACCTCCGGTGCATCCTGCAATTCAATATAGCCGCCATGCTCTTCGGCAATTTTGGCAACAATAGCCAAGCCTAAACCTGTCCCTTTTTCGCGGGTGGTCATGTACGGCTCCAGCAAGCGGGCGCGGTTTTCAACCGGCAAACCAATACCGTTATCAATCACCTTCACCTCGATGGTTGTTTCCGTCTCGGTGATCTCCACGCGCACATGGCCTTTTTCAAAACCGGCGCGTTCCACAGCCTGTACGGATTCAGACGCATTCTTGATAATATTGGTCATGGCCTGTGAAATCAGCCGGCGATCAAACCGCGCCGTTAAAGGCGGTTCTGGCGCATGAATCTCAATCAGAATATCCGGGTGCCCCACCCGCATCATCCCGACCACCTGGCGGATAGGCTCCAGCATATCGCCTTCTTCAAACGCCGCTTTCGGCATCCGCGCAAAGGAGGAAAATTCATCCACCATCCGCTTGATGTCATCTACCTGCCGCACAATAGTGCCTACACATTGCTCAAAAACCTCGCGGTCTTCCACAATAACCTTGCCGTATTTGCGGCGGATGCGCTCCGCTGAAAGCTGGATGGGTGTGAGCGGATTTTTAATCTCGTGCGCAATACGCCGCGCCACATCTGCCCACGCCGATGTACGCTGCGCGGTTACCAGATCAGTAATATCATCCAGCGTCAACACATAGCTGCTTTCCTGCCCCGCACTGGCCGAAAATTGCTCGCGGCTGA
This sequence comes from Methylopilaceae bacterium, assembly GCA_048594375.1. GTDB lineage: Bacteria > Pseudomonadota > Alphaproteobacteria > Rhizobiales > Methylopilaceae > JBMDXK01. The sequence continues at coordinate 20,921 of JBMDXK010000029.1, forward strand.
GACGCACATTAAACGTCCGCTCGCGCCCTGCTTTAGGGATTACAATCGTGCGCTGCACCAGCCGCAGATTGCCTTGCCGCACTTCGCTCAGCAAAACATCAAGCTCCGGTGACAAAGTGCTAAGAGATACACCCAGTACACCGGCCTCATCCACATCGAACAACCGTTCGGCCGCGCGGTTCATCAAGGAAATACTGCCATCATGTTCAAGGCCGATAACCCCCGCACTCACGCCGCCCAGAATAGCCTGAGTGAACCGGCGGCGGCTGTCAATCTGCTCGCTGGCTTCCAGCAAAGCGTTGCGCTGGTTACGCAATTGGGCGGTCATCTTGTTAAATGTATCGGACAGCCCTCCCAGATCGCCCTCGCCCTTTCCCGCAGGAACCTGCACATAAAGATTGCCCGCAGCCACTTGCCCTGATGCTTGCATCAGGCGGCGGATCGGCGCAACAAGACGGTTTGAAAAAGCCAGCCCCAACCAGATGGACGCCAGCAGCAGTGTTAAGGACACCACCAGATACATCAGCCCGAATGCCACTTTCACGCCGAAGCGACGGTTTTCAAGTGCAGAATATTCGGCTGCTGCCTGTTCTGTCATGCGTTGATACTGGTTGGCGCGGGGATCAACCGCCCGCACCACAAACAACCATTTGTTGTTCTGGAAAGAGCCAAGCTTCAAAATGGCGCCGATAGCGTTCTGGTTGCCCGGCGTGAGAATGGCCGGTGCGTCGCTGTCCACCTGCGCCAGCGAGTCTTCCGGCGGCATGGGATAAGGACGGCTGTTATCCAGAATAATCTGTTCGTCCACGGTCATATCTTCATTCAGAATATAAGCCGCAGCCAGACCGCGAATATTCGCCTGCACATTCATAATCTCGCTAAACCGCGGACGATCCGTGTTATACACCATCACGGAGCGGTTGATGTCGGTTGCCATTGCCAGCACTTCCCCACGGATAGAGCGCACTTGCTCATCCAGATAGGCTCGCGCCACAACCAGCGAATTATCCACAATCGCCCGCGCACGGGTGGAAAACCACTCATCCAGTCCGCGATCAATGGTCACCGAAGCAATCACTGCCAACAGAATGGCTGGCGCGGCCGCAATAATGGAAAACAGCGCAATCACACGGGAATGCAACTGCGCTCCCGCTTGCTTTTCCTGCCGCGCCTTGCGGATGCGCAGCCCCTCCCACACAATCACCAGCAACAGCACCGCACCGAACAACACATTGATGAACAAGGTGGTAACCACCACCCGATGCACCGGCTCGATGGGTGTCAGCCCCGCCAACACCAAAAAGGTGACAAGGGTTGACGCTAACGCAAGCGAAAGCGCAGCCGGCCCAATGATGCCGGGTCCCGTACGGGGTGCTTTCAGGGAAATGAAAGACCTTGGTTCTGCCACGCCTGCCTCAGAGTTCAGAAAAATACGGCATGGAGCAAGATGTTGTTAGAATCACATGCCAGCCGACACACTGTGATGCGATTGCGCCATAATCGTGGCATTTAGGCAACATTATTCCGGTTGGCTACGGTGTTGTGAACCATTTTTAACGCTTCTTGCACTGTTGCAGCGCGAATAGACTCCCGGCTGTGGCTGCCAAAACGCCACTCGTGGTGCTGTGTATGCACCTGCCCATCCGCGCGATACGCTACAGCCATATGCACCAGACCCACAGGCTTTTCAACGGTTCCACCTTCTGGCCCTGCCACGCCGGTGACAGACACCGCCAAATCCACCCCTAATGCTGAAAGAGCGCCTTCCGCCATTGCGCGTGCCACCACTTCACTGACGGCTCCCGCGCGTTCCAACATGGCGGGAGAAACGTTCAAGGCGCCGCATTTCACGTCATTGGCGTAAGCAACAATCCCGCCCCAGACAACCGCGCTGGAACCGCTGATTTCAGTCAGTGCCGCTGCAATCAACCCGCCGGTGCAGGATTCTGCGGTGCCGAGGGTTAAGCCCTGCTGTTTGCACAGTGTGATGACGTTATAAGCCAGTTCATGGGTGAGCGTTGAAAAGCGGTAGCCGTTGTTTTCGTCTTCATAAGACTTCACAGTTTTCTCCTCATTGCTCTCACCGTTTAGAACGCTGGAGATGTGATTTTATGGCAAGCGGATAGTGGCGGAGGCCATGGCAGCAAGCCCCTCCCCTCGGCCTGTAAAGCCAAGTTTTTCTGTGGTCGTGGCTTTCACACCTACGCGATTATGGGAAATGCAAGCAATATCCGCAATACGGTCGCGGATGGCCTCGCGGTAAGGCCCTACTTTTGGATGCTCGCCAATTACGGTAAGGTCAAGATGGGCAATCATACCGCCGCGTTCCCTTACGCGCCGTATGGCATCGGCGAAAAACTGCGCTGAATCTGCACCCTTCCATTTTTTATCGGATGGGGGGAAGTGCGTGCCGATGTCTCCATCAGCCAATGCGCCAAGCAAGGCATCGGTCAGCGCATGCAGACCGACATCGGCATCGGAATGCCCCAGCAGCCCGTGGCTATGGGGTATTTTAACCCCGCCGAGTATCACATGATTGCCTTCTCCGAAAGCGTGGACATCAAACCCTTGCCCCACCCGAATATCAAGAAGCTGGCCAAGCTGTTCGCGCTCGGCGCGGATAAAATCGGCAGATGTTGTCATTTTGATATTTCCTGTTTCACCTGTAATAATGCTCACCCGATGTCCTGCAAAGACGGCCACTGCACTGTCATCGGTAAAATCAGAGCGTCCGGTTCTGGCTGCTTGTTTGTGCGCGTCCAGAATGAGATTAAATCTGAAAGCCTGTGGAGTTTGTACCGCTCGCAGGGTTTCACGCATCAGCGTTTCTGCGTGGTGAGACGTATTATCTACCCGCACAATGCTATCCACTACCAGCATTCCGGGTACGGCGGCACCTTCAAGGTTTGCAGCTTTGATAGCGCGGGAGATTAAATCAGACGAGACAAACGGGCGAGCTGCATCGTGGATAAGCACCGTATCAAAGCCTTTGGCTTCAAGTGCGCAAAGGCCATTGAATACGGAGGCTTGCCGTGTTGCACCGCCGACAACAGGAGGCAGCAGATTTGTCATACCGCGGGTGGCATCAGCGTAAAGCGCTTCATCCCCCGCACGCATAACAACCTGCACAGCGTGGATAGCATCATGGTTTACAAATGCCCGCAGCGTATGGGTCAGCAAAGGCTCCCCGCGCAACGGCAGGTATTGTTTTGGTAACGCAGCCTTGCCGCTATGAACCCGCAAGCCACTGCCTGCAGCAACAATCACGGCAACACAACGGGGCGATGAGGATGGCATGAGAATCTCTCAGTAGTGTAAACCTAGATTGCGGCTACATAAGATTATTCAGTTCCTTGATGCAAGACGAAAAGACGGTGCGTGAACGGCTCTCCTTGCCTGCAGAGCAGCACGCGCGAAAATTTCCGCCATTCCTTCTCATGGAATGATTACAAAACGCAAAATTTCAAGTTAAAATTTTGTTAAATTCTCATTTTTTTATGATTAACGCCAACAATATCTCTTGCTGCGTTAATATTAATATGTAAAACTGTTTTCAATTAAACAATAATGCATTTATACTTCTCTAATGTCTTTCAAGAAAGATCGTTGAAGTGGGGTTGCAGTGGTTGATTCTCCGTCTAACATAAACTTAAGTGCTGTTTTCGGTTCGCTTGACCTGAGTCAATTATCGCCGGATCAGCGTGCTCAACTTGAAAGTCAATTTCAGGCCGCATTAAGCAATACAGAAGGTGGCGGCTCTTCTTTTAACCAGCCTGCGCCAGATTTTACACCGACAGGCAATCCTGATTTTATTCCCGCTTCATCGGGCTTTGATACCAATAAACTTCTGCAGCTTGATGTTGGGAAGGATGGCCTGACCTTCGAGGATTTCAAAACTTTCAAATTTAGCGCGGAAGAGGCCGCAGCTGGCGGAGATAAAGAAGCCTTTACCCTTCTGAACACCATTGGCGATATGATTGGTAGCGAGCATCCTCAAAGTTTTGCCGAAGAAGAGGCAATGAACTTTATTGCTGCGCAGGATAAGAATGGCGATGGCGCCCTGAGTTCTGAAGAGCTGGCACAACTTTCTTTTTCCTATGAGAATCCCCCTGCCCCCGCCGACGGTAATAATGATAGCTGGGGAACATGGGATGAAAACAGCCTGCAGAAGCAGAATATGAATATGCAGCTTGTTATCGAGGAAGATGAAGCACCTCCAGGCGCTCCAAAAGATACGCCACCTGCAAGTCACGCCATAAAAAATGACTCCATCGCCAACCGGGATACTCCTGCCGATACCAGCAAACCGCAGCATACAGAATTTATTGCGGATGGTATAACATCCACCGAAAAGAGCGGTGGTAAGGCTGCCATTGATGGCGGCGGGCCGAACACCATCAATTTGATAAACACGACCGACAAGCCGATGGAAGTTGCTTTCTTCCGCAATTTTGCGCCCTATGAGCCGAACCATATCTATGCGGACGGCATTTTCACGCTCCAGCCCGGCGAAAAACTTGACGTCTCCATGCCCGATGAATGGCAAGGGCGGGTACAGAAATGGAACGGCACCACACAAAATTTTGCCAACTGGGCTGAAATCAATTTTGAAAGCGCAACGGATCTGATCTGGTTCAATGAAAGTGATATTCCCGGACGCAACAGTGCGATGCGGATTACCAGTGGCGATGGGCAGGTAGGCGGTTCGCTAGAGAGTATTCTTGATAAAGCACCCAAAGACTTGCTTGTGCAAGACTCTTCCGGCGAATGGGTGTTGCGCGCACCTGAATGGTTCACAGGGGATTTCAGCCAGGGCTCGGTCGATTTCCTGAATGAACATCTGGGAACCCAGAACGCCTATGTGTTGCCACCAGATCATGACGCTGTTCGCCGGAGTCAATCCGATACGCTCAGCATCGAATTTGGTAAAGCATAAGACATTAAAGAGTGAAGAGAGCCTCAGGCTTTCTTCACAAACTCGGTGCGCAAAACCAGCCCTTTGACCTTCTCATGATTGCATTCAATCAGCGCTTCATCATGGGTCAGGCGAATATTTTTCACAGTCGTGCCACGTTTCAAGGTCACGCCGCCAGAGCCTTTCACCTTCAGATCCTTGACCAATGTGACGCTATCACCCTCACTCAGGCGTGTGCCATTGGCATCTTTTACAATCATGTCGCTATCAGGCATGGTGGCTCCTGTCGGTGTTTCTCCAAATGTTCGCCTAAACTATTTCAAGCGTCCGCGCAACAGGGTGGATAAACCTTAATTCTGCCCACTTTATGAGGGGGAAACGCGGTGCATAACCCCAAGGATAAAGAAAATGTTAACGTGCTCGCGTATCTATATATAGTTGTCAATAACGTTTTTTATGATTTTTCGCACTATATATTGATTGAGGTGTTGAGAATCGAAAAACATAAAGGCATGATGGTAAATGTGAGAGGAACAGCATGGCTTCCGTCACATTTTACACGCAATTCTCTGGGGGTTTTATGTCCAATATCAGCGCACAAACACCGCAAAACGGTTCCAGCGTTCACATTTTTACACCATCCACAGAGAAGAGCACGCACAATAAAGGAACAGGCGCCGTGCCGCAATTTCATGTTATTCGCCGCAACGGTTCTGTCTCTTCTTTTGATGCCAGCAAAATTCAGATTGCCGTCACCAAAGCCTTTCTGGCCGTAGAAGGCAACGCCGCAGCAACATCCCGCCGTGTGCATGAGGCTGTTACTGAAGTCACCGAACAGGTGGTGAATGCTCTCACCCGACATGCGGATGCCGACCGCGCCTTGCACATTGAAAACATTCAAGATCAGGTGGAGCTGGCGCTGATGCGCGGTGAGCATTATAAAGTTGCCCGCGCTTATGTGCTCTACCGCGAAGACCGCGCCCGCGCCCGTCGGGAAGCGGAAAATGCCGATGGCGCCAAGCCGGAAACGGTGCTTGCGCTCGGTGTAAAGATGCCCGATGGCTCAATCGTTCCGCTGGATCGGGCGCGTCTCGCCGCAGCGCTCGAAGAGGCTTGCCAAGGTCTTGATGGAACCGACAGCAAAGCCATTTTAAGCGAAACCCTGCGCAACATCTATGATGGCATGACACAGGATGAACTGGCTCAGGCTCAGATCATGGCTGCCCGTACGCTGGTGGAAACCGAACCCAATTATGCCTATGTCAGCGCACGTTTGTTGCTGGATAAGCTGCGCCGCGAAGTGCTGGGTTTTGTGCTGGGACGCCCGATGGAGGTGCGCCAGAGCGAAATGGGTGAGTTTTATCCTGAATACTTCCCCGCTTACATCACCAAAGGCATTGAAAACGGTCTGCTGGACCCAGAACTGCGCCAGTTTGATTTGCAAAAAATTTCCGCAGCATTGCGGCCAGAGCGGGATACCAATTTCCAGTTTTTAGGACTGCAAACCCTTTATGACCGCTATTTCCTGCATGTAAATGGCAAGCGCATTGAAATGCCGCAAGCGTTCTTCATGCGTGTGGCTATGGGTCTGGCGGTGCGGGAAATTGACCGCGAAAACCGCGCAATCGAGTTTTACAACTTGATCTCGTCTTTCGATTTTATGTGCTCGACCCCAACATTGTTCAATGCCGGTACGCCGCGGCCACAGCTTTCGTCCTGCTTCCTGACCACTGTTTCCGATGATCTGGATGGCATCTTCAAGGCCGTTAAAGACAATGCGCTTTTGGCAAAATATTCCGGTGGTCTGGGCAATGACTGGACACAAGTGCGCGGACTGGGTGCGCACATTAAAGGCACCAACGGCGAAAGCCAGGGCGTGGTGCCGTTCCTGAAAGTGGCAAATGACACGGCGATTGCGGTCAATCAGGGCGGCAAGCGCAAGGGCGCTGTGTGTGCTTACCTTGAAACATGGCACGTTGATGTGGAAGAGTTTCTTGATCTGCGCAAGAACACGGGTGATGATCGCCGCCGCACGCACGATATGAACACCGCGAACTGGATCCCTGATTTGTTCATGCAGCGCGTTCTGGAAGATGGCTCATGGACATTGTTCTCGCCCGATGAAGTGCCGGATCTGCACGATCTGTATGGTCAGGCCTTTGCAACCGCCTATGCCGGTTATGAAGCAAAAGCCGAGCGTGGCGAACTGCGTATTTCCAAAAAAATCCGCGCCGTTGATTTGTGGCGCAAAATGCTGACCATGCTGTTTGAAACCGGCCATCCGTGGGTCACGTTCAAAGATCCGTGCAATATCCGTTCGCCGCAGGGTCATGTGGGCGTGGTGCATTCCTCCAACCTTTGCACTGAAATCACTCTGAATACGTCTGAAAACGAAGTGGCGGTGTGTAATTTGGGTTCTATCAATCTGGCAGCGCACACCACGCCGCAGGGGCTTGATCTGGTACGCTTGCAGCGCACGATCAACACCGCATTGCGGATGCTGGATAACGTCATCGACATCAATTTTTATACCATTCCCGAAGCGCGCCGTTCCAACCTGCGCCACCGGCCGATTGGTTTGGGATTGATGGGCTTTCAGGATGCGCTGCATATCCAGCGTTTGCCTTACGCTTCGGATGAGGCGGTACGCTTTGCCGATGAAAGCATGGAAGCTATTTCCTATTATGCCATCAGCGCTTCTGTGCAGCTGGCTGAAGAGCGTGGCCGTTACGCCTCGTTTGAGGGTTCGCTCTGGAGCCGCGGCATCCTTCCTGTCGATTCCATTGCGCTGCTGGATGAAGCGCGCGGCGAAACCGTGGATATGGATCGCGGCACCACACTGGATTGGGAAAGTTTGCGCGCGAAAGTCGTTGAGGTGGGTGTGCGGAACTCCAACATCATGGCCATTGCACCAACCGCCACCATTTCCAACATTTGCGGCGTGGCGCAATCCATTGAGCCCGTCTATCAGAACCTCTATGTGAAATCCAACATGTCTGGCGACTTTACCGTGGTGAACGCAGCGCTTGTGCATGATCTGAAAGAGCGCGGCCTGTGGGATGAAGTGATGGTTTCTGACCTGAAATATTTCGATGGCTCTCTGGGTTCGATTGACCGCGTGCCAGACGATATCAAGGCGCTGTATGCAACCGCATTTGAAATTGATGCTTCATGGTTGGTGGAAGCCGCTTCCCGCCGCCAGAAATGGATCGATCAGGCGCAATCGCTGAATCTTTACATCGACCAGCCCAATGGCCGTAAGCTGGATAACATCTTCAAGCTGGCATGGAAAAAGGGTCTGAAAACCACTTATTACCTGCGCTCGCGCTCTGCAACGCATGTGGAAAAATCCACGCTGAAAGGCACTGATGGCAAGCTGAACGCCGTCTCTGCACAGGTCATCAAAGTGCCGCAAGCGTGCAGTATTGATGAACCAGAGTGCGAGGCGTGCCAATAGGCAATCTGCTTGTAAATGAGCGGATGAATGATTTATCAATGAAAGTGATGTGCATATGATTGAAAATAGTACGCTGCAAAGACAAGAAAACATATCACCTGCACCCGCAGATCAATTCAGCAATGCTTTAGAAGTGCAAAGTCAGAGCAGCCAGGAAGATTTTGCATCTCAAAACTTGTTTTTCAAAAATCATTTCCGCAAAAGAGATGCTCACAAAACAGTTGCCAGAGTTTCAGGTGAGATAACAGACAGCCGCAGTATTATTCAGTATGTGAATGACAATCCAACAACACTAAGCTATTTACCAAAAACCGTTGACTGGTCTTCTTTGTCTTTGGCGGTTGAAGGCAATAATCAAAGGGTTTCTCAGCAGATTGATGCTTTTAATGGTTATCCATCAAAGCCCTACACGCGCAAGGAGTTCTCATTCAAGCTGGAAAATGAGGCGGTCAGCATAGCTGATAGTGCCAACATTCCAGAACGCGGGGAACTTCAGGGGTTTAAACAGGAAATTTTCAGAAGAGCAACGCCCGACGAAAAGAATAGTTATTACAGTACCTTTGGGGGCGGTGATGCTTACGGTGGCGGCTACGGCGGTGATGGTGGCGGCGGCGGCGGTGGGGGTGATGGCGGTTAATGCGTTGTCTGGTGCGGTCAGATATGGCTCAATCAAACATGATAATACTGCTATTATCCCTTGCATGATAAGGGCGTAAATTAAGCAAAAATCCTTATAAAAAGGCCGGTAACGGATCGGAACACTAAAGATTTTTTCACACTAATGTGGGTGGAGAAAGTCATTTAGAAATGAATAAATCTAGTTTATATATCCAAGGAAAACACCATGCTTGATTGGTCAGACACATCTCCGAAGAAACTTGTGCCAGCCGATGCATCGGATCAGGGCGATGCTACCGGCTTGGGCGAAATTGATCGTTCCGGTGGGCGCGTGAGCGTTGATGATAAGGCGATGATTAACTGCCGTGCCGACGTGAACCAGCTGTTGCCGCTCAAATACAAATGGGCGTGGGAGAAATATCTGGCGGGCTGCAACAACCATTGGATGCCGACCGAAATTTCCATGCAGGCGGATATTGCGCTCTGGAAATCCAAAGACGGCCTGACAGAGGACGAGCGCCGCGCCATCAAGCGCAATCTAGGGTTCTTTGCGGCGTCTGAAAGTCTGGTTGCCAACAACATTGTGTTGGCTATTTACCGCCAGCTGACCAATCCGGAATGCCGTCAGTATCTGTTGCGGCAGGCGTTTGAAGAAGCGGTGCATACGCATACTTTCCAGTACATTGTGGAAAGTTTGGGTCTGGATGAGGGCGAGCTGTTCAACATGTACCGCGAAGTGCCTTCCATCACGGACAAGGCCGCATGGGCATTGAAATACACTCAAAATCTCGATGATCCGCATTTTTCCACCGACACGCCGGAGAAGGCGCAAGGCTTCCTGCGTGATCTGGTTGCGTTTTATGTGGTGTTTGAGGGCATGTGGTTCTACACCGGCTTTGCGCAGATCCTGTCACTGGGGCGGCGCAACAAGATGGTGGGCATTGCTGAACAATATCAATATATTCTGCGTGATGAGAGCATTCATCTCAACTTCGGGATTGATGTTATCAACCAGATCAAGATTGAAAATCCGCATTTGTGGACGGCTGAATTCCAGGAAGAAATCCGCACCATGTTGCGTGAAGCAGCAGAGCTGGAAGTGGCTTACAGCCGCGATACCATGCCGCGCGGCTTCCTGGGGCTGAATGCGGCGCTGTGCGAGCAATACATGCACTTCATTGCGAACCGCCGTTGCGCGCAGATTGGCCTTAACCCCATTTTCCCTGAGGCTGAAAATCCCTTCCCGTGGATGTCAGAAGCCATGGATTTGAAAAAAGAAAAGAATTTCTTTGAAACCCGCGTCATTGAATACCAGAGCGGCGGGGCTCTGAACTGGGATTAAAGTGCTGACACTGTGCCATGCCGCAAGAGATTGTTTCTCTTGCGGCTTTTTTTGTGGAAAAAAATCACATTTTGTTCTGTTTTTATTTCACTCCTGTTTCTTTTTATGTAAGGTGAAGAAGTTTAAAGACTATGGATAGGTGTGTGCAGTAAAGATGTCAGGTTTTTCCCCCCATCAAGATCAGGCGTTAAAGGCGGTATCAGACTGGTTGAAAAACAAGCCGGGGCGAGGAGCTGACCAGGTATTCCGTCTGTTCGGTTATGCGGGTACCGGCAAGACAACCCTTGCGCGGCATATTGCTGAAAATGTCAGCGGCAAGGTGCTGTTTGGCGCGTTTACGGGAAAAGCCGCGCTGGTCATGCGCTCCAAGGGGTGCGAAGGCGCAACAACGCTGCATTCCATGATCTATAAAACACGCGATACGGAAGAAGAAATACCCAATTTTACCCTCTGGGATGATGCCCCGGCGGCCTATGCCAAGTTGATTGTGGTGGATGAATGCTCGATGGTGGATGAGGATCTGGGACGGGATATTCTCTCGTTCGGATGTCCGGTGCTGGTGCTGGGAGATCCGGCGCAGTTACCGCCTGTGCAGGGAGGCGGGTTTTTTACGCAGGGCGAACCGGATGCCATGCTCACAGAAGTACACCGGCAAGCAAAGGATGATCCTATTGTGTGGCTTTCCATGCAGGTGCGGGAAGGCAACAAACTTGAAGCAGGAACATACGGCGCCACAGAAGTGGTGCATAAGCGTTACCTTGATCCGCAAAAAGTCATGGAGGCGGATCAGATTTTGGTCGGGCGCAATGCAACCCGCAAAGCGTATAACCAGCGGATGCGGGAGAGGCGCGGCATAACAGAGCCACTGCCCATTGCCGGTGATCGGTTGGTATGTTTACGAAATAACAAAAAGAAAGCACTGTTTAATGGTGGTCTATGGGAGGTTTCCAAACGTGCAACGTCCCGTTCACAATTGGTGAGCATGTATTTGCGCTCGCTGGATACGGATGCAAAACGGGAAGTCAAAGTAACCGTTCGGCCAGAATGTTTTGTTGGCGGCATTGAAGAAATGGACTGGCAGCAGCGCAAAATCTATGATGAATTTGATTACGGTTATGTGCTGACGGTGCATAAATCCCAAGGCTCACAATGGGATAAAGTTGTCTTGTTTGATGAATCTTTTGCATTTCCAGAAAGTCGGGAGCGTTGGCTTTACACCGGCATCACCCGCGCTGCGGAACAACTCACCGTGGTGATTTAATCCTGTTCTGAATTCAGAAATACGACAGCATGGTTAAAATTATAGCGCATTGCCCCTTTTTTTGTAGTTTCAATTAAAAGTTTTACATGAAGCCACCATTTTTTATGCAATTTTAGCTGCACTGCTGTTGGCTCCAATAACATCATCATTTTATTGGAACTCGTCTCTCTGTGATTGTCTTATCGGACATTCTTGCACTGTAAATTAATTCATTTTATTAGCATTTGGCTAGTTTCTCATCGCTTATCGCACATGGGTGATTGACTTGGCATACGATATAAAGCAAAGTGCATATGTCGTTGCTGCCTTGGCTTTTAGGGTCAGATGCAGGGAGAATGTAACGCGCTAATGCTTGGCATCGCCCTGCCCGTTTTTTTGAATAAAAACAGTGGTTTTCACGGCTTTTGGGGTTTTTCCTGAAGGCGTTTTGCATGTTTTGTTCAAACCGGAAAGCCGTGCATGGGGCAGCGAATCGCTTTTGGGCTCTCCTCTTCTTTTGGCTGCGTTTGGTGGCTACGGGAAGGTCAGCTTGCCCGTCATATTTTTAGGGTTGTTTATCAATGTCTATTCTTGTTTCGACACTGGGTTTTCCGCGCATCGGCGCTCGCCGTGAGCTGAAAATGGCTCTGGAAAGCTTCTGGGCTGGCAAAAGCTCGGCTGAAGATTTGCAGAACACCGCAAAAGAACTGCGTAAAATCAACTGGGAACGTCAGAAATCCCTTGGTGTGCAGCACATTCCTTCCAATGATTTTTCTTTTTACGATCAGGTTCTGGATACCAGTGTTCTGGTGGGCGCAGTGCCAGCAATCTACGGCTGGAACGGCGGTAACGTTTCTCTCGATACGTATTTTGCTATGGCGCGCGGTACCAAAGGTGCTGCAAACGCGGAAGCATGCTGTGCAGGTCACGCTCCTGCGACGGGCGCAGGCAAAGGTCTGCCAGCACAAGAAATGACAAAATGGTTCGACACCAACTACCACTATATGGTGCCTGAACTGACTATCGATCAAAACTTTGCTTTGGCTTCCACAAAGCCTGTTGACGAATTTAACGAAGCAAAAGCTCTTGGCGTCCACACCCGCCCTGTGCTGGTTGGCCCTGTAACGTTCCTGAAAGTGGCTAAAGCTTCCGGCGAAAACTTTGATACATTGACTTTGCTGCCAAAACTGCTGCCTGTTTATGCTCAAGTTCTTCAACAGCTTGCTCAGGCGGGTGCCGATTTTGTTCAGATTGATGAGCCGTGCATGGTTCTTGATCTTGACGATGCAACACGCGCAGCACTGAAAACAGCGTTTGCTGAACTTTCCAAAGCAGCGCCCCAGCTGAAAATCATTGTTGCGACCTATTTTGGTGCGCTGCAAGAAAACCTCGAAACCGCTGTAAACCTGCCTGTTGCCGGTCTGCATGTGGATCTGGTACGCGCTCCTGAACAACTGGAAACTGTTCTTGCAAAAGCACCGAAAGATCTCATTCTTTCGCTGGGTGTTATTGATGGCCGTAACGTATGGCGCGCTGATCTTGAAGCCGTACTCAATGTGCTTGAGCCTGTTGTTGCTGCGCGCGGTCAGGATAAAGTCATTGTTGCGCCTTCCTGCTCCTTGCTGCATACGCCAATCGACCTTGAAATCGAAACCGCTCTCGATGCCGATCTTAAAACATGGCTGGCTTTTGCTATCCAGAAAATTGGCGAACTCACCACACTTGGCAAAGCTTTGGGTAATGGCCGTGACAGTGTGAAAGACGCTCTGGCAGATTCCACTAAAGCGGCTCAAGCGCGTAAAACATCTCCGAAAATTCACGATAAAGCAGTACAGGCGCGTGCGGCCAACATCACTCCTGACCTCATCAACCGCAAAAACGTGTTTGCAGAGCGTCAACGCACCCAGCGTCAGGAACTTGGTCTGCCGGTTTATCCAACAACAACCATCGGTTCCTTCCCGCAGACTTCCGAAGTACGCCAAGCGCGCTCTGCCCATGCAAAAGGCCAGATGAGCGATGCGGACTACAACGCATTCCTGCGCAAAGAAACTGAATCTGCTATTCGTTGGCAGGAAGAAATCGGCATCGACGTTCTCGTGCATGGCGAATTTGAACGTAACGACATGGTGCAGTATTTCGGTGAGCAACTCGCCGGTTACGCCTTCACTAAAAATGGCTGGGTGCAGAGCTACGGTTCCCGTTGCGTCCGTCCACCAATCATTTTCGGTGACGTTTCCCGCCCTGTTGCCATGACTGTTGAATGGGCAACCTATGCACAGTCTCTCTCCAAAAAGTATGTGAAGGGCATGTTGACTGGCCCCATCACCATGCTGCAATGGTCTTTCGTGCGTAACGATCTGCCCCGCGCCGATGTTTGCCGCCAGATTGCTTTTGCAATCCGTGATGAAGTGCAGGATCTTGAAAAAGCTGGCATCAACATTATCCAGATTGACGAAGCTGCCATGCGTGAAGGTCTGCCGCTGCGCCGCAGTGACTGGAAAACCTATCTGGATTGGGCTGTGGAATCCTTCCGCATCACCGCTTCCGGTGTTGCTGACAAAACCCAGATCCACACGCATATGTGCTACTCTGAATTCAATGACATCATTGACTCCATTGCAGCACTCGATGCAGACGTGATCTCTATTGAGACATCCCGTTCAAAAATGGAATTGCTGGAAGCGTTCACCGCTTACAAATATCCTAATGAAATCGGACCTGGTGTTTACGACATCCACTCCCCGCGCGTGCCAACTGTTGAAGAAATGGTTGAACTGCTGGACAAAGCGGCTGATGATCTCGCCATCGATCAAATCTGGGTTAACCCGGATTGCGGCCTGAAAACCCGCAAATGGGAAGAAGTACGCCCTGCTCTTGTGAACATGGTGGAAGCAACCCGCCGCGTTCGTGGCAAATTGCAAGCAAAAACTGCTTAAGTTCTAGCAGAATTTAATCCCCTCGCAGCTTCCCTGCGAGGGGATTTTTTATACCTCACCACATAAAACATATAAAAAATGTATATAATATAAATACAACAATTGCACTTGATAAATAATAACCCTGATGGTATTGTTTTTACATTAAATAACAATTTATATCTGATCTTTTTAAGAATCACATATTATTCGGGTTAATTGTTTTGATCACCAGTCCATCATATTCTGATGCACGACCAAGCGGTGAGCCCCTTGCCCCGTCCCGCCAATATGCAGTTCAAAACGATTTTTCCAGTCATCTTCCATCGCGTCCGGCTTCTGCTGTTGCCTCGCAGAATATTCCGGTGGATTCCGGTAGTTTCGTTCCGCTTCGTTCCGCTGGGGGTGGTGGTGATAATTCTGTTGGCAATGAGGATGTTGAGAGC
>JBMDXK010000003.1:0-45891 GCA_048594375.1 Methylopilaceae bacterium
GACGAAACGTAAGTCGAGCAGTCATATTGCTTAAAGTCTATCAACACCTTCTCAAGCATCAACAGACCGGCAAATAACCGCCGCCTGCGTTTCTCTTTCCATAAAAATACAAATTGTCAAAGAACCAATCCCACCACCCAAAAGGCAACAGAAAATACCAAGGCTGTTAACAGCTTACCCTCAACCACACACAAATGCAGAGAAAACAAAACCGCCGCTCGCCCCAATCAGGCAGCGCCGCCTCGATGAACAAACATATACCCACTCACACCCCAACTGTCAATAACTTTCAAACACACCACTCAGTTCCACACACCTCAAAACCACACAAAACCTACCAAAACAACACCAAACCCTGGGGATAAATACAGAAAATCCCACACATAACCTTATAAAGGATCATTATTTTTATGCGGATTGAAAAGAAAATTATACCAATTCTGCGCATTCCCGCATTGTAAAAGAGTTTTACAAGCCATAAAAATGCCCTATACAACCCTGTATAAAGGATCTTTCTTCATATCTGCTGATTTTCTGCATTCAGGAATTATTGTCTTTTGAGTGTTTTTTCTCCTCGCAGCCATCACGACCGCAAGCAGCCGATTACTCTCGGCAATGAGCCTGCACTGAACATTGATGGCGGTAATACCGGCGCAATTACAGCAACCCCCATTAATTTAAGATGGCTGGGGGGAACTTTGCTCATGGGAGTAACAGGTCTTACTCTCATTGCGGGTTCCGTTTTCACTGCAATGCAAGGGGAAGCGCGTCTGGCAATACCACCAGAGGGCTTGCATCTGCGAACGGGTAACTCAACCAAGATGACTTTCGGGGCTTCCAACAATGCCCGAAAGAGTGATCGCATCATCCATACTGATCCGACAAGCGACATCCGGCAGACATTGAGAATCAGCACAGTGTTTAATACTGGGGATCGGGAAGTTGTGCGCACACGCCCTGTTGTGCGTGTTTCAGCATCGTTGAGTTTGGTAAAAGATCCTAATCTTGCCATTCCCGCTTTTAATCCTGGCTCAATTTTTTCAGATGCAGATGAGGACGAAAAATCCGCAGAGAAAACGACGGATACAGCTCTTCAGCCTCAAGACAATCTCGACACAAATGCCGATATTTCTTATGTAACCCATGATCTTTCCAAAATCAGCGCATCGCTACAAAACAGCCCCGAAGTACCGCTTGCTTTGGTGCTGCAAAAAGTAAAAGAAATGGCAACGCTTGAAAGCGTTCTCAATACATCAGCACAGCAAAAACTTCTGGCACCAAGCGGTGCAATGGATATGGAATCACCACTGGCCGGTGCAAATGGCACGCTCGATTTCCGTCCCCAGCGCACCATCCCGAACATGTCGGTGATGAAGAAATCCACTGCAAAAGCGCAGCCAAACATCGGTATTGAAAAAGCCGTAAATGTAGAACGCAACGGAAGCATTGAAGAAATGCTGGGTAAACTGGATGTTCCTGCAGAAGAACGCCGTATCATTGCCGCAACCTTGGGCTCTGCAAGCGGGTATGGAACACTTGGTCTGCAACGCGGACAAACTGTAAACGTACTGATGCCTGCGGATCCTACAGCGCCACAGCGTCCATTGCGCGTGGTTGTGCGGTCAGGAACAGAAATTCTGGCACGCATTGCGCTGAACGATAATCAACGTTATGTCCCCATTGAATCCGGTGATTTGCCACAAGAATTCAACCTCCAAGCAGAGCAGATAGCACCTCAGGATACACCTTCGGATCGCGCAAGAGCCACGCTCTATGAAAGTATTTATACAACAGCATCGCAGCAGGATGTGCCAAAGGCCATCACAGCAGAACTCATCCGTATTTTCGGCCACAGCGAGGATCTGCAACGCCGTGCATCCCCGTCCGATGCGCTTGATATTCTTTATGGTACACGCGATGATGGCTCAGCAGACGGCAAAGCAGAAATTATTTATGCCGCTTTGACAGCAGGCGACCGCACACAGCGCTTCTATTTTTATAAATCACCCGAAAATCCCCAAGGTGATTTTTTTGATGAAACAGGCCGCTCTGCGCGTAAATTCCTCATCAATAAGCCGGTTGCACAGGGTATTTTGCGTTCAGGCTTTGGCTCTCGCCGTCATCCAATTCTGGGTTATTCCCGCCCTCACACCGGAATTGACTGGTCAGCACCACGCGGCACACCTATATTTGCAGCGGGTGATGGTGTTATTTCCGTTGCAGGGTGGCAGGGCGGCTATGGCCGCGCGATTCGCATAGACCACGCAAATTCCCATGAAACCGTTTATGCACACATGTCAAATTTTGCCACTGGCATCAAGCCGGGTATGCGTGTGCGGCAAGGACAAACCATTGGTTATGTAGGCTCTACGGGTCTTTCAACGGGGCCACATTTGCATTTTGAAATCCGCATCAACAACCGCCCTCAGGATCCTATGCGTCTGCGTGTTCCCAAACAAGAAGAGCTGAGCGGTGAATCATTAATTTCATTCCGGCGCGAAAAAGAAAAACTGGATAGCTTGATGGGCCGGTCCTTAAACGCCGAGCGTGAAACATCCGATGAACGCAAAGGATAATTTTCAAGTGCATACAGGCTGCCTTATCGGAAAAAAATAAGATAAAAAAGATTTCTAGCCTGAGGTAGATAATCATTTTATATGCCTTAGGCTCTCCTATGCGCTGGCTCTATTAAACAGGAAAAGGGTTTTAAACTATGCGAAACCACCGCTTAGCTTTGGTATGTTTTTATGGAGCAAGCATTCTTGCAGCCGCACCCGCACAAGCGCAGACGCCGATGCCAGAACCCATGCCTCTGGGGCAGATTGAGCAAGCCGCATCGGTTGCTCTGGCAAGCACAGCCGTACAAAATGGCCAGCTCAATGAGACCCAGACCAACATTGTACGCCGGGTAAACAACTGGTTTAACACCATGCTCGTGCTCAGCGCCAATTTTACACAAACAGCACCCAGTGGCGCCCAGTCGCAAGGTCAGGTGTTTATGGCAAAGCCAGGGCGAATCCGTTTTCAGTATGCGCGGCCAAGTCCGCTGGAAATCATTGCGGACGGACGCTCTGTTGCGATTCGTGATCGCGCCTTGAATACGCAGGATGTGTATCCCCTATCCCAAACACCCTTGCGCTTTTTGTTGCAGCCGAACCTTGATCTTTCGCGGGATACCCGCCTGACTTATGTGGGGGAGCAAAGCGGCATTATTGCAATAACGCTTGAAGATGATAACCCCATTAGCGGTAAAGCGCGGCTTAGCCTGGTTCTGGAAGGAGAGCCATTGATGCTGAAACAATGGACTATTACCGATTCTCAGGGTCTGGATACCACCATAACCCTTGCCGACATTGATACCACGAAAAAACCCGAAAACAAGCTTTTCACCATTGATTACACCCGTGATATTGCCAACGGAAACCGCTAATCAATGCATTACAGTATTTGTACGTGGAACATTAATTCTGTCCGTTTGCGGATTGCGCAAGTTTTGCAATTTCTGGATTCTCACAAACCGGACGTATTGTGTTTGCAAGAAACAAAGTGTCCCGACAATCTGTTTCCGGTTAAACCCTTTATTGAGGCTGGCTATCCGCACATTACGTTACATGGACAAAAAGGCTATCACGGTGTAGCGACCGTCAGCCGCCACAGCCATGAAGCAGCAGACCGGCATATTTTCGGCGGCGAAAACCATGCGCGTCATGTGAGCATCCGCCTGACCGATGGGCCATTGAAGGATGTTATCATCCATAATTTTTATATCCCCGCTGGCGGAGATATACCTGATCCGGCAGTTAACCCGAAATTCGCACACAAACTGGCCTATCTTGGCGATTTAAAGCCTTGGAGTATGCTGGAAACAACAGCACCCTCCATCATGGTGGGCGATCTGAATATTGCGCCCTTGCCTTCCGATGTCTGGAGCCATAAACAGCTCTTGAAAATTGTCAGCCATACGCCTGTTGAAACGGAAACTTTGCTTGCTATTCAAGCCGCGGGCAACTGGATTGACACGGCGCGCCACGTTTTGCCAGAACCTGCCCCTTTGTTTAGCTGGTGGAGCTACCGCGCAGCCGATTGGCAAGCCGCAAACCGTGGCCGCCGCCTGGATCATATCTGGGCATCACCACATTTTGCCGCCAATATTGAAAACAGCTCCGTTTACAGCGCAACGCGCGGCTGGGAACGGCCATCGGATCATGCCCCGGTAATTACCTATCTGAATGTTTAATTGCCCATCAAAGCAGTAAAATAAAGTAACAGTGCGAGCAAGAAGCTGTTTTTAGATAAAGCGATCCTTTTTTAAAGAAAATAATAAGCGCAGCGCCTTGAAGGGCGATGCGGAGCAATATAAAAACGCCGCAATGAAAAGGAGACTTATAGTGAAAAAACACGATCACCTTTTCGTATGGTTGCACTAAAAGCTAAAAAATACTTTTGGCTTATTTTTTGATTTTACTATAGCTTTTTTGTACAATTTAACATACAACCCCTGTTGAGGCGTATCAGGCTTGCGCGAGGCAGACTTGAAAGGCGCGCAAATTCTGAAGCGGCCATTGCCGCATATAAGGCATAAATTCTGTGACATTTTCTGTTCAAAATCCTGCGCTTGCACGCGCGCTGACCGAACGCAACTATACAACCCTCACCGCTGTACAACAGGCTGTAAGTGAAGGTGATTTTGCAGGTCGTGATCTTCTGGTTTCCGCACAAACCGGCTCTGGTAAAACGGTGGCGTTCGGTATTGCTGCCGCCAAGACCCTTCTTGGCATGGATGAAAAATTTGGCCGCGCCGATGCCCCGCTGGCTCTGGTGGTTGCCCCTACCCGCGAATTGGCCTTGCAGGTTGAACGCGAACTGGAATGGCTGTTTGCTTACACCGATGCAAAAATTACCGCGTGTGTGGGCGGTATGGATCCGAAACGCGAACGCCGTGCGCTGGAAATGGGCGCCCACATTGTTGTTGGTACACCGGGTCGTCTGCGCGATCATATTGAGCGCAAAAGCCTTGATTTGAGCGATCTTGAAGTAGCCGTGCTGGATGAAGCCGATGAAATGCTGGATCTTGGCTTCCGTGAAGATCTGGAATTTATTCTGGAAGCGGCTCCGGAAGACCGCCAGACCCTCCTGTTTTCCGCAACCATGCCAAAGCCGATTGTAGCGCTTGCCAAACGCTACCAGCGGGATGCTGAACGCATTGAAACCGTTAGCCAGAAAACCGGCCACGCGGATATTGAATACCGCGCGGTACGCATCAATGGCCGTGACACGAAAAACGCTCTTGTCAATATTTTGCGTTTTTATGATTCCCCGGCCAGCATCATTTTCTGCTCAACCCGCGATGCCGTGCGTCAGACTCAGGCAACCCTGTTCGAGCGTGGTTTTTCGGTTGTCGCTCTTTCCGGTGAACTCAGCCAGAATGAGCGCAACCATGCACTTCAGGCTTTGCGTGATGGCCGTGCAAAAGTGTGTGTGGCTACCGATGTTGCAGCGCGCGGCATTGATCTGCCAAACCTTGATCTGGTAATTCACGCCGATTTGCCAAACAATGCCGAAGTGATGCAGCACCGTTCCGGGCGTACAGGCCGCGCAGGGCGCAAAGGCATCAGCGTTCTGCTGGCACCGCCATCCCGCGCACGCCGCGTTGAACAAATGTGCCATACTGCACGCGTTATCCCTCAATGGGGGCCTGCGCCTTCCGTTCAAGATATTCGCGCAAAAGATCAGGAAAGGCTGCTGAATGATCCGCTCTGGTCAGAACTGCCCTCCAATGAAGAACGCGCCATGGCAAAAGCCTTGCTGGATCAGCAGGGTGCGGAGAATCTGGCAGCCTCATTTGTGCGTCTGTACCGTTCCAAACTGCCAGAAGCCGTAGAAGTTGTTGATCCAGGTGAAGGCAAAAAACCTGCTAAAGGTGAAAAGTCTGAGAAAGGCGAACGCCGTTCAAGAGATTTCAACAATTCTTCCGACACCGCTCCACGCCGTCCGCGTGAAGAAATGGGCGGCGTCTGGTTCCGGCTGAACATTGGCCGCAAGGGCAACGCCGAACCCCGCTGGTTGATTCCGATGCTGTGCCGCCGCGGCAATATCAGCAAGCAGGATATTGGCTCCATCAAAATCGCGGATCGTGAAACCACCTTCGAGATTGCACCGGAACTGGCAGACGAATTTATGAGCAATGTCCGCCGGATGCCTCATGCGGATGGAACCATTGAATTTTATAATGGCCAAACCTCTGCCGCACCGCGCCGCAGCGAAAAACCCGCTCGCAATGGCAAAAGCTTTGCGCCAAGACAAGCGGCCAACGAAGACAAAGCCCCGAAAAAGAAAAAATACGCCAATTCCAAGAAAAAAGAAAAAGCAGCCGCTTAAAAAAGCGCACGCCCAGACATAATAAAAGCCTCTGTGATTGTTTTCACAGAGGCTTTTTGAATGGATATAACCGAATTCCAATAAAATGATCCTTGTATTGCAGCCATCAACCACCGCAGCTAAAATTTCTATGACAGCACAAACACTTATACTCTGAGGCAGACAATCATTTTATATATCTCAAGGTATCATTAAAAATCGTGATTACGCATCGGGTGCATTGGGATCACCCGCAGCGGTGCGGCATCCCAGATCAGGAAAGATCACCACGCGCTGGCCGCCAAACGTATTTTGCACAACAATCAAGCCCTGCTCTTCAAAATAGGTGAGCAAGCGCCGGGCGCGACGGGTGGAATAACTGCCATAGGCTTTTGCGAGCGTTGCATCGGAAGGGCATGGCGCATTTTCAATGGCGGCGCGCGCCACAATCAAAAACACCCCTTGAACATCCTCCGCGAGACGCTCGGACATGGAAAGCGCCAATTGCCATTGATCGCCTGAGGCTGCATCTTTGCTGACACCCGCTTTGACCACGGCCAATTTCCGGCGAAATTCCGGAAGTGCCAGCGGCTCACCCTGCACGCGGCGAATGCGGCAGCGCACCAGAAAATCCTGATACAGCACCGCCACGGATCGAAACGCGGCTTCAGGATCTTCAAGCAGTTCACGCATAATATCTTCAATTGCCGCATTGCGCTCTGCCACGTCAATTTCAGGAAACAGTGAAGGCGCCGTCGGGGCAGCCTGTTCAGCCGCCTCTTGCCGTGCAGCATTCAGCTGGGCAAGAATATCCGCTGTTGGGCGCGGTGGAGGCGGCGCTGTCCGGCGAACAGGCAAACGAAATTCTTCTGGATCGGGCGTCAGGATCAGCTCAATGGCATCTTGAGGCGCTTCCGGCAACGGCATAAGTTTGGGGCTGGAAGAACGCGCGGATGTTTCCACCGCACCAATACTAATCGACAAAGGACGGCGCGACAGGGCAGGCCCCAGCGCGATAAATTTCCCTCGAGCCAAGTCACGGAACATTTCTGCTTGCCGCCGCTCCATACCCAAAAGATCTGCGGCTCGCGCCATATCAATATCAAGAAACGTGCGCCCCATCAGAAAATTGGACGCTTCAGCTGCAACGTTTTTGGCAAGTTTGGCAAGGCGCTGTGTGGCGATAACCCCTGCAAGGCCGCGTTTACGTCCACGGCACATGAGATTGGTCATCGCACCCAGTGAGGCTTTGCGCGCTTCATCGGAAACTTCGCCGCCCACCGCGGGTGCAAAGAGCTGCGCCTCATCCACCACAACCAGCATGGGATACCAATAATCGCGTTCCGCATCAAACAGGCCACCCAGAAAAGCCGCCGAAGAGCGCATTTGCTGCTCTACATCCAACCCTTCAAGATTAAGCACAACCGATACGCGGTGCTGCCGGATGCGGCTGGCAATGCCGGTAAGTTCAGCCTCGGTGCGGGCAGCATCCACTACCACATGCCCGAATTTATCTGCAAGGGTGACAAAATCCCCTTCAGGATCAATCACACACTGCTGCACCCATGGTGCGCTTTGTTCCAGCAGGCGGCGCAACAGATGTGACTTACCCGACCCCGAATTGCCCTGTACAAGCAGACGGGTAGCCAGCAGCTCTTCCAGATCGAGCATAGCCGGTGTCCCCGTTGATGACACCCCCATGTCGATACCAGCATTCATAAACAGAACCTCAGTTGCAGTGTAACCGCTTAAAATAAATGATATAACGTCTAGTGTTTAAAGTGGCGTACACCTGTAAACACCATAGCCAGACCTTTTTCATCCGCAGCGGCAATCACTTCATTATCGCGCATGGAACCGCCCGGCTGGATGACTGCTGTAGCACCGGCTTCTGCCGCTGAAATCAGGCCATCCGCAAACGGGAAAAACGCATCGGACGCCACCACAGAGCCAATGGTCAGCGCTTGGGAAAGATTTGCTGCATGTGCCGCATCCTGTGATTTCCGCGCGGCAATGCGGGCAGAATCAACGCGGCTCATTTGCCCGGCACCAATACCGACCGTAGCCAGATTTTTGGCATAAACAATAGCGTTGGATTTCACATGCTTTGCAATGCGGAAGGCAAAGCGCAGATCAGCCAGCTCCTGTGCAGTCGGCGCACGTTTGGTGACCACTTGCAAATCAAGATCATCCACCACCACATTGTCGCGGTTTTGCACCAGGAGGCCACCGGCCACATTTTTTACGCACCAACCCGCTGCACGCGGATCAGGCAGACCGGCAGTCAGCAGCAGCCGCAAGTTCTTTTTGGACGCGAGAATAGCTTGCGCTTCTTCCGTAATACCGGGTGCAATGATAACTTCGGTAAAGATTTTGGCAATCTCGTGCGCCGCTTCCGCATCAAGCGGACGGTTAAAGGCCAAAATTCCGCCAAACGCTGAAACCGGATCGCACAACAACGCGCGGTTATACGCATCCACGAGGCTGGAACCCTGAGCAACACCACACGGATTGGCGTGCTTTACAATCACGCAAGCCGCTGTTTCGTCAGGATTAAACTCAGCCACCAATTCAAAAGCGGCATCCGTATCATTGATATTGTTATAAGATAGCTCTTTGCCTTGGGTCTGTACGGCTGTAGCCACGCCTTCACGCATATTTGGCGAGGCGTAAAAAGCAGCGCTTTGATGAGGATTTTCGCCATAGCGCAGAGCCTGTACCTGCTTGCCACCAAAGGCGCGGTAAGTGGGTGCCAATTCGCCCACTTCATCGGAAAACCAGTTGGAAATGGCGGCATCATACGCGGCCGTGCGGGCAAAAGCTTTTGCAGCAAGCCGCTTGCGCACATCCAGCGATGTGGCGTTGTTGGCATCCATAGCCTCAAGCACCAAAGCATAATCGCCTGTATCCACAACAACGGTAACATCACCATGATTCTTGGCAGCCGCACGAATCATGGCCGGGCCACCAATATCAATATTTTCAACCATATCATCGTAATCGGCCTCCCGCTGGAGGGTGGCCTCAAACGGATAAAGATTGACCACGAGCAGGTCGATATTGACGATGTTGTGCGCTTGTTGGGCAGCCGCATGTTCTGCATTGTTGCGAATAGCCAACAGGCCACCATGCACCGCCGGATGCAGTGTTTTAACACGCCCGTCCATCATTTCAGGAAATTGCGTTAAAGACGCCACATCACGTACACTAAAACCGGCATTTTTCAGCGTTTGCGCAGTGCCTCCCGTCGAGACCAGCTCAATGCCACGCTCACTCAAAGCACGAGCAAATTCCACAAGGCCAGTCTTATCCGAAACGGAAAGCAGCGCGCGGCGAATAGGGCGGTCAGTCATGGGATGAATTTCCATTGGATACGCAATAAAAAGGGATGTCCGGTGGATAGCACACCAGAGACCCTTAATACAAGCGATTCCCCATTTTCACGCCATATCAATTGGTGCTTGAAGCACAAATACAGTTCTGATTTGCTTTATAAAGCACTCTTGATTATGTTTTTCCTTGCAAATGGCTCTTCACAGTCTCATAGGCAGAGTTGAGCGCTTGCATTTCTTTTTCCGCAGCGGCTTTTGCAGCGCTTTCTGTTACCTTATCAGGATGATATTCGCGCGACAGCTCTCTGTATTGTGCAGTAACTCTCTCCAGAGTGGCATCGGGAATATAATACAATTCTAATAGCCCATAGGCCTGCATTAGATCAGGCCGCCCCAATGCAGCCCAGTAATCTTCCGCATTTTTAAAATCACTAGGGTTTATCGATTGAGAAGCAGCTGGCGGAAAAGCATGTGAACTTGGTTCACCCGTATAAAAGTTATCCCGATAAAAATTATCCCACGCTGGCAATATTTCAGCGCTTCCAGGATTGTATAGGGCTGGATTATATTGCCCATAATAAGTGGCATCTTGTTGGGGGTTTAAATACGCGATATCACTCATCTGATTTACACTGCTACTCTCCTGAGCAATAGCTTCTTCCAACATGCGTGTCATGGGAGATTTAGAGCGTTCTCTTTCATAACCTGTAGGCATAAAACTTGGCTGATTATCAACAAAATCAATAAATTGCTCATAGTTAAAGGCATGTGATTGCGCGCCATAATTACTGGGCGAAACTCTACCCGTGTTTGCACTACTGAATGCAGGGGCAGAGGTTTCTGGCTGTGGAGACGCAGGACGGCTATCGCTTGGAGGAAAACGCAACATTGTACACTCGACTAAAAAATACCATTTCAGCCAACAGTATTATTGAAATTCAGCACAGCCTGTCAATGTCAGATACTCAATCAATCCGTGTCAGCGCCCAGGCAATGCGCGGTGTTTTACGGATTTTTCCTTGAACAACAATTTGTTCTGCGCGGCGCACGCCACGCGGATCAGCCAGATGCACACTTTCTTCCAGAGCGGGTAAGGCGCCCTCAAGAGCAAACACCCATTTTTCTCCATTACCCAAAACAAGCTGCACCATATTATTTTTCTTATCATACAGAGCCTTTACATCAGGATGCAGATGGAAACGCAATGTATATCCCGCATCGCCCCGCGCGATGCGGCGCATAGCCTTGAAAGAATCAACCCCATCAATCCGGTTTCCTTCTGGCGAAACACGCAGCGTACGCTCATGAACAACACCAAAACGCCGCAGGTAGCCATCATGGCTGGTGCGCAAAATTTCACCTTTATCCGTCTCGGTGCGCGAGACAACCACATTCCGGGGGCCAGAAACAATCAATGTGCCGAACATTTTTTGCAGCCATTTTCCGCGCAAAAACCGGCTGGATGACGCCTCGTTAAGGGATGCGGTTGAATGTGCGGCGGTAGCGCGTGCAGCAAAAGACCAAACACCTTCACGCACATCCGGCGCGCCACAATTGACGATCATACGCTGTTCAGCGGATGAAAGTTCAAAGGAAAGCGTTCCCGCATGAGCACGCTGGCTCACCGCGAGCGGCGGCGGCTTGCCTGTATCCACCAATGCCACCAGTTCTTTTCCCTCAAGACGTTGATACCCGCCATGCGGGGCATTCAACACGGGCCGCCCCATAGCGTCATCAAAGGCAGAAATGGCCTCCACCAGCTCTAGAGGCGTGGCGCCCATACCGTTAAAAAGAGCAAGATTGCCATCCCCATGCCGGAAAAACCGCACCATTGGCATCATGCGGTCAATAGCATTCAGCATGGCTTCAGGCGGTTGCAGCTCGCGCATGACAAACGTTTTCTTCAACGGAAGCAGCAAGCCAAGAGCCGTTAAAATCATTCCGGGATCGCGGCTGATATGCGTACCATCCGGCAGGATCTGTTTTTTAAGCTCAGACGCCAGACGGGCCGAACCCACTTTCAAAATACTGGTGCTTTCGGCAAGACAAAGACCGGCCATGGTTTGCGCCAGCGCTGAATACAGTTTCGGCAAACCGGATGGCGCCGTAGCATATTCCCAGCGCAACCGCCGGATCTGCCGCGCGAGCGATTTTAAAAAACGCCGGTGAAATTTTGGCGATGCACCCTCAAGAATAAACGGTGCGTGCATTAGCCATGCAATCACCCGCTGAGCCGTAACCTGGCTGGACATACGCGCCTGATGGTGAGCCGTATTGATAAGCCAATCATCAATCAAGGCGCGCGCCTGAATGCGCGAAAGCGTTGTGTTGCTGGCACGCAAATGAGTAAGCCATGAAAAGCTATGCAGCGTTGTTTCCCAGGCATTGGAGGGCGGCTGAACCCGAAAAATAGATCCACCATCAGCCGCAGCAGCATGACCTGCTAAAATAAAGAACCCAGCATATAAATTGGCGGCAATATCGGCATTTCCCGCGATAAGCTCCGGCGGGGCAGCGATCGTTTGTTCCGGCGTAACAACAGGCAGCAGCCGCAACAGACGGCGCGGCAAAACATGAGGCAACAAGCCTCTGCCCGTAAAACTTGCCAACCGTGCCATGCCCACCAGACGATCCATCATGGAGACTGCCAAAACACCTTCAAAAAACTTTTCCATTCCGGCTTAACAATAAAGCCTGCGAAAGCCACTCCCAGCCACTTGGTAAAATTTAATTAACATTGGAAATATTAATAATTTTCACCTTTAAAACGATGTTTCACAAGAACTCCCACGTTTATTGTCAGCCCTTTGAGAAACGATACTCATAATTTTAAGTCAGATTTCAAATTAAGCAATTGATTTTTCTGGCTGGACTTTAACAGAAATTCTTATGAAACCACAGGAAATTTTAATAAAATACATGCCAGAGAAAAAATGCACTGCTTAAATTAATCTTAACGGGAGATAATCACAGCAATCCGCTGTTATTGCATGAAGAACAGAAAAATATATGCTATAGTTAAGCAAATAATAATTTTTTCAGTACGGCGCGGATGGAGAACACCATGGAAAGCAAACCCGTTACAACAACAAGTACTTACGATATTAACAGCGCTCTTGTGCAAAGCACTATGGGTACAAGCTTTAATGATGCTGTATCAGGGCAGTTCCGCAATAAAGCAAACAGCTCGGATCAAGATAAAAAACGATAGTACAGGCAATTGTTTCTAATGTATAGACAAGCGCAAAAACAAATCTTGTATCAGCAGAAAACTATTTAACGCAACATTCCTGAATAAAAAACGTTGCGTTACACCCCACTGCTTTTTTCTTGCATTTTCCTCAACCTTGAATACCTCTTGGATGCTTTGAACGCACCCCATTGCAGTGTTAATTCACATATGCTTATGAATTGCATCTGTGCTAGCGGAATTTTGCCACAAAATTGGAAAATATAAAGGAATCATCCTTTAGAGTGCGAATCTCATCAACCCCTATTATGATGATGGATGCGCTATAGCGGAGTGTTCCATTCACGATCACTGCGCTATAGCGCTTTGAGATATTGCAGATTTTTTACCAAAGAGTCTGTCAACTTTTTGGAATTTTGCTACAGAAAAATGCAATGATGTGCTGTGTATCTTTAAAGTTTAACGCGTAATGGGCTTTTGGCAGTGAATGAACCCTTAGAAAGCCTTCGCCCTCCTCCCTTGCAACGCATAAAAGCAAGAGTGCTGGCATGGCGCAGTGATGGCAGTGACCGCGCCGTGATGCAACGCATGGCCAGCGGTGCATTTATGCTGCGCATTGTGAATGCCGGTATCGCGTTTTTATCCCAGATTCTCATCGCCCGCTGGATTGGTGGCTATGAATACGGGATTTATATCTATGTCTGGACATGGGTTCTGTTGCTTGGTGGTATTGTGGGCATCGGGCTTTCTTCTGCTGCGCCCAAATTTGTTCCTGAATACAGCGAACGCCAAGATTATGCAGGGCTGCGCGGATTTATTCGTGGCGCGCCGGCATTGGCTCTTTTCACCTCCATAATTGCCATTATTTTTGGCATCGGGATGATTTATAATTTTTCCGATTACATCCCCCCCGATCAGGTATTACCATTATACCTTGGCCTCTTATGCCTGCCCATGTTTGTGCTGACGGAAGTGCAGGATGGAATCGCCCGTTCATACAACTGGGTGAATATTGCTTTGGCTCCAGCCTATCTGGTTCGGCCTTTACTGATTTTGGCCAGCATTGCCATTATTCATGTTATGGGTTTTCCATCCACAGCCGTATGGTTGCTGCTGGCGTCGCTGCTGATTGTGTTCATCACGTCTCTTGGGCAAAGAATGGTGCTGAACCGTAATCTTGCGGCCAGAATTCCCAAAGGCCCTGCGCGGTATGATGTGCGCAAATGGATAGCTATCTCCTTGCCAATTTTATTGGTGGATGGATTTTATCTGCTGCTGACTTATTGCGACATTATCATTCTCAATTTCTTTGTCACTCCAGAAGAAGTTGCCATTTATTCAGTGGCCACAAAAATTATTGCGCTGGTTGCGTTTGTGTTCTTTGCCGTATCGGCGGCTGCCACCCACCGTTTTACAGAATATGCTGCGCGGGGAGACAAAATACAGCTCGCCCTGCTGATGCGCAAAACCGTAAAATGGACATTCTGGCCATCCTTGGTCATGACGCTTGGGCTGTTATCCGTTGGGCATTATCTGCTGTTGATGTTTGGCCCCACTTTTACCCAAGGCTACTACCTGATGCCGGTGCTGGCGATTGGCTTGCTTGCGCGCGCGAGTATTGGGCCGATTGAACGTATGCTCTCCATGCTGGGAGAGCAGAAAATTGCTGCTGGCATTTATGCCGTGAGCTTTGCTGTAAATGTCGGCATTGACCTCATTCTTATTCCCCGGATGGGTTTGCTGGGTGCGGCCATTGGTACAAGCTGCGCCCTGATCGTAGAAAGCATATTGCTGTTCTGGACATTGCGCAAACGCTTGGGGATCAATGTTTTCAAGGTTGAAGTGCCATCATCTGCGCGCGTTGCAAGTGCAAACCCGCAAACAGCGGCAATCGTTGTGGAATGCGTGCATCCAGAAGCAATGCACAGCGTTGTGGCGCAATGGCAGGAACTGAGCCAGAATGCGCTGGAGCCGAATGTTTATTATGACCCTGCGTTTGCGTTGCCGTTGCTGAAACACTTTGCAAACCCACAAGGAGTTGTGTTTTATCAAGTCTGGCAGGAAACCCATGATGGCAGGAAAATATTGATCGGCCTGACCGCTGTCAGAAACCATCGTTTCCGCTGGTTATTCCCGATGAAAGTCGTACAGGGATGGGAGCCTTATGCACCCTACGGCATTCCCCTCATTCACCGCGAACATGGCGCAGAAGCCATACAGGCATTATTGGAATTGCTGCAACAACGCTCCGCCTATTGGATACTGCCCTATATTGTTCCTGATGGGAAAGTTGCGCAGCTGTTAAAAACGGCTCTGGAAAACAACGGACAGGCTTTCCATCCTTTGGAACAGCATCAACGCGCTATTTTAACACAACGTGCGGATATTCTATTCAAAAAACGGCGCAATTTGCTTCGGTTGCGTCGACAACTCACGCAAATCGGCGCCCTTGACTTGCGTTTTTCCAAGACCCAAGGCGAACACAGTGCGTTTCTGGAAACCTTTCTGGAAATGGAAGCAAAGGGGTGGAAAAAGAAACAAGGCGCATTGCTGAGCGATCCAAAGCTATCAGCCTTTATCCGCGAAGCCATTGCACAGCTTGGAAAAGAACACAAATGTGCCATTGCGCTACTATACTGCGGCGGCAAGCCTATTGCTTCGGGCATTGTGCTTAGAAACCAGAATAAAGGCTGGTATTTCAAGACAGCCTATGACGAAGAATGGGCATCTTATTCACCCGGCGCACAGTTCAGCCTTGCTTTGACCGAATGGTTCCGTAAAGACAAGACCTTCGCAACGGTGGATTCAACTGCTGTTTCCAACCATCCCATGATAAATCCGCTCTGGCCAGAACGTCAGGACATAGCGCATTGGTTGATTACGCTTGCACCCAACAACAATAAACACCACCATCGCCTTGGGGTGCTGCTAGAGAGCAAGCGCTACGCTTTGTTGGCCAGGCTAAAAAAACTGAAAAAGAAAATTCGCTCTGTAAAAGCAAAATAAAAAGACCGGCACGCGCTGGGCTACGCCGGTCTTTTTGAGAAACTCTGGGATAAAACAAAACTTATAGCCGGATTCGTAGCGCAGATTTTACTTAAGCCAAAAAGCGGAAACGGCAATGCAAATCCAAGCCAGCATCATCCCGGCACCACCCATTGGAGCCGCAAAGGGAAACAAGCGCGCGCCCGTGTAGTGACGGCTCATCAGATCAAGTCCGAATATTAATACTGCCGCCAGCATGATTAGACCTGCATAGAGCGCAACACGATTCACGGGCAAATACCCTAATGCCAGCAGGGCAGGCGCGTGGAGCAAAAAAAATTGTGCGGCAATGGCAAGGTTACCGCCGCCGCTGTGGCTGGCGCGCGCGCTGAGGGCAACACCTGCCGCCCCCAAAAGACCCGCACCGAGAACCAGAAACGAAGCAAGGTTAAACATGATAGCGAAGCTCTCATAAAATGATTATTTAATGTCGTTATAAGCCTTGTCTCCTTGAAGAGCATCAGGATGACGAATGCCGTATCGGGCTTTATCATCCATCAGTTCATACCACATTGCATTCAGCACCGCGAAGGCAGCAGCCAGAGGAAAACCCAGAAGCCACGCAAAATACCACATTGTTTTCTCCTTTTTGATAGAGCAATTTAATAAGCAGCCTCTCCATCGGAGCTGTCCACCTTCCCCCACAGCACTTTATATACCCAAGCGGTATAGGCCAGAATGATGGGGAGAAAAATAATTGTACTGACCAGCATGATAAACAGCGTGAGATGGCTGGAAGAGGCATCCCACACCGTCAGGCTGGCGCGCGGATCCGCAGAAGATGGCAGGATAAACGGGAACATGGAAAGACCCACCGTAGAAATAATGCCAAAGATAGAAATTTTGCTGGCCAGCAATACCGGCATTTCCCGCGCAGTGCTAAACCCGATAAGCGCTCCCATTGCTCCAAGAAAACCCAGCGCAGGAGCAAGCATCATCCATGGATATGCGGTATAATTTGCAAACCATGCACGCGGCTCCAGAGCCACTGTTTTCCAAAGCGGATTGGAAGGTCCTGTCGGATTTACCGCACTGGTGATGGTATAGCCATCGACAAAGAGCCATAAGCCCACCCCACCAAGCGCAAATAACACCATGCTGGCCAATGCCGCGCCGGTGCCGAAGCGCCGCGCCCGTTTGTTGATAACGCCTGTTGTTTTGACAACCAGCCATGCCGCACCGTGAGTTACGAACATGGCTACAGCCAACAAACCACACAGCAGCGCATAGGGGTTGAGCAAGGCGAAGAAGGAGCCGTCATAGAAGATGCGCAATTCATCGCTGAAGCGGAAGGGTACACCTTGCAGCACATTGCCCACCGCAACACCGAAAATCAGGGTCGGAACAAATCCGGCAATGAACAAGCACCAATCCCAGGAAGAGCGCCATGCGGGATTATCCAGCTTATCACGGAATTTAAAACCTACAGGACGCAAGATAAGCGCAAACAAAATGGCAAACATCGCCAGATAGAAGCCGGAAAACGATACGGCATAAAGCGGAGGCCATGCGGCAAAAATCGCACCGCCTCCCAGAATGAGCCACACCTGATTACCCTCCCAGATGGGGGCAATGGTTGCGTTGACGGTTTGCCGCTCGGCATCGGTTCTGCCCACAAACGGCAGTAAAGTACCAATACCGAGATCAAAACCATCCGTGACAGCAAAGCCTATCAGCAAAATGCCCAGCAGCGCCCACCAGATCATGCGCAAGGTATCATAATCAATCAATTCATTCAGTATCATTGTTTTACCTCCGCTAAAGCAATCTCAGTAAATATGTGAAGCGGTTTTACATTCGGGATTGCGCAGAAAATTAAATTAAGCCTTTTCATGTGCTATGCTTTCTCATGTGCTGTGATGAGAAGGAGCAAGAGCTTCAGGCACCAGTTTTGCCTCAGGATCGTTATCCGGCTGTGGGCCTTTTTTGATGGCACCCAGCATCAGATACATTTCAATTGCCAGCAGCACAGTGTAAATCAGGACAAAACCGATAATGGTCATCAATACTGTGCTGGCTCCCAGACTTGAAACCGCAGCAGCCGTGGGCAATACCCCTTCAATCACCCAAGGCTGACGGCCAAGCTCCGCTACAATCCACCCCAGTTCTGCGGCGAGCCATGGCAACGGAATGGAGAATACCGCAACTTTCAGAAGCCAGGGATGCGCATCAAGCCTTCTGCGCGCAGACAGAACAAAGAATGTTGCGGTCAGCAGAATAAAGAAGAATCCAAGCCCCACCATGATCCGGAACGACCAGAAAAGCGGCAGTACGGGTGGCACTGTACTCCATGCAGCCTGAGAAATATGCGCATCGGTGGCTTGCGCGGGATCATCCACAAACGGCTTGAGCAACAGGGCATAGCCCAAATCTCTACCGTGTTCTTCAAAGGTATTTTTAACGTCCTCAGGAATAGCATTGGAAGAGCCGGCAGCCCGGATCTGTTGCAAGGCTGTGTAAGCTTTTATACCATCGCGCACTCTTACTTCCGCCCGTTCTACCAGTTCTTCAATACCCGGAATTTCCAAGGTGAGCGAGCGGGTGCCAATCAGTCCCATTGCCCACGGGATATGCACGGCATAATGGGTTTTGCGTGCTTCTTGGTCTGGGAACCCGAAAGCCGTAAACGCGGCGGGCGCAGGCTCTGTTTTCCACATGGCCTCAATAGCGGCGAGTTTCATCTTCTGGTGTTCAGTCGAAAGATAACCGCTTTCATCACCCAACACCACAACAGACAACGAGGCTGCAAGGCCAAAGGAAGCGGCGACGGTCATGGAGCGTTTGGCAAGTTCGGTATGCCGGCCTTTCAGCACATACCACGCGGAAACACCCAAGACGAAAATAGAAGCCGTCACATATCCCGCCGACACCGTATGCACAAACTTGGCTTGCGCTACGGGATTGAACAACACCGCGAAGAAATCGGTCACTTCCATGCGCATGGTTTGCGGGTTAAACTGTGACCCTACCGGATTTTGCATCCAGCCATTGGCAATCAAAATCCATAAAGCGGATAAATTGGAACCAACAGCCACGGCCCATGTGGCCATGAGATGCCCTACTTTGGAAAGTTTATCCCAGCCAAAGAAGAACAAGCCTACAAAGGTGGCTTCCAGAAAGAATGCCATCAGGCCTTCAATAGCCAGCGGTGCGCCGAAAATATCGCCCACATACAGACTATAATAGCTCCAGTTCGTGCCGAACTGGAATTCCATCACAATGCCCGTGGCAACGCCCATCACGAAGTTGATGCCGAACAATGTTCCCCAGAATTTGGTCATCTGCCGCCAGATAAGACGGCCTGTCATGACATAGACAGTCTCCATCACGGCAATCAGGATGGAAAGCCCGATAGTCAGGGGTACAAACAAAAAGTGATAAAGTGCCGTAATGGCAAATTGCAAGCGCGAGAGCGCTACGATATCGAGTTCCATAATTGCCTCGCCGTGGTTTAAACGAATGCGGTCAAGATTTCAAAGCAACGTGCGGTAAAAGCGTCAAGGGCAGATAACACATACGAGTGTGGGATATTCTATAGATTTTCCAAAGTTAACAATCCTTTCGCAAGTTTTCCAAAATGGTTGTGAATTGTGTATCCCCTTTATGGTAGTCACCACAAAGCGAGCCATCTTCCAGCAGGATGATCCGGTCTGCCAGCACAGCTTCACGGTAAGCATGGGTGGCCATTACCAGTGTATTCTCCCGTGAGAGCTTATGGAGAGCTTGAAGCATGATGCCTGCGGTTGCAGCATCCACATTTTCGGTGGGTTCATCCAGCAGCAATAGAGAAGCATTACGCAAAAGCTGCTGCGCCAGTGCAAGCCTGCGCATCTGTCCTTGACTAAGGCCAAGCCCACCTTCGCCCAGGCGACTGTCCAGAGTGCGGCCGGTGCTTATGAGATCATTCTGCAACCCCACAGCATCCAGAGCCGTCCACAGCGCGGCATCATTGGCATCCGGTTGAGCCAGAATGAGATTATCCCGCACGCTTCCCTGAAACACAATGCTATGCTGTCCCATGGTGCTGGAAGGCAGAGACAAAACAGTGCCGGTTGTGGGCGTAAGTTCTCCGCAGATCAGGTTCAGCAGTGTGGATTTTCCTGCGCCGCTCGCGCCGATAATCGCCAACCGCTCGCCTTTTGAAACAGCAAGATCAAGAGGTGTCTGCGCAAAAGTATGCCGCTGTGCCAGCATCACGCCACTCATTACCAACGCCATTCCTTCAGGCGGAAGAGCCTCCTGCTTCACGGATGCTTTTTCCATCAGCCGTGGCATCAGCCGTGACGCGGCGTGGCGCACCCGTCCCCATTCCGAAGCGCCGCGCCGCAGGGCATTGAGCGGCTCCAGCACGGCCAATCCCAACAGCATGACCAAAGCAGCAACGGGTATGGAAAGAGCGCTCTGTTCCACCAGAACTGCGACGCTCGCCAGCAATCCCGCGAGCAAAACCGTACCGGCAAGGCCAATTCCTGCGGCAAGGATGCGGTCAAGCCGTGCAAAGGCAATCTCTGCATGGGCATAAGCATCGTGCGCCGCCATAACAGCGTTATGGTGTTTTTCAACCCGCCCTGCCATGAGGTTTTCGGTATGTCCGGCCACCGCATCAATGAAACGTGCGCGCAAAGCTTCCTCTGCATGGACTTTACAACGCGCCACCGCCGCACCACTCCGCACTCCCAGAACCACTATTGTAAGACTCACAATGCTAACAAAGCCGAACAGCGCGAGCGCCAGCGGCCAGTAAACAAATCCCAGAATAACCACAGCCAGAACAGTTGAACCCACGAGCGCCATGAGCGGGATGAGCTGACGCAGATAAAACCCTTCGAGGCTTTCCACATCGGATGTAAGCCGGAACAGCAGCCGTGCCGGACGTTGCATGAGTGCTTGCGCCGTATCAGGCTCAGCCCAGCGCAAAAACAGTTTTTCCCGCAAGCTTGCTGTAATTTTGAAAGTAATGTCATGGGTAATGATACGCTCCCCATAGCGGGAAAAAGTGCGCCCCAATGCTAGCAAGCGGATGGATGCCGAAGGCGTAAACACATCAAAAACCACCGCACTGGCCACCGTCATACCGGCAATGGCTGTAGCCGCAATAAACCAGCCGGAAATACCAAGCAGCGCAAGCCCCATGATGCTGGTAAGAGCGGCCAGACCTCCGCCCAGCGCAAGCTGCTTCCGGTTTTCCTGCCAGAGCAAACCCACAAAAGCAGCGAGGGATTGGGAACGTGTCATGCTTGCCTCCGTTGCTTTTGCGCGTCATAAGGCAAAGTGCCATCAAGAGAAATCACCGCATCCATGCGCCGTGCAAGCGCGGCATCATGGGTGGCAACAAGCATGGTTTTGCCTTGGGCATAAGCGAGCAGCAACGCGGTAATGGCATCGGCAGTAGGGCGATCAAGATGCGCCGTGGGTTCGTCTGCCAGAACAAGCATGGCATCGGGTTTGCCATAAAGCTGCGCCAGTGCCAGCCGCAGCGCTTCTCCGCCGGAAAGACCCGCCCCATCTTCGCCAATGAATCTGTTTTCAGGAATCGTGTGCAGTCCTACGCGATCAAGCAACAGCCGCGCGTGTTTTGCGGAGGGCGCACCACCATAAAGCCCCAGATTTTCCCGCACCGAACCTGCCTTGAAATAAGGCCGCGCTCCCAACCATGCGGTGGTTTTGCGCACAGCCTGTGCGGTTTCAGCATTCAGGGTCGTGCCATTGATAGCAATTGTGCCTTCAAACGGATATAGCCCTGCAATTGCAGCCAGAAGCTGGGTTTTACCGCTGCCGCTCATCCCCCAGAGGGCAATATTCGCACCCGCGTCAATCCTCATTGGCACCGCTTTATTCGGGTAAATGGCGAGGGATGGAGCATAGTCAAGCAGTGCGCCTTGCTTGCCCTGCAACACTTCCATCCGCGGTTGCTCCAGTTTTTGCAAAGCCTCCCATGCGGCATTGGCGGTCGCCTTGTCATGCCAGAGGGCTGACAGCTCCCGCAGCGGCTCGAAAAAAGCCGGAGCAAGCATCAGGATGAACAATCCTTCGCCCAAGGTGAGTTTGCCACCCCAGGCCCCGAACGGCAATTCACCCAGCAAATGAAAGCCGATAAATACCGCCATAAAGGCCACTCCGAGTGCGGAAAACAATTCCAGCATCGCAGAGGTAAGAAAAGCCACCCGCAGCACGTTCATTGTGCGATGGCGCAGATTTTCAGCCAAAGCACGAAACTGCCGCGCTGTGAGCGTCAGCGCATTCAAAGAGCGCAGGGCTGAAAGCCCCCGCAGGCGATCAAGCAAGAATCCGTTCAGACTGGTTGTTTCTGCCAATTGTTTTTCGCTGGCTTGTTTGGCACGCCAGCCAATCAGAGCAGCAAACAGAGGAATCGGCGGCAAACAGAAGAGCAAAATCAGCGGCGCAACCCAGGAGAAAGGCGCAATCACCACAAAAATGGCCAGCGGCAGCAGCATGGCCTTGAGGCGCACCGCGCCAAAACGGGAGAGGAAAGGCAGCAGCAGATTGGTTTGTTCCGTCAGAAGGCTTGCCGCCTCACCCGAAAGCACCCGCTCTTTATCCACGGGCGATTGTTTTTCCAATGCGCAAAGCCCCTTGAGACGAATATCCGTGAGGCGGTTCATGGCCTGACGGTGGCACAATGCCGATCCCGCATAATCCAGCGCTACCCTGAGCAGGCCACAGCACACAATAACAGTGGCCAATAGTACAATGTTATGAGCAGAAACGCCCTGCAATAATCCGCCCACCCCGAAGGCAACAGCTGCCGCTTGCGGCAGCCATAGCAAGGCCGCACTCACCTGAAGCACAGCGCCCAGACCGGAAAGTGGGGGCAAAGCCGTCATTCTTTTTTCTCTCGTTTACGGCCAAGACTGAAAATTTTGTCTTTTGTTTCCAGCAATTTTGTCACTTTAGAGCCTAAAGAAAGCAAACTTGCCAAGCGTTCTGTTTCCAGTTGGCGCACATCATCATACCAGTTGGTGAGCTGCTCGATCAGGCTGTGCATTTCCCCAAGCCTTTGCTGGGCATAACGCTCTTCCTCACTGGCCGGCTGATCCATAAGAATTTCCCGCAGAACCGACAGTGTGGGATCAACCTCCCGTTTTTTGCGCTCTTCTGCCAGAGTGCGCAAAATTTGCCAGACATCATCCGGCGTGGTGAAAAAATCCCGCCGGTCATCCGGTAAATGTTTGAGCAGCACCAGATTCCATGCCTGTAATTCTCTCAATCCCATGGAAACATTTGAACGGGAAATGCCCAAAGCCTCCACAATTTCATCGGCGCAAAGAGGTTTTGGCGAAACATAGAGCAAAGCATAGATCTGCCCGACCGTACGGTTGATTCCCCAACGGCTGCCCATTTCGCCAAAATGCAAAACAAACGACTGGATAAGAGGAGGCAAATTCATCATGAGGTTAATTTTCATTATTTCAGTAATTTCTGAAATGACTATATGCCCTGACATTGCCGTATTCAAGCCGCATGGTTGAAAGCAGGTTGTGGCAGGGAGTCGCAGATGAAAAATGATTCTTTGAAATTACGGGTATTTTAAAGGAAAAAATCTCATTTTATAAAAGCATCCCCACGCAGGAGTGCGTATGAAAATCATCAAAGAAGTATTTTTATCGAAAAAAATGTTTCAGGCGTGTTGCACTTGTTCCTTGAATCCGTTAGGGAGAAGAGGCTAGTTTGGAATGGATATAAAAGCCATGGCTGAAACCTCTCTCGATCAAAAAAACAAAGGGCTGCGTCCGCGCCCGCTTTCGCCACATTTGCAGGTTTATCGCCTGACACTCACCATGGCGATGTCTATACTGCACCGGATTACCGGCGTGGGTTTGTATTTCGGCACGCTGCTGCTGGCATGGTGGCTGATTGCCGCCGCAACCGGCCCAGAAGCGTATGCGCTGGTGCAGGATGTGATGGGCAGCTGGTTCGGCAAGTTTATCCTGCTCGGCTTCACATGGGCTTTAATTCATCATGCCTTTGGCGGCATTCGTCACTTTATCTGGGATGTGGGTGCGGGATTTGGCCCTTCCGCCCGTGAATTCTGGACAATGTTCAGCGTCATAGGCACGTTGGTCTGCACCGCAGCCGTATGGATTATTGCTTATATTCTCAAGCCTGGAGTAGTTCTATGACCATGCGCACTCCTCTTAAGCAGGTTCGGGGCATCGGTTCCGCAAAATCGGGTACGCATCATTTCTGGATGCAGCGCCTTACCTCTATCATTCTGTTGCCGCTGACCGTGTTTCTTCTGGCACTTGTGGTCATGGTAGCCGGTGAAAGTTATGAAGTCACGCTGGCAATATTGGCAAAACCTTATGTGGCGCTGCCATTAGCCGTATTCATCATTGCCGGTGTATATCACATGCAAATCGGTATGCAGGTGGTGATTGAGGATTATCTGCATGGCGCAGCCAAAGTAACCTCTGTCATTTTGAACAATCTGTTTTCTTGGGGTATCGGCCTTGCCGCTGCCTTCGCTGCTCTCAAGATCAGCTTCGGAATGTAACCAATGAACGCTCAATCTACTCCCGTAAAAGCAGGCTCAGCCTACGAAATTACCGACCATGTGTTTGACGTGGTGATTGTTGGTGCCGGTGGCGCCGGTTTGCGCGCAACAGTGGGTTGTTCGCAAGCGGGATTGAAAACGGCTTGTATCAGCAAAGTATTCCCCACGCGCTCCCACACCGTTGCGGCGCAAGGCGGTATTTCCGCTTCTTTGGGCAATATGGGCGAAGACAGCTGGCGCTTCCACATGTATGATACCGTGAAAGGTTCAGACTGGCTGGGCGATCAGGATGCCATCGAATATCTGGTGCGCAACGCGCCGGCTGCGGTTTACGAGCTGGAGCATTGGGGCGTGCCGTTCTCCCGCACGGAAGAAGGTAAAATCTATCAGCGCCCATTCGGCGGCATGACCACCCATTACGGCAAAGGCATTGCCCAGCGCACCTGCGCAGCGGCTGACCGTACCGGCCACGCCATTTTGCATACGCTTTATGGTCAGGCACTGCGCAATTCAACAGAATTTTTCATCGAATATTTCGCCATCGACCTCATCATGAGCCCTGAAGGCGAGTGCCTTGGGGTTATTGCTCTGAAAATGGATGATGGCACAATCCATCGCTTCCGTTCTTCC
Organism: Methylopilaceae bacterium; assembly: GCA_048594375.1. Taxonomy (GTDB): domain Bacteria; phylum Pseudomonadota; class Alphaproteobacteria; order Rhizobiales; family Methylopilaceae; genus JBMDXK01. The sequence goes on from JBMDXK010000003.1 coordinate 25,070, forward strand.
ATGACGGTGCTGGCAACCGGCGGTTATGGCCGTGCTTACTTCTCGGCAACATCTGCCCACACCTGCACCGGCGACGGCAATGCAATGGTTCTGCGTGCGGGTCTGCCCCTGCAAGATATGGAATTTGTGCAATTCCATCCATCCGGAATCTATGGCTCCGGCTGTCTGATTACCGAAGGCGCGCGCGGCGAAGGCGGTTATTTGACCAATTCTGAAGGCGAGCGCTTTATGGAGCGTTATGCACCTTCCGCGAAAGATCTGGCATCGCGCGACGTGGTTTCCCGTTCCATGACAGTGGAAATCCGCGAAGGCCGCGGCGTGGGCAAGCATAAAGATCATATCCACTTGCATCTGGAGCATCTTGACCCTGCCATCCTGCATGAGCGTCTGCCGGGTATTTCCGAATCTGCGAAAATCTTTGCAGGTGTGGATGTAACCCGCGAGCCGATTCCGGTTATTCCGACCGTGCATTACAACATGGGCGGTATTCCAACCAACTATCACGGCGAAGTACTCACCAAAAAAGATGGCAATGCCGACACGGTTGTGCCAGGCTTGATGGCGATTGGTGAAGCGGCTTGTGTTTCTGTACACGGCGCGAACCGTTTGGGTTCTAACTCGCTGATTGATCTTGTGGTGTTTGGCCGCGCCGCTGCGTTGCGTTGTGCTGAAATTATCACTCCTGGCCAAGCGCAAAAGCCTTTGCCCGCGGACTCTGCGGAAATGTCTTTGTCGCGCCTGGATCATTTCCGGTATGCGTCCGGCAGCACATCCACTGCGGAACTGCGTTTGCAAATGCAAAAAGTGATGCAGTCAAACTGCGCCGTGTTCCGCACAGGTGAAGTGCTGGAAGAAGGGCGCGGATTGATCGGCAACGTCTGGAAAGGGATGCAGGATATTCGCGTCAGTGACCGTTCGCTGATCTGGAATTCTGATCTGATTGAAACGCTGGAGCTGGATAATCTGCTGCCACAGGCTGTTGTGACAATGGAAAGCGCCGCAAACCGGAAAGAAAGCCGCGGCGCCCATGCCCGCGAGGATTATTCTGAGCGCGATGACAATGAATGGATGAAGCACACGCTGATCTGGGCTGACACAGCGCAACTTCAGACAACCATTGATTACCGTCCGGTGCATACATACACAATGTCGAACGAAATAGAATATATCGTTCCCAAGCCGCGCGTTTATTAAATGAAAGGCTTGCAGATCATCATCTGCAAGCCGAACTAAAATGCTCCAGAGTGAGGGTTTGCTTTGGAGATGCCTGATCTGTGTGAACGGCTTTGTTGCATTGCCCGACACTTTTTTGAGATGATTGCGTCATGGTTCAGCTTACACTCCCTAAAAATTCGACTATGCGTGAAGGCAAAGTCTGGCCAAAAATCAGCCAGTCCACCAATGTCAAAGAATTTCGCATTTACCGTTGGTCTCCGGATGATGACGAAAATCCGCGTGTTGATACCTACTATGTAGATCGTGATGACTGCGGTCCCATGATTCTTGATGGTCTCATCTGGATTAAAAACAAGGTTGATCCCACGCTAACTTTTCGCCGTTCCTGCCGTGAAGGGATTTGCGGCTCTTGCGCAATGAACATTGACGGTGTGAATACGCTGGCCTGTACCCTTGGCATGGACGACGTTAAAGGCGCTGTAAAAATTTACCCGCTGCCGCATATGCCTGTGGTAAAAGATCTTATTCCTGATCTGACACGTTTTTATGCGCAACACGCCTCTATTGAACCCTATTTGCAGACAAAAACGCCCACCCCTGAAAAGGAATGGCGTCAGTCACACGAAGACCGCACCAAGCTGGACGGTCTTTACGAGTGCATTTTGTGCGCGTGCTGCTCTACTTCCTGCCCCAGTTACTGGTGGAATGGTGATCGCTATCTCGGCCCTGCGGCCTTGCTGCAAGCGTATCGCTGGCTGATTGATAGCCGCGATGAAGTGACCGGCGAACGTCTGGACAATCTGGAAGATCCGTTCCGTCTTTACCGTTGCCACACCATCATGAATTGTGCAAAAACTTGCCCGAAAGGGTTGAACCCTGCAAAAGCCATTGCAGAGATCAAAAAAATGATGGTAATGCGCCAGCTGTGATACGCTACAGCGTATGTGAGAAGATTGATTTTGAACCGGAAGTGCTTGCGCTTCCGGTTTTTTAATGGTGATTGCAGATGGTCTGATGGTGCGCCTTCTTGCAAATAAACCAGAGCAACAGAGAAAGTGATTTTTTATAGCAATACCAGAAAAGCTAAAATTGTTATTAAAAACAAGACCTTATAGTGGTTTCATGTAAAATTCTTAATTGAAACCATTCACCATGGTAAGCTTCTGCAAAAGAACAACGATTTATAACGAAAATGCATGATTGTCTTATCATGCTTTCAGTGTAAGTTTTGTTTGCGCCCCCTGATATAAAGGTTCAAATATGCCGAAATCCTTTGTGCGGATAATTATTGCTGCATTTGCTGTTTATATGGGCGTTGTAGGCTTCATGTATGTCCGCCAACGGGATTTTATGTATTTCCCGCAAACCACAGAAATTACTCCGTCAGAGAAAGGCTTTACACAAGCCAAAAGCATGGATTTGCGCACCCATGATGGTGAACGCATTGTGGCATGGTGGGTGCCGCCAGAATCGCCGGAAAAGCCGGTTTTTCTTTATTTGCATGGCAATGCCGGCAATCTGGCCACACGCGCTGAACGCTTCAAGAAAATGGTGAGTGATGGCGCCGGCTTACTGGCCATTGACTGGCGCGGCTATGGCGGCTCTACCGGCACACCGACCGAGTCTGGACTGCGGCAAGATACCATGGCAGCCTACCAATGGCTTGTGGAGCAGACCAGCCCCCAGCGGGTTGTCGTGTTCGGGGAATCTTTAGGCAGCGGGCTTGCGGTATGGCTAGCATCAAAGCAACCTGTGGGGGTGGTGGTGCTGGATTCACCCTTCATGTCCACGCTGGCAATGGCGCAGGAACGTTATTGGTATTTGCCGGTCAGCTGGCTGATGAAGGATACCTATCGTTCTGACGTAGCCATGCGCAACGTAACCTCTCCTGTCTTGATTATGCACGGCGACGCGGATCGCGTGGTGCCTTTTGTTCAGGGCGAGGCATTATTTGCTTTGGCACCTGAACCCAAGCAATTTTATCGTATTCCTGCGGGCAATCACGTTTCTGCCTATAATCATGATGGGCATGAAACAGTTTCAGCATTTGTGAGCAAATATATAAAGTAAATAAAACTGAATATAAAATAAATACATCAAAATTGATTGTTTTAATTAAAAAAATATAGCCTATAAAAATATTAATTATTATTTTCTTTTTCATGTTAAGAAATGTTTTTGAGTAAAAGGCTAATCTTTCATAAAATAAAGCATACAGGCCAGTGCAGGTATGCTTGTTGCAGGCATCTTGGCTTTTTCATTTGCCGAGAAATTTATGAATGGATTAGAGTGTGCTTGAATTTGCAACGCAGCATCCAAACAGAATAACAGCCCGATGGGCATCTTTAAATCTTGCTTGGCAAATAACATTCGCCATCAGTGCGCTTTTAACAGTCCTGATAGGCGGCATAGGGTTTTTAGTCTTTGTTTTCCCATTCAATGCCGGAAATATGGCGCTTGCCATGGGCTTTTTGCTGGTCACCGCTACATTTTTCACACGGATAATCGCCGAACGTTTAATCACAGATCAACCGTCCACAGACCATGCGGCTGATGTTTCCAAGCAAGCGTTGCCTGTGGTTATGGAATCCTCTTCCGTCGCGCGCAAGCCAAGCCATACCGATAGCCTGACCAACTTGCCCACGCGGGATGCTTTACGGCAATGCGTTGATGCAGCAGCAGCCAGAGGCGTAAACTGTGCATTGTTACAGCTGGATATTGCGCGGCTCGCACGCATAAACGAAGCGCTGGGCAATGATGTGGGCGATCAAACGCTTGTGCATACAGCGCACCGCCTTTTACGCATTGTGCGCAACCGTATGGCCACCGAAAAAAACACCTTGGCCAGCCATGAAAAAACAGATCCGCACATTGAAAGCATTTTGCTCGGGCGGCTATCAGGGGATCAATTTGGCATTGTGATCTTGGGCAGTATTGATGATGCTACTGTTAATGAATTTTCGCGCAGTCTGGCAAACAGCTTCACGGAACCGTTTCACATTGAGGGGCATATTTTCTCTCTTGGATGCCGTATAGGCATGACCATTGCTCGGGAGCAGCACTATGATTTCACCATGCTGCTCAATACAACAGCAATCAGCCTTGCAGAAGCCAAACGGATTGGGCGGATCATTCATAAATCCGAACTTACAGATTTGCGCGGACAGGCCTATAAAGATCTGATTGTGGAGCAAGAACTGCGTCACGCACTCAAGCGCCAGGAATTTGAAGTATTCTACCAACCTCAGGTTAATCTCAAAAATGGTCAGATCATTGGTGCAGAAGCGTTGATTCGCTGGATGCACCCTGAACGCGGCTTGCTCAGCCCTGCACATTTTATTGATCTTGCAGAGGAAGCAGGGCTGCTCAGTTCCATTGGAAATTATGTGTTGGAGGCCATTTGTTCACAAAGCGTCATATGGGCTGCAAGCGGATTTCATCCCAAGCTTTCCATGAATATTTCTGCCTCCCATTGCAGAAACGAGTATTTCGCGAAAGATCTTTTAGCAATCATCGCCAACAACCATGCTCAAGCAAACCAGTTTGAAATTGAAATCACAGAAACGGTTGCCATGCAGGATGTTGAACACGCCGTTCAGGAATTAACGCCACTGCGTGAAGCAGGATTGCGGCTTGCGGTCGATGATTTTGGCACGGGTTATTCTAACCTTGCAGCCCTCTCCCGTTTGCCTTTTGATGTTCTTAAAATTGATCGTGGCTTTGTTATGGGATGCGAAAAGGATAAAGCAGCGCGCACAATGGTATCCACAATCTTGAGAATGGCGCAGAATCTTGGCTATGAAACGGTTGCGGAAGGCGTGGAAACCGAAGAACAACGGTTATTTCTGTTTCAACAGGAGTGCGCGATTGGTCAAGGATACTTTTTTGGAAAACCAATGCCTGCTGATAAATTTACGCAGCATTATATTGATTTTACAACAAATGCGGCACAAAAGCTAAAAGAAATCATCCATAAAGAAAACACCATAAAAGAGAGCCCAGGATTGATAATCAGCAGTGCGGCTTCTTAAACAAGCGTCTTGAACGAAAAACAAAACAGCGCAGATAAAAATCAATGTATCTGCGCTGTTTTTTTATCTATCCTTGCACAATACTAAAATACGGCAAGGTAACGTAACAGAGACAAAATACCCACAAGAATAACGATAATTTGTATAATTTGTTTAATGCGTCCATCAACCGGGAGCATATTTACAAGATACAAAACCACAACAACTACCAGAATGGTAATCAGAAGGCTGATTAAAAGTGCCATTTGAATTTCCTTTTCACCGCGCGTAATGCTTGATAAGGAAACATTTTTACACTAAAGAAAGTTCCATAAATCAAAGCGTTGGATGATTTTATTTTTAACCGGCGATGGCAAATGGCTCCCATAAAAAAGCACAGTACTCAAGCACTGTGCTTTTCAAATGATGTTGGATGCGCTGCTTACATATGCAGAGGGCGTTTATCAACAGCCAAAGCTGCTTCTTTTACGGCTTCGCTTAATGTTGGATGCGCATGGCAGGTACGGGCAATATCTTCGGAAGACGCACCAAATTCCATCGCAATACAGGCTTCAGCAATCAAATTGCCCGCATCAGGCCCCAGAATGTGAACGCCCAGAACGCGGTCTGTTTTTGCATCTGCAAGAATTTTCACGAAACCGTCAGTGGTCATGTTCACTTTTGCGCGGCCGTTCGCAGTAAAGGGGAACTTGCCAGAGCGGTATTCAATCCCTGCGGCTTTCAATTCCTCTTCAGTCAGGCCGACAGCAGCCACTTCCGGTGCGGTATAAATTACGGATGGAATAACATCGTAATTTACATGGCCAGCCTGACCCGCCAGAATTTCCGCAACCGCAACACCCTCATCTTCAGCTTTGTGTGCCAACATCGGCCCTGCAATCACATCGCCAATCGCATAAATACCATCAACATTGGTTTTGAAGTGGCTATCCACATGCACACGCTTGCGCTCATCCAGCGCCACGCCAGCAGCTTCCAGACCCAGACCTTCGGTGTATGGTGTACGGCCAATGGCCACCAGCACCACATCGGCTTCAAAGGTTTCTTTATCGCCACCCTTTGCAGGCTCAGTCGTCACTTTCAACGTTTTGCCTGATGTATCTACCGCAGAAACTTTGGTGCCGAGTTTGAAAGCAAAGCCTTGCTTTTCAAGAATGCGCTGGAAGTTTTTGCCCACTTCGCCATCAAGAGTTGGAGTAATTTTGTCAAGAAACTCCACAACAGTAACTTTTGCACCCAGACGACGCCACACAGAGCCAAGCTCAAGACCAATAACGCCACCGCCGACAACAACCAGATGACCGGGAACTTTATCCAAAGACAAGGCTCCTGTGGAAGAAACCACACGCTTTTCGTCAATCTCAACACCGGGCAGACGTGCAATGTCGGAACCTGTTGCAATGACAATATTTTTGGTGTCCAGAACCTGTTTGTCACCTTTTTCGGAAGCCACTTCCACTTTGCCAGCACCCAAAATCGTGCCAGTACCGTGAAACGCGTCAATCTTGTTTTTCTTGAGCAGGTATTCAACGCCTTTGGTATTGCCATGGATGCCGTCGTCTTTGAAGGCAAGCATTTTGGCCAGATCAAGTTTTGGGGCAGAAACTTCGATGCCCATTTTTGCAAAATTATGGGCAGCCTCTTCATAGAGTTCAGAGGCATGGAGTAAGGCTTTGGAAGGAATACAGCCCACATTCAGGCAAGTACCGCCGTGTGTGGAGCGTTTTTCAACAACAGCTACTTTCATGCCAAGCTGTGCCGCGCGGATCGCACACACATAACCGCCCGGGCCGGTACCAATAACAACGAGATCGTAAGACATCTTTTCAGCTCTTCATAAGGATGGCCGGATTGCTCCGGCCATTGAGATTGAAGGAATAAGGATCAATTAAAGATCAAGAACCAGACGCGCAGGATCTTCCAGTGCATCTTTCACGCGCACCAGGAAGGTTACAGCTTCTTTACCGTCCACAATCCGGTGGTCGTAAGACAGCGCAAGGTACATCATCGGACGCGCAACGATTTGGCCGTTTTTCACAACAGGGCGTTGTTCAATGCGGTGCATACCAAGGATTGCAGACTGCGGTGCGTTCAGGATAGGGGTGGAAAGCAATGAGCCGTAAACGCCACCATTGGTAATGGTGAAGGTGCCGCCCTGCATTTCATCAATGCCGAGTTTTCCATCACGGGCGCGGCGGCCAAAATCGGCGATTTGCTTTTCAATACCGGCAACAGAAAGTTCCTGCGCATCACGAACCACCGGCACAACCAGACCTTTGTCCGTGCCAACAGCAACACCGATGTTGTAATAATTTTTGTAGATGATGTCGTTGCCATCAATCTCGGCGTTGATTGCTGGCAGTTCTTTCAAAGCCTGAATAACCGCTTTGGTAAAGAAGCCCATGAAGCCGAGTTTTGTGCCGTGTTTTTTCTCGAAAATATCTTTGTACTGGCTGCGCAGCTCCATCACTGCACCCATATCCACATCGTTGAATGTGGTCAGCATGGCAGCGGTATTTTGTGCATCTTTCAAACGGCGCGCAATGGTCTGGCGCAGTTTGGTCATTTTTACGCGTTCTTCACGGTCGGCATCAACCGGAGCAGAAGGCGCGCGCACAGCGGCAGGAGCAGCGGGCTTGGAAGCGCCAGAAGCAATCGCGCCCAGCATGTCACCTTTGGTCACCCGGCCATCTTTGCCAGAACCGGCAACACCAGCAGGATCAATGTTGTTTTCAGCGCCAAGCTTGCGCACGGAAGGCGCTTGCGGTGCATCGGCAGGAGCCGTTTTTGCAGGAGCAGGAGCGGCTGTTTTTGGTGCTTCAGTTTGAGGCTTTGCCGCCGCAGGAGCCGCAGCCGCACCACCGGCAGACAATTGACCCAAAAGCGCGCCCACTTCCACGGTATCGCCTTCTTTGGCAATAATTTCAGCAAGAACACCGGCCGCAGAAGCAGGCACTTCGACGGTTACTTTGTCGGTTTCCAGTTCCACCAGCGGCTCGTCAACAGCCACAGCTTCACCCACTTTTTTAAACCAGCGGCCAATAGTGGCTTCGGTTACGGATTCACCGAGTGTAGGAACACGAATTTCAGTTGCCATTTTTATCTCCCGTACCGCTTATTGACGTAAAACGGCGTTGTCATTGCACAAAAAGAAAACCGGATGCATCAAGCATCCATAAAACCATCAGCGATCAGGGTGGGGTTGAAGATAACCAAGTAATGCGCCGACTTCAACTGTATCACCTTCATTCACCAGCATTTCCGTTAAGATGCCATCTTCGGGAGAGGGCATCTCCACCATATACACTTCTGTTTCCAGAATCAGAATTGGTTCATCCCCTTCAACCACATCGCCAGTTTCTTTCAGCCAACGGCTCACTTTCGCCGTTGTGAAAAGATTGCCAAGGTCAGGAATACGAATTTCAATGTTCATTTTTTCCTGCCCTTAGAGGTTGAAAAGCTTTGCGAGTCACCGATCAGGAACCCAGCGCTTCGTCAAGGAAGGCTTGGAGCTGAGCCAGATGCGTTTTCATCAAACCGGTTGCCGTGGAAGCCGAAGCCGCACGCCCCGCATAACGCGCCCGTTTATGGGTTGAACCCACTTGCGCCAGTACCCATTCCAGATAAGGCTCGACAAAGAACCATGCACCCATGTTGCGCGGCTCTTCCTGACACCAGACGATTTCCGCGTTTTTGAAACGGGACAATTCGTTGATAAGCGCCTTTGCCGGGAACGGATAAAGCTGCTCCACACGCATCAAATACACATCGTCCAGACCACGCTTTTCACGTTCTTCCAGCAGATCATAATAGACCTTACCTGAGCAAAGCACCACGCGGCGGATCGAGGCATCGTTTCTCAGTTTTACAGAAACGGTTTCAGGATTGCTCTGTGCGTCATCCCACAATACGCGGTGGAACGTGCTATCAGGGCCGAAATCGGCCAGAGACGATGTTGCACGTTTTGCACGCAGCAAACTCTTTGGTGTCATGAGAATCAGCGGCTTACGGAAGTCGCGTTTCAGCTGGCGACGCAAAATGTGATAATAGTTGGCCGGTGTGGTGCAGTTGGCAACCTGCATATTGTCTTCAGCGCAAAGCTGGAGATAACGTTCCAGACGAGCAGAAGAATGCTCAGGGCCTTGACCTTCATACCCGTGTGGCAACAGCACCACAAGACCAGATGCACGAAGCCATTTGCGCTCCGCAGAAGAGATGAACTGGTCAAAAACAACCTGCGCACCGTTGGCAAAATCACCGAACTGCGCTTCCCAGAGAACCAGCGTATTCGGCTCGGAAAGCGAATAACCGTATTCAAAGCCGAGAACCGCCTCTTCGGAAAGCATGGAGTTAATCACTTCATAGCGCGGAGATTGGCTAACGGCATCAAACGGCACGTAGCGGTCTTCGTTTTCCTGATCGGTCAACACAGTATGGCGCTGGGAGAATGTTCCGCGTTCCACATCCTGTCCGGAAAGACGGATAGGATGCCCATCTTGCAGCAGGGTGCAAAACGCGAGCGCCTCACCGGTTGCCCAGTCAATGCCTTCTCCGGCCTGAATGGCTTTGGCGCGGTTATCCAGAAAACGCTGGATGGTACGGTGAACGTGGAACCCTTCTGGCGTTTTAGTGATTTTTGCGCCGATTTCTTTCAAACGCGCAATATCAACTCCTGTCTGGCCGCGGCGCGGATCATCCAGGTCTTTTGATGCGCTTTTCAGGCCCGACCATTTGCCGTCAAACCAATCCGCTTTGTTCGGGCGATAGTCCTGACCGGCCTCGTATTCCTTTTCAAGAATCTGACGACGCTCGGCTTTAAGCGCTTCAACTTCTTCAGCGGTGACCAGTTTTTCTTCAACAAGGCGGCCAGCATAAAGCTCCAGCGTTGTTTTATGACCGCGAATTTTTTTGTACATCAGCGGCTGGGTGAAGGAAGGCTCGTCACCTTCGTTGTGGCCAAAGCGGCGGTAGCACAGCATGTCGATAACAACAGGCTTTTTGAAGAGCTGGCGGAATTCAATCGCGAGTTTGGCCGCGAATACAACCGCTTCAGGATCATCCCCATTCACATGCAAAATGGGTGATTCAATCATTTTCGCCACATCGGATGGATAAGGCGAAGAGCGAGAATAACGCGGATTGGTGGTGAACCCGATCTGGTTGTTGATAATGAAGTGAATGGAACCGCCGGTGCGGTGGCCTTTCAGGCCGGAAAGACCCAAGCACTCCGGCACCACGCCCTGACCTGCAAAAGCGGCATCACCGTGAATGAGGAGCGGCAGAACTTTCACGCGTTCTTCATCATTGCGCTGGTCTTGTTTTGCACGCACTTTACCCAAAACAACAGGATCAACAATTTCAAGATGGGAAGGATTGGCGGTCAGCGACAAGTGAACCTTGTTGCCATCAAATTCACGGTCGGAAGAAGCGCCCAAGTGGTACTTCACATCACCCGAACCTTCAACGTCATCCGGCTGCCAAGAGCCACCTTTAAATTCGTTGAAAATGGCGCGGTGCGGCTTGCCCATCACCTGACTCAACACGTTGAGACGGCCACGGTGCGCCATACCAAACACAATTTCTTCCACGCCGAGCGCGCCACCGCGTTTGATAATCTGCTCCAGAGCCGGAATCATGGCTTCACCGCCATCAAGCCCAAAACGCTTGGTACCAGTGTATTTTACATCAAGGAATTTCTCAAAGCCTTCGGCAGCCACAAGGCGTTCAAGAATAGCTTTACGCCCTTCCGGTGTGAAAGTAATTTCTTTGTCTGTGCCTTCAATGCGCTCCTGCAACCACTGCATTTCGGCAGGATCGGAAATGTGCATGTATTCAATGCCGACATTGGCGCAATAGGTGCGCTTTAGCAAAGTAACAATTTCCCGTAAGGTTGCAAAATCAAGACCAAGTTCGCCATTGATGAAAATCTTGCGATCAAGATCCGCATCACCAAAGCCATAAGAAGCTGGCTCCAGTTCGGGCAGATGCTTTGCGGGCTCAAGCCCTAATGGATCAAGGTTAGCCGCCAGATGCCCACGTGTCCGGAATGCGCGGATAAGCATGAGAGCGCGAGCAGAATCTTTAGCAGCCTGCGCCACCGCTTCGCCCGACAATGCAGGGGCTGCCGCAGGGGCGCCTTTGCCTTTTTTGTCACCGGCTTTTTCTACTTGAGGCCAGTTGCCATCCAGTGCGGAGACCAGCTCCCCGCTCGCCGCAAGCGGCCAGTTGGAGCGCTTCCATGATGCGCCTTGCGCGTTTTTAACGGGATCCGCATCGGTATCCTGCAAGCCTTTAAAAAACGCCTGCCATTCCGCATCGACGGAAGAAGGATCTTTTTCATAAAGAGCATACAGCTGCTCGATATAGGCGGCATTCGCCCCATCAAGAAAGGAGGAGTTTAATAACGCTTCATTCGCGGCTTGGCGTGACATATCTGTAAACCCTGGATGTCGCTGTGGACAGACCCGTTATAAAACCGTTTCGCACAACAGCTGCGCAAAAACGGGACGAAAATTCTTAAATTTAAGCCGGAGGCGGGCAAAAATGCACCGTCCTTCAGCACACAGCACAGCAGGTTTTAAACTGCTATGGTTTATGATCGGTTACTCTTTAACCGGTTCAAGAGATTCATTTTTTGCCTTGTGCATAAAATGCTGCACCAAGCCAGAACATAAAACCGTTAAACAGAAAAAACAGTGCAGACCGCTATGCGGCCTGCACCCTGGAAAAAGTTAACCTTTGAGCACTTCAACCAGTGTTTTGCCCAAACGTGCAGGGGATGGAGAAACGCGGATACCGGCTGCTTCCATGGCTGCAATTTTGGATTTTGCATCGCCTTTACCGCCGGAAACAATCGCGCCAGCGTGACCCATAGTACGGCCTGGAGGTGCAGTAACACCGGCAATGAAGCCAACCATCGGTTTTTTACGGCCGCGTTTTGCTTCATCAATTAGGAATTGCGCGGCATCTTCTTCAGCCGAACCACCGATTTCACCAATCATGATGATTGATTCGGTTTTATCGTCTTTCAGGAAGAGTTCCAGCATATCGATGAACTCGGTACCTTTTACAGGATCGCCGCCAATACCAACAGCAGTGGTTTGGCCAAGACCTTCCTGTGAAGTCTGGAATACAGCTTCATAAGTCAAGGTGCCAGAGCGGGACAAAATACCCACATTGCCAGGCTTGAAGATATTGCCGGGCATAATGCCGATTTTGCATTCGCCGGCAGTCATCACACCCGGGCAGTTCGGGCCGATGAGGCGGGATTTGGAGCCTTCCAGAGCGCGTTTCACACGCACCATATCCAGCACCGGAATACCTTCGGTAATGCACACGATCAGCGGAATTTCCGCTTCAATCGCTTCACAGATGGCATCTGCTGCACCGGGTGGTGGAACGTAGATGACGGAAGCGTCAGCACCGGTTTTGTCACGGGCTTCAGCCACTGAATCGAACACAGGCAGATCAAGATGCTTGGAGCCACCTTTGCCGGGGCTTACGCCACCAACCATTTTTGTGCCATACGCAACAGCCTGTTCTGAATGGAATGTGCCGTTTTTGCCAGTAAAGCCCTGACAGATCACTTTTGTGTTTGCGTTAATCAGAATGGACATCAGGCAGCTTCCTTCTTCACTGCTTTAACAATTTTCTGGGCTGCATCATCCAGATCATCGGCAGAAATAACATTCAAGCCGGATTCAGAAATGATTTTTTTGCCCAGTTCAACATTGGTGCCTTCAAGGCGCACAACCAGCGGCACTTGCAGACCCACTTCTTTCACAGCAGCAAGCACGCCTTCCGCAATAACATCGCATTTCATGATGCCGCCGAAGATGTTGACGAGAATGCCTTTAACATTGGGATCAGCAGTGATGATCTTGAATGCTGCGGTTACTTTTTCTTTGGAAGCGCCACCGCCCACATCAAGGAAGTTTGCAGGCTCTTCGCCATACAGCTTGATGATGTCCATGGTGGCCATCGCCAGACCGGCACCGTTCACCATGCAGCCGATGGTGCCATCAAGAGCCACATAAGCGAGATCATATTTAGACGCTTCAATTTCTTTTTCGTCTTCTTCGGTGATGTCGCGCAATTCCTGCACGTCAGCATGACGGTAGAGCGAATTGCCGTCGAAAGACACTTTCGCATCAAGGCATTTAAGCTGGCCTTCGGTGGTGATAATCAGCGGGTTGATTTCCAGCATCGCCATGTCTTTGGCAACAAAAGCAGTGTAGAGCTTTTCAACAAGAACACCGGCCTGCTTGGCCAGATCACCAGTCAAACCAAGCGCCTGAGCAACGGTGCGGCCGTGGTGCGGCATGATGCCTGTTGCGGGATCAACGGAGAAGGTTTTGATTTTTTCAGGCGTATTGTGCGCAACGTCTTCGATATCCATACCGCCTTCGGTGGATACAACAAACGCAACACGGCCTGTTTCGCGGTCAACCAGAGCGGAAAGATAGAATTCTTTCTCAATGTCGGAACCGTCTTCAATATAAATGCGGTTGACAACCTTACCAGCATCGCTGGTCTGGTGCGTTACCAGAGTTTTGCCGAGCATCTGGCTGACAAAGGTTTTCACTTCATCAATAGAGCGGGCAAGGCGTACGCCGCCTTTTTCGCCGGCTTCGGCTTCTTTGAATTTCCCCTTACCACGGCCACCGGCGTGGATCTGGGATTTGACAACCCACAGCGGGCCGCCCAGTTCTTTGGCAGCGGCTTCGGCTTTGTCAGCAGAAAGAACAGCAACGCCGCGAGAAACCGGTACACCGAATTCTTTCAGCAGCGCTTTGGCTTGATATTCATGAATATTCATTGTTTGCCTCGCAAAGAGGAGGCTTGCAGCAATATGCCACAAGCTTCAGTCTGTTAAGGATTAGGCGCCCAGATTAGGCGCGATGGTTTGACAAGCTTCCACAAGACCTTTTACAGCCTCGACAGATTTTTCAAATTGGGCGCGTTCGGTACCATCGAACTGGACTTCAACAATCCGCTCGACACCGTTTTCGCCAATCACAGTCGGCACACCCACATAAAGACCGTTCACGCCATACTGGCCATCAAGATAGGCCGCGCAAGGCAGAACGCGTTTTTTATCTTTCAGATAGCTTTCAGCCATCACAATGGCGGAAGCCGCTGGCGCATAAAATGCAGAGCCGGTTTTCAAAAGACCAACGATTTCCGCGCCGCCGTCACGGGTGCGCTGGATGATCTGGTCGAGTTTTTCCTGCGATGTCCAACCCATTTTCACGAGATCGGTCAAAGGCACACCGGCAACAGTGGAATAACGTGCGAGCGGCACCATGGTATCGCCGTGGCCACCCAGCACAAATGCGGTGACATCTTCAACGGATACGTTGAATTCTTCGGCCAGGAAAAGACGGAAGCGCGCGCTATCAAGCACACCGGCCATACCTACAACCTTGTTGTGCGGCAAACCGGATGCTTTTTGCAGCGCCCACACCATTGCATCCAGAGGGTTGGTGATGCAGATCACAAAAGCGTTAGGGGCATATTTTTTAATGCCTGCGCCCACCTGCTCCATAACCTTCAGGTTAGTGCCGATCAGGTCATCGCGGCTCATGCCAGGCTTGCGGGGAACACCGGCGGTTACAATCACCACGTCTGCGCCATCGATTTCAGCGTAGGAGTTAATGCCACGCAGGCGGCTATCAAAGCCATCAACAGGGGAGGACTGGGCAATATCCAGCGCCTTGCCTTGGGGCGTTCCTTCTACGATATCAAACAATACAATATCGCCGAGCTCTTTCAAACCAGCCAGATGGGCGAGAGTGCCGCCGATTTGACCTGCGCCGATCAATGCGATTTTTTTGCGCGCCATGATAGGGATAATCCTTGCGGTGTTTTAGAAATTTGGCTCAGCTTTTCCCGCCTTTCTTGAACGGTTTTTTGCTGCGCCGCGAAGCAAAAGCAAAACCGCACCGGCATAAACGCAAACAGATGCGCACAGCATGATGCCCAAGATTCTTGCTTTCAGAAAGATGCTCTAACCCGTTCGGGCGCGCGGTTCAAGTCATTCTTGCTATTTTTGGCAAAGATTCATCGAAACACAGTTGAAACAATGGCCACGAACGGATCAGTAAAGCGGATTAAGCGGCATGACAGGCACCCCGGAGACAAACAGACGTCCATCGGCGGCGGCGAAACTCAACCGTCCGGGGTCAATAGCGAGTCGGGCGCCAATCACTGCAAGCCCTTTCGTATCGGGCAGAAAAGACAAGGGTAGAAGAGCGGGCAGTTGTTCAATTCCTTTGCCATGCAGTGTAAAAGTGCCTTTTATCCGGTTTTGATTATCAAGCCCTGCATCGCCTCTTATAAAAATATCCACTTGAGGCGCTTTGAACCGCACCTGTGTGAAGAGAATTTCCGTCTTGCTGAAAGAAAACTCTTTGATGAAGGAAACGAGTGTCTGTGGATACAGAACCGGAATCTGATTCAATTGTGTTCCAAGTGTAACATGGGTGGGCAGTTTGGAAGCCCCCCAGAAAGCTTCTTTCAGCATCAGGCCGACATTTG
Organism: Methylopilaceae bacterium; assembly: GCA_048594375.1. Taxonomy (GTDB): domain Bacteria; phylum Pseudomonadota; class Alphaproteobacteria; order Rhizobiales; family Methylopilaceae; genus JBMDXK01. The sequence goes on from JBMDXK010000003.1 coordinate 40,816, forward strand.
CTGTATCCGGCGTTGCCGGATCAAACCGCCACTCAAGATTGATCTGACCGGCCACCAGATCGGGAACAGCTTTTTCCAGCCGATGGACAATGACATCCCGCATATGCAAGCTGGCCATAACAGGTGTTTTTTCAAGAAAAAAGCCGTTATGCTCCTGTCTCCATTGAAAAACGGCCTTGAATTTTTCCCACCGCACTTCCCATTGCGGATTTTCCCGATCACCGACCCGCAGCAAAGGACCTTTGGCTTCCAGACTGACCAGTGCCGGATCTACGATATTCATTCGGAACTGGGGATTGGCCAGCTCGAATTGCAGCAGTCCTCCTTGTCGGTCACTAATCTTCGCCGTAAGAAGGCTGCAAGTCACCCGCAGACGGAAAGGAAAGCCACCTACCGTACGTTCAGAGCATTCATATTGCCGTTGATCCCGCGCCTGCCGTTCCACCCACGCATCAAAAGCCGCCAAGCTCTGGCCTGCCACAGACCACCAGTAAAAACTCCAGACCAGAGCCACGGTCAGCAAAGCGGCGCATCCAATTCCCAAAGGCCAGATGAACACCGCAAAAGACATTGGCAGCTGTTTGCATTTCTTTACAAAAGACCAGAACATAGCCTGAAACAGGGGCATTAACGCAATACCTTGGAACACACAGACAGTCCGAAACACATCCCCTGCCCTGAACAGTTCCCAAAAAGAAGGATGTTCGTTATTTCGTCAAGCCTTTCAAGCACAAACGCTGGGGATTTCAGTGCGTGCAATCGGTTGCCTGACACCCTTGGAACAGGGTTAACATTTTGCCTTAATTCAGGAAAATGACGCTGTGCAGCGTGCGTGAGAATAAACATCACACATTAGTGCAAAAGCCCGTTCGATGCTGTTTCAATCCGTTCTTGTATGACTCCATGAAAAGCATCAAGCTCCATGCCGGCAGGAAAAGCCGGTAAAATCGTGATGATGATGGTTCCAGGATATTTAAGAAATGTCCGCCGCGGCCAATACACACCGGAATTAAGCGCAACCGGCACGCAAGGAACATTCAGCTGACCATAAAGATGGGTAAGTCCGTATTTATAGCGCGGAGCCGCCCCCGGCGCAGTGCGTGTTCCTTCAGGAAAAATAATAATTTGCCGTCCCTTATCCACGGCATGTTTGGCAGCAAGTGTCATATCCCGCAAAGCTTTGGCGCGCGCACCGCGGTTCACCGCAATCATGTTGCACTTCATGGCATACCACCCGAACAGCGGCAGCCAGTTCAATTCACGCTTGAGCACAAAAGCAGGATCTTTAAAATACGGAATAAGGGCAAATGTTTCAAAAACCGATTGATGTTTTGCGGCCACAAGACATCCACCCGCAGGAATATGCTCAAGCCCACGGATTTCAAACCGAATATCCGCTACATATTTTAGAAGAAAAATATTCCAGCGCGCCCACAGCCGCACCAATCCCCATACAGCCTTGCGCGGCAACAGCAGCGTTGGCAGGCCAGCAACGGCCATTATGGCAAAGCCGCTGTAAAATAAAACATTAAAGAGAAAAGAGCGTAAAACCAGCATTCTATGCACCCACAACGGTTAGTGCAGCAGGGTATAATGGAAAACGCTGCGTGAATACAGGGTGCAGGCAGAAAAAATCCTGCGGCAGACGTGAACTCCACCGCAGGATACAGCAAAAGACCACTCTCAAGCAGCCTTGCCTTCTTTACCGGTGCGCAGGGTCAGCCCGTTATCACCGCCATCCACCACAACGCTGTCACCATCGCGGATGTCTCCGGCCAGAATGGCTTCGGCAAGTTGATCTTGCACGTTTTTCTGAATAACGCGCTTTAAAGGCCGCGCCCCATAAGCGGGATCATAGCCTTTTTCGGCCAGCCATTGACGGGCGGAAGCACCAAGCTTCAGCGTAATTTTGCGATCCGCAAGAAGCCCCTGCAAGCCGCGCAGCTGGATATCCACAATGGAGCCCATGTTGTGCCGTTTCAAGCGGTTGAAGAGAATAATCTCGTCAATCCGGTTGAGAAATTCCGGACGGAAGTGCGCCCGTACCATTGCCATAACAGGCGCGCGTACGGTGTCGGCATCCTCATCTTCTTTTGCGGCCACCAGATGCTCTGCCCCAAGATTCGATGTCATAATGATGAGCGTATTGCGGAAATCCACCGTACGTCCCTGCCCATCGGTGAGACGGCCATCGTCCAGCACTTGCAGCAGAATGTTGAACACATCTGGATGCGCTTTTTCCACTTCGTCAAACAGGATCACCTGATAAGGACGGCGGCGTACGGCTTCGGTCAGCGCACCGCCTTCATCGTACCCTACATAGCCGGGAGGTGCGCCAATCAAGCGAGAAACAGAATGCTTCTCCATATATTCGGACATATCCAGCCGCACCATGGCGGTTTCGTCATCAAACAGGAATTGTGCCAGTGCTTTGGTAAGCTCGGTTTTGCCCACGCCGGTCGGTCCCAGAAACAGGAACGAACCAATCGGCCGGTGCGGATCTTGCAATCCGGCGCGTGAACGGCGAATGGCAGTGGATACGGCTTTCACAGCATAATCCTGCCCCACAACACGGGTTGCCAGTTCTTCTTCCATCCGCAAGAGTTTTGCGCGTTCCCCTTCCAGCATCCGGTCAACCGGAACCCCTGTCCAGCGGGAAACCACCTGTGCAATCTGATCCGGGGTTACCACCTCGGCCGCACCGCTTTCGCTGGGCGCGTTTTCAATTTCCTTGATTTTACGTTCCAAGTCAGGAATAGCGCCATAGGTCAGCTCACCGGCACGGGCAAGATCCCCGCGACGTTGCGCCTGCTCCAGTTCACTGCGTGCATGGTCAAGATCGGCTTTCAGCTTCTGGGCATTGCCGATCTTGGCTTTTTCAGCCTGCCATGCAGCGGTTTTCTCGTCCGATTGTTCTTCCAGCTCCACCAATTCGCTTTCCAGCGCATCCAGCCGGTCACGGGAGGCCGCATCGGTTTCTTTTTTGAGGGCTTCCCGTTCGATTTTCAGCTGGATAATCCGGCGATCCAGTTCATCGAGATCTTCCGGTTTGGAATCCACCTGCATCCGGAGGCGCGATGACGCTTCATCCATCAAGTCGATGGCTTTATCCGGCAGAAAACGATCCGTAATATAGCGGTTGGAGAGGGTTGCCGCGCTCACCAGTGCTGCATCCGAAATGCGTACCCCGTGATGCAATTCGTATTTTTCTTTCAGGCCGCGCAGAATAGAGATTGTATCATTGACCGTAGGTTCGGCCACAAACACCGGCTGGAAACGCCGTGCAAGTGCCGGATCTTTTTCCACATGCTTGCGAAATTCATCCAGCGTTGTGGCGCCAATGCAATGCAATTCCCCACGCGCCAGCGCGGGTTTCAAGAGGTTGGAGGCATCCATTGCGCCATCGGCTTTGCCCGCCCCCACCAGCGTGTGCATCTCGTCAATAAACAGAATAATTTGGCCGTTGGCCGAAGACACTTCCTGCAACACGGCTTTCAGGCGCTCTTCAAATTCGCCGCGGTATTTGGCACCGGCAATCAGCGCCCCCATATCCAGAGAAAGAAGCTTTTTTTCTTTCAGGCTTTCAGGAATATCGCCGTTTACAATGCGCAGCGCCAGACCTTCCACAATGGCGGTTTTGCCCACGCCCGGCTCACCAATCAGCACCGGATTGTTTTTAGTGCGTCGCGCCAGCACCTGCACTGCGCGGCGGATTTCTTCATCGCGGCCAATCACGGGGTCAAGCTTGCCTTCCCGCGCCACCTGGGTTACATCGCGGGCGTATTTTTTCAAAGCATCATAGGCATTTTCGGCAGAGGCGGAATCCGCTGTACGGCCTTTGCGCAGGCTTTCAATCGCTGCGTTCAGGTTTTGCGGTGTTACACCGGCATTGCCCAGAATTTTTGATGACTCAGTATCTTTTTCCAGCGTCAATGCAAGCAGCAGACGCTCCACGGTCACAAAGCTGTCACCGGCTTTTTTGGCAATCTTTTCAGCCGATTGCAACACGCGGGAAAGCTGCGATGTCATGTAAAGGCCGGAAGCGCCGGATCCCTGCACTTGCGGCTGTTTGGCCAGAAATGTTTTCAGCGCTGCTTTGGCTTCATCAGGCCGCCCACCGGCGTGTGCAATCAAACCGGCCGCCATGCCTTCGGGATCATCCAGCAAGACGCTCAACACATGTTCAGGCAAGAATTGCTGATGATTGGTGTTTAGGGCGTGGGTTTGCGCAGACTGCAAAAAACCGCGCACGCGATCCGAGTATTTATCAAGATTCATTTTATCCTCCAGATGGCATTCATCGTCTGAAAAGCCCGAAAACGCCTATATTTTTCTGGCAAGGTTCCATTATGGCAACCTTGTCTCTTGACTAGAAATGGGAAGCAATGTGCGTTTTGAAAAGAGGGGGGTAAAACTTTTTTGAAAGGAGAAAACATCTGGATATAAAATCACAGTGCTTGGGATTTTTATTAATGTTTATATGCGGTTAATCCACGCGTGTGCAAAAATGACTATTCGCGCCCTCCAATCCACCGTAAAACTTTATACAAAAGTATGAATTTAGCCTTTATTCTGTCTCAAAGAAGAGTATATCTCGCGCATCTTTTGCTTTGAAAAATTAAAGCGTATTTTTGTAATCTGTGTGCGTTGAGGTGCCTTGCTATGTATATCCCCCCCCGTGGAAATACCTCCCCTAATACTCCTTATCCTCAAGACAACAGTATGCCAGCGATGCCTTCGTTTGATTCCGTATCGCCTAAGGTTACAGAGGCACGCAGTGCTTTAAACACCATCGGTAACGCTCTCATTACGCCCTTCCAAAAAGATTATCATGGCAATTACACTCACTTGCCTCCTACAGATTCTATAGGAAATGCCACAAATGACATCGCCAGACATTCATACAGTCTCAGCGGTGAAGCCAGTCAACGTGGAAAATCCTCCCATGCGGAAGCTTATGCAACAAACGCTCAAGCAGCCAATGCCTTCCATGAAACGTTGTTAAGGGTTCCATTCAACGGCGCCATGTTTGATACCTTCAAAACAATGGTTGGAAACTTTGAACGCACCGTAACA
>JBMDXK010000030.1:0-42448 GCA_048594375.1 Methylopilaceae bacterium
GCATTGAGACGATCAAGATGCAATATGGCATTCCTCTTGATGACCTCGACATCCGCAACGCCCTCACCAGCGAGACCACCGACAAAGGAACACCCCTCACCGTCACCGAACTCGCCATCCAGAACCTCTACGAATTGTACAAAACAGCTTATGAGAATGGGGAGTTTGACAACAATGATCCGCGTGCAAAATTTTTGCGCGTTTATGATTTGCAGATCACTTCCATGACCGGCATGGATCTTCTACCCTATAAAGAAAAGGTGAATAACTTCGGTACACGCCGTGAGTTTCTCGGCAACGGGCGTATGGAAAGAATGTCTTCGGCTGATTTTGAAGATATGGTTGATCAAGAAGCGTTGCAAAAAACATTGGTTCGGCTTTTTAATGATGAACCGCAAATAGCGAAAGATTATGCTACAGCGATGTCTGAAGCCATTTCCAAAGCTCCCGATAACAAAGTGCTTGAGCAAAAACTTACTGCTGTGCTTGAAGACCCTAACTACACGGCATTTTTGGCAGAACTTCAGGAAAAAGGTTTTGGTGCGCAGGCACAACTGCTTTCGCAACAAAATATTAGCTCTTTGAGCCTATTAAGCCCGCAAGCCGCCCAAAATGCAATCGAAACACTTCAAGGTAATGCTGCGCTGGAAGAATATGCGGCTTCCCTTAAAGACCCATCGCTGATTAGTGACGGAATTATTGCAATTGCCAGTGTTGATGTCGCGGGTACTGTGATGCGAATTTTGCGGCAGCTCAATTCTGTTTTACGCTATACCTTGAGTTCTTATGATAATACGCATCTTAAGTATATAAAATCGGATATTAATCAGAAGAGGGTAGAAAATACTGTTGCCAGCATACTGCAAAATAAATTCCAAGAGTATAAAGATAAGGGAATTACACCCACTGCAAAAGAACTTAACACATTAACAAAAGCTGAAATTGATAAGGCGCTGAAAAATGCGGCCATTCCAACATCCGAGCGTGGGGGTGTGCTTGGCGTGATTGGGGTTATGCAAAAACACGGCATTCTAGGCAGCATGGCAACGTTGCAAAGTTTTGCTATGGGATTTTACCGGATTTTTCATGAAGATGCGCGTACAGGCGATCAAGCCTACGATATTCTTGCTATTACCCGCGATTTTCTTTCTGCGATATCGCTGCCTTCGCATAATGCAAAAACCATTTCGTTTATTCGGGATCAGCTTAATAACCGCACGCCGGCGACCAGCAACCAAGCCTCTATGAAAATTGGTGATCTTGTTGATCTGCCCTTCCCTACACTGTTTGGAAAAAACAGCTTTACAAAAACGGGGCATTCAGGCCGGGAACTGGTTGCACTGAAACCTTTCGCAGATTCTGATATCAAAAACATTCTTGACCCAAGTGAACGCACAACAAATGCAGGTGCTTCTGAATTTGCCAAAACAACTTACAAAGCCGCCGACATCACCATTAAAGATGAATTGCACAACACTACACAACCAAACGGCGAACCCATTAAAGGCGTTTCCAGATCCAAACAGGGTCTTGCAGCTTTTCTCAAAAGTCTTGGTTCGGTGGCAGATCTTTCTTTGGGATTTGTGGAAGTAGCAGTTGGCGGTATTATGCTGAAAAATGCTATCCGCAATGATAATGTAACGGGGAAAGTGCTGGGGAGTTTACAGGTTGCCTCCGGGGGAGCGCTTATTGGTGCCGGCAGCGTAATGGTTGCCAATATGTTTCGCCCTATGGCCTCAGCAATGGCAGTTGCTGCCCCCATGGTCGCCACAACGGTATGGCTTGGCTTGATTATTTCTTTTGCATCTCTCGCGGTAGCGCAAGAAGAAAACCATAAAAAGCTGCAAAATACCTCTAACGACCAAGGAGAACGCTTTAAAGAGTGGGCAGCAGATGGTTTGCTTACGTCAGACTGGGCTGACAAGCTGGAATATTGGCGCTACGCCATTGCAGAATACGGCATTTCAGCGCAAAGCCTTTCTGAATCAATTTGGGATAGCCATCCTGAAGAATTTGAATATTTTAAAAATACTGCGCCTGAAAATGGCTCATCCGTTAATCGCCTTAACAAAGACCTGCACTCAAAATAGCATTCTTTGCTGCCTATCCTAAAAGCTCGCGTGTGGTTGCAAGCTTCATGGAAGGAAAGCGTTCCTGAATATAGCCCACTTCCCACGCATTCTTGGCAAGAAATACAGGCTTTCCATCCCGATCATCCGCCAGATTTGCTCCATATTCCTCATTGATACGTTTTTGTTCGTCTTCGGAAATATCCGCAATCCAGCGCGCTGTGGCATAGGGTACAGGCTCGTATGTAATTTCAGTGCCATATTCCTGCTTGGCGCGGGATGCCAACACTTCAAACTGCAATTGCCCCACCACACCGATGATCCACTGCGAGCCGATACGCGGTTTGAAAATCTGGATAAGACCTTCTTCCGCCAAATCTTCCAAGGCTCTCCGAAGCTGCTTTACCTTGGATGTATCCAGCAACCGCACGCGGCGTAGCAATTCAGGCGCAAAGGCTGGCAAACCACTCACCTGAATGTCTTCACCCTCTGTCAGTGTATCTCCAACGCGCAATGTGCCGTGATTGGGAACACCGATTACATCACCTGGAAAAGCATCATCTGCCAGTTCACGCTGCTGCGCAAAGAAAAAAATTGGGCTGTTTACGGCCAGCATTTTGCTGGTTCGCACTTGTTTGAGCTTCATGCCCCGCTTGAACCGTCCTGAACACAAGCGTACGAACGCAATACGATCCCGATGGTTCGGATCCATGTTTGCCTGCACTTTGAATACAAAGCCGCTTACTTTGTTTTCAGCCGGTTCAATGGTGCGTGGTCGGGCAGGCTGAGGACGGGGTGGTGGCGCATAACGGGCGACCAGCGTAAGCAGCTCTTCAACCGAATAATCCCGCAGCGCACTGCCAAAAATCACAGGTGTCATGTGCCCTTCACGGTAAGCCTCCCTATCAAACTCTGGATAGGCTCCTGCGGCAAGCTCTGCGCTTTCATAAAATGCCTCATAGATATGCTGCGGCATCCGTTCTTTTAGTTTTGGATCATCGAGTCCTGTGCATTCAATCACCGTATCAAACGCCTGTCCACGTCCTAAAGATGAGGTAAGAAAACGGTTGTTGTTCAGATCATAACAGCCTTGAAAATCTGTACCCATGCCCACTGGCCAGATCATTGGTACCACATCCAGCGCCAAGGCTTCCTGAATTTCATCCAAAATTTCAAAGACATCCCGCCCTTCGCGATCCACTTTATTGACCAAGGTAATAATAGGGATATCACGCAAGCGGCACACTTCAAACAATTTGCGTGTCTGGCTCTCAATACCCTTGGCCGCGTCAATGACCATAACAGCAGAATCAACCGCTGTGAGGGTACGGTAGGTATCTTCAGAGAAATCTTCGTGGCCTGGAGTGTCGAGAAGATTAAAGGTCAAGCCATCCCGCTCAAATGTCATAACCGAAGACGTGACCGAAATACCGCGATCCTGCTCGATTTTCATCCAGTCAGAACGGGCGCGCCTGCTTTCCCCTCGCGAACGCACAGCACCTGCCAGATGAATGGCACCCCCTGCAAGCAACAGCTTTTCAGTCAGTGTTGTTTTACCCGCATCGGGATGGGAAATGATTGCAAATGTGCGGCGGTTTTCATGCTCAGCAGTGGTCACGGAAGGCCTTCTTATGCTCTGGAATGCTCAAGAAAGATTTCCATAACCCATAATTGCGCGCTTGGCTATGGATTGGCGCGTTTGCAAAGACTATTTGTGTACTTTAGCAATTGTTTTTGGCTAAGTGCTGGCTGTGAGCAGCATCTCTTCCTGCTTCCCGGCCTCATGATCACCGGCAATCAATGGCAAACGCACCAGCACCACTGTGCCAACGCCAACGGACGAACGAATCCGCATAGAACCGGAATGCAATTCAACCAGTGACCGCGCAATAGCCAAGCCGAGACCTGAACCCTGATGCGACTTTGTGAATTGATTTTCCACTTGTTCGAACGGCCGGCCAAGCTTTGGCAGGGCATCTTTTGGAATACCAATGCCGGTATCCTCTACATAAATATTTACGGCCTTGCCAACCACACGGGTGCGTACGGTGATCCGGCCACCAGCAGGCGTAAACTTTACGGCATTTGACATCAGATTAAGCAAAATCTGGTTGATAGCCCGGCGATCCGCTTTCATATGCAATCCGGTAATCGCTTCGGCGCGTAAAGCCAACCCCTTTTCTTCGGCCAGCACCGTCATAACCCGCAAGGCACTCAGCACCGTAGCATCCAGATCAACGTCTTCGATTTTGAGCGTAAAGCGACCAACCTCGATACGCGACATTTCCAGAATATCATTGATAACATTGAGGAGATATTCGCCACTATCACGAATATCACGGCAATATTCTTCATATTTTGCAACGCCCATCGGACCGAAAGCACCCGATACCATAATCTCGGAAAAGCCGATGATGGCATTCAAAGGTGTGCGCAATTCATGACTGATATTAGCCAGAAATTCAGATTTGGATTTATTGGCCGCTTCTGCCGCAACGGTTTGTTCAGCGTATTTATCAGCAAGTTCCGCAAGCTGTGCCGCTTGTTCCTGCAATGTCTGGCGGGATTTGCGCAAATCCACCACAGTTGCTGTCAACCGTTTTTCACCCTCTACCAGCTTTTCTTCATGGCGCTTTATGGATGTAAAATCCGTTCCAACGGAAACAAAACCGCCGTCTTTGGTACGCCGTTCGTTGATATGCAACCAGCGCCCGTCTTCTATCTGGACTTCATACGTCCGCGCGCCCTCTTCCACCCGGCCTTCAGGCTTGATCTGGGTGCGCACAACGGGAGGGCGCCCAGCACTGATGACGTCTTCATAGCTTGTCCCCGGTTTGATTGCCGAATCTTTCAACCCATAAAGCTGCTGGAATTTTGAATTGCACAATACGAGTTTATTGTCGGCATCCCACAAAACAAAGGCTTCGGAAATATTCTCAATAGCATCACGCAAGCGAATGTCCGCAGTGGCCGTTCGCTCTGCCAAGCGGCGCTCTTCGGAAATATCCACACAGATACCAATAAGATGCGGACGTTCTTCATGATCGGACATGACAATTTCTGCGCGAATGCGGAGCCAAAGCCACGAGCCATCTGCGTGTCTTACACGCAATACGCGATCAATCACTTTTGCCATACCTTGCAACAAATCATTTGCAAGGCCATACAAATCCCCATCATCGGGATGGATCAACGCTTCAAATGTACCAAATGAAACAAGGCTGTCACGGGGTGGTAATCCCAGCAATTCATACATGGAATGCGACCAGAACAACCGCCCCTGCGCCAGGTCCCAATCAAACAGCCCTGAACGTCCACGCGCCAAAGCTGTGTCAATCCGTTTTTGCGCACGGCTGTAACTGCGATGCGCCTGGCGCGCACGCAAAGATTGCCAATGCACCGCGGTTCCCAATAATGCAAGAATGCCACCAATCATGGCAAAAATAGTAATGGTTAAACGGGTTTGCGCGTGCCAATCTTGCAAAATCACACTTATTGGCTGAACAACCGCAAGCTGGCCAAAGGGCTCTGGCAGATTATGCACCATAGCCAGCAATGCCTCACCTTTTGCCGGTGCCACCTCCATAACGCCGGCGCGCTCGCCAAATGTGGTAAGAGCCTGATTGCTTCCAAGCGTAGCAACAAGATCTTGGCCATCCAAATCCGCGTTCTGATTGCGGGTTAGAATAATTTGCCCCGCGGCATCGGAAACCAGAATACCTCTACCGGACTCCGTTGCATGACCTCCCAAAGCTCCCGTTGCAAATATTTCAATGGCTTCTTTGGCGTTCATTGCATTCGCCATACGGGAAACTGATTCAATTTCTTTCGCCAAGGCAAATGATAACAAGGTGATGTCTTGCCCAGCCCTGTCTAGTGCTTTTTTACGGCTTTCCATGATTTGCGCAACTGTACCTATACCAATTGCAAGCAGAAAAAAAACAATCAGCGCTGGCACTGACCATCGCAGTAAAACATCAATGGCAACAGAATACCGCAGTGCAATGCGCGCAGAGGATAAAGAACCATCCGGAGTGGGCGCACGCTCGGATGTGGAGGCAACAGTGTTATGCGCCACGGTAACCTCCCCTTCTCTACGTTAAGAAACCTGCTTTGCGTATCAGCAGACTTCAATCCATTGGTTAATAATTTAATCTTATCTGAAGAGACAAGCAACACTTCAGATTTTACGCATGGTTTCAAAAACAGTGCCAATGTGACCGCTGTACCCCTGATTTGTCCAGCACTGATTAAGAAATTATTAACCTTTCCACTGATCGGAATTACAGTCAGGCAAATGCGTGTTACTGTTGCAACACATTCCCATACATTCGGCTGACTTTATGCAAGCGCCCGGGTCACCAAATCGCTGACATCCGGCGAAAGGCTTGAAGAGGATGCAATGGCTTCAAGTTTTTCGCGCGCCTTATGCCTGCGCTCTGCTTCAAGATTACGCCATGTCTTGAAAGCACCCAGAATGCGGGCTGCAACTTGCGGATTTTTTGCATCTAATGCCAGAATCATATCCGCAATGAAACCGTATCCTGCGCCATCGGCACGGTTAAATTGCGTAGGGTTTGCGCTTGCAAAAGCACCGATCAAAGAACGCACACGGTTTGGGTTTTCAAGCGAGAATGCAGGATGCTTCATCAGATTGCGCACTCTCTCCAGCGTGCCTTCTTCCGGGATACACGCCTGCACAGCAAACCACTTATCAATCACCAGCGGGTTATCAGAAAAGCGTTCATAAAAATCATGCAACGCTTCTTCACGGCTATCTCCAGGAATTTGCACCAGAGCGCTCAACCCCGCCATGCGATCTGTCATGTTTGTTGCGTTATTATAATGTGCCAATGCACGCTCTAGAGCAGGCTCGTCTCCCAAAGATGTCAACACATCAAGCGCACTGTTACGCAAAGCTCGACGGCCAGCCGCTTCCGCATCAGGACTATACTCCGTGTCGCCAGTGTAAGCTTCATAGATTTGCACAAGCCTTGGATGCAGCGCGTGGGCAAGATTATGTTTCATGGCTTTACGCGCTGCGAAAATAGCATCAGGATTGATATTCTGACCAATTTCCTGTGCAATATCACTTTCACTGGGGATGCCAAGAAGTTGCGCTTTGTAGGCCGGATCAAATTCCTGACTGGTCAATGTATTGTCCAGCATCCGGATAAATGCCGGTTCAATGGCTTGTTTATTTTCTTGGGATAGTGCCGATTTGATATGGCGCAGCATATAAGTCTGCACTGCTTGCCAGCGGTTGAACGCATCTTTATCAAAACCAGCAAGGTGAAGTAATTCTGCATCCGGTTGGCTGCTTATGATTTTAACAGGAGCGGAAAATTCTCTATTGATGGAAAGAACCGGCTTTTCTGCAATGTTTGTAAAAATATAAGTTTGCTCGGTGTGATCCACGATTATTATACCGTCGTGCAAGCGCTCACCCTGCTTGAGAACAAGCGGCAGCTCGTTTCCTGCATGGTCAATCAGCCCTAACTTTAATGGAAAATACAGGGGGCTCTTATGCGGTTGCCCAGGAGTAGCAGGTGTCTCTTGAGAAATTTTCAAAGTGTATGTTTTCTTATCCTGATCCCATAAACCATCCACTGTTACATGCGGAGTGCCTGCCTGTGCATACCACAGCATGAAATGTTCCAGATTTTTGCCTGACACTTCCGCAAAACATGCAATGAAATCCTCCATGGTACATGCCTGCCCATCGTGACGCTCGAAATACAAATCCATACTTGCACGAAACACACGCTTGCCCAAAAGCACTTGCAGCATACGGATTAATTCGGCGCCTTTTTCATAAATGGTTGCTGTGTAAAAATTATTGATCTCACGGTACATTTCCGGACGCACCGCATGAGCAAAAGGCCCGGCATCTTCTGTGAACTGATGGCCACGCAGCACCTTTACATCCGCGATGCGTTTTACTGGCCGTGAACGTTCATCCGCGGTAAACTCCTGATCGCGAAAAACTGTTAAGCCCTCTTTCAAACACAGCTGGAACCAGTCACGGCAGGTAATGCGATTGCCCGTCCAATTGTGGAAATACTCATGAGCAATGACACTTTCAATGCCCGCATAATCACTGTCTGTTGCGGTTTCGGGTGACGCCAGAACGTATTTGTCATTAAAAACATTCAGCCCTTTGTTTTCCATAGCTCCCATATTAAAATCTGAAACCGCCACAATATTAAAGATTTCGAGATCATAGGCGCGTCCAAAAGCAACCTCATCCCACCGCATGGAACGCTTGAGTGCATCCATCGCGTAGTGAGCATGGTTTTCTTTTCCATGTTCGATATAGATTGCCAACTTTACCTCAGAACCCTTGCTTGTTGTAAAACAATCTTCGATGTGCGTCAGATTTCCCGCAACCAGTGCAAAAAGATACGAAGGCTTTGGATAAGGGTCATGCCAAACCGCATAGTGCCGGTCTGTACCCGCAATATCACCACTCTCAATCGGATTACCGTTCGCAAGCAATACAGGCGCTTCTGACTTTGACGCCTCAATGCGTACAATATAGCTGGATAAAACATCGGGTCGGTCCAGAAAATAGGTAATCCTTCTAAAGCCTTCCGCTTCACATTGCGTGCAATAATTCCCGCTTGAACGGTAAAGCCCCATCAACTGTGTGTTAGCAGAAGGGTTAACAAGCGTATCAAGCTGCAATGAAAAAGCTTTTTTAGGAGGATTAAAGAGGGTTAAACCCTGCGCTGTCGCTTTATACTGTTCAGGGGGTAATGGCTGGCCATCAATTTCCGGAGCACGTTCCAGCCCGATACCATCTCCCACCAAGAACAAAGCATCGGTGTAAGGCGCTTCCGGATTTGGCCGTAAAGCCATGCGTGTGCATACGCGCGTCTGCGTGGGGTGCAGATCAAATGTCATCTGCACCGTATCAATCAAAGCTGGTGGCGGCGTGTAATCTTTAAGCAAGACAGCGGGTGCATTGTCAGTGTGCATTCTTTTTTTCCTTGTGATGGCGCATCACGTTATCATTTTTACGCAGCCTGATAAAAGCACAATTGCGTATAGTTTCTAATTCACATGCATTTTTAATGGCTCGGCATGACCAACAACCCGCACAATACGCTTATTGGCTTGGCGTAATTTTCTTTCCACCGCATCAATGGCTTGATGCGCATCACGCACACTCATTGCAGGATCAAGACGGGCATGGAAATGCACCAAAATGCCTTCATCGCAGTTGCGCACCCGGACATTATGTATTTCTTGTACAATGTTGCCAAGTTCATCGGCATATTGCATCAGTTCTGCCTGCAAGAGCGTGTGCAGTGTCTGGTTGGCTCGGTAAGCATTCTGCCGTTCTGGATTAAGCGGCTCGATGTGTGTTTCCACATCCACATGCGCTCCCAGATCATGGCTTACATAGCTTTCAAACTGACTGGCCACAATATGCGCATCCACCAACGATAACTCCGCCTCAAGCTCCATATCAACACCAATAAAAATACGCCCATCACTGTGATGTATGGTAATATTATGAATGGCACGGTGCTGATGCGCGGCCAATGTTCTTACGCGCGTTGCCAGACTTTCATCCGAAGGGACGACAGGGGTTGGATTAACAACAATCTGGGATTCTGGATAGATACGGATGACAGCAGATTCAATTTCTCTTTGTATCTGAGCCACCGTTTCCAGCGGCAATGCACGATCAACACTCACATGCAAATCAATGGCATACGCAGCTCCCAAAGAGCGCACGCGCACATTATCAATAGACAGCACTCCGCTCACGCGGGATGCCTGTTCAAAAATATCCTGCGTAACATTCTGTGGCGCTGCATCCACCAGAACATCAAACGCTCGCCGCCCCAATGACCACGCCGCATATAAAATAAAACACGCGACACCGATAGCTGCCAGCGAGTCTGCCCATGGGTAACCCATGACACTTGCAAAAAGACCAGCCAAGACAATGCCAGAGCTGAACATATCCGTAGAAAAATGCAGGGCATCGGCTTCAAGAGCCTGACTTCCGGTTTGTTTTGCCACACGTTTCAAGGCGCGGCTTCTCCAAAAATCAATTGCGATGGATCCCAGCAAAATACCAATCACAAGTGGAGAAAGCATAATTTCTGCTGAAGGATGCAGAAAACGTTGCGCCGCTTCCGCAATAATCCAGACGGCAACTCCCAACAGCATCCCGCATTGGGCAAATGCAGTGACACTTTCAAACTTTCCATGCCCCCAAGGATGGTTTGCATCCGCTGGTTTATCGGAAATACGCACTGTCAGCCATGTCACGGCGGTGGCGAACACATCCAGAATAGTCTGGATCGCTTCCGAGAGCATCCCTAGGGAGCCACTGATTGTTGCAGCAAATAACTTGCCGCTCGCCAACAAAAAACTCACTATAAAGGAAATGAAAGCAGCGCGATTTTTTAATGCTGCCGTATCAGATTGCCTGTTTGCGCTCATGCCGCACCTCGATGGCTGGTAGCCTGTTCGCTGTTATTAGGCCGATAGCAGCCATAAGGCAAGCCACGGTCTTGCGGTTCGGCTTATGACACGGGTTTATCCTCTGTGAAATCAAAAGGTGGAAACCGTCCACTCAAGGCTTGCTGTACTGCGGGTGGACGCTGCGGTTTGGGGGGTAGGCGGCCATCTTTGCTTTTATACAGCAAGTGCGCAGCCGCAATCACTGTGGGCGCATCTGTATCAAAATCCAACCCTGAAAAAGCATATGTCCAACTGTCTTTTTGCACAATGGCCGCAGCTGCCGGCTTCTTACACATGGCAAGACACCGTACAGGCATGACCCTGAACGGCGTTCCAACGGATGCGGCGGCGACATCTGCTGCAAACTTTACTCCGGCACGCGGTACTTCATCCGGTGCCTCCGTACGACGACAGGTTATGCACACGGCAATAATAAGTGCTTTTTCGTGATCTTCTCGCTCTGGTGCGCGACCTTCACTTTGACTTGCCTTCATTCTAAATCCGTTGCCATTTATAACAAAACTCCTTCATCAAAAGATGGAGGAGTATAACATGCGTATCTTTGGAAAAATCAGCAATTATGCTGCTTGATCTTGCGATGGTTGTGGAGCGCATTGCGTTAAATCCAGATTTGCAGCAGCATTCCACTCATCCGCAGTGATTGTACCATCATTATCTGCATCCGCAAATGCCCTTAAAACCAACTGCATCTGGGCCATCTTTTGCGTCAAGATAGTCGTCAGACCAATTTTTTATCGCAGCTGCACTATTATTGCTAAGTTCGATTATTTTTACTTATCCAACCATTCAAATACGTAGAACTTCATTGCACAGTTCATTTTCTAATATTTAAAAAAATACATTATATGATATTGATATTAATGAATAAACTCATGATTTACCGTATTTTAATAAAACCACCTATCCGTTATTCTCTAGAATAATTCTGCTGAATTCGCCCCTAATTTCCTCCTGCTTGAGCTTAAGAGAAACGGTTAATTGCTTGAAATCTGCATATCCTGCTATGCGACACAAGACATTTTGTGTTTGCTGAGGAATTTCTTTACTATTATTATCAGTAATACATATTTTTAATCTATGCATAAGCATATTCAAAAGAATATACCCCTCTTTGAGGCTGCTGTAACTTTCATCGGAAATTATTTTCAGACGATGCGATTCTTCCAGAACGTGCAGCGTATGCCTTTTTAAAAGAGATCCCTTTTTATTCGCATGTTTTAACTGTAAGAATTGTGCTATAAACTCAAGATCAATGATACCGCCACGGCTGTATTTTAAATCAAAGGGATCTTTATCACCTCTTTCTTTTGCTAATATTTTACGCATTTCCAAAATATCCGCTGTAACTTTTTTAATTGGCCGTGGCAGCACAATACATTGCTTGATAACTTCCGCAATTTCTTTTGCGAATATTGTTTCACCTGCAATCACTCTTGCACGGGTAAGCGCCATGGTTTCCCACGTCCATGCTTCTTCTTTCTGATAGGTTTCAAAGGCAGAAATATGGGTTGCTAACGGGCCTGAACGCCCGGAAGGGCGCAGCCTGAAATCAACCTCATAAAGGATTCCTTCTCCTGTTGGTGCAGAAAGTGCCGCCAGCAACCGCTGCGTAAGACGCGTGTAATACTGTGACGGCGATAACGGACGCCTGCCGTTTGACTCCACCGCATCCTCATGATGATCGTACAGTAAAATAAGATCGAGATCACTGGCCGCCGTCATTTCCCGACTGCCCAGCTTGCCCATGCCTAAAACAGCTACCCTGCCGCCTTCGATAACACCATGTGTTTGTTCAATATCCTCTTGAGCGCAGATGAGCAACGCTTCAATAAGGACATCGCCCAGCGTGGAAAATGCTTCTGCCGCACGTTCATCCGGCAATGCACCTGACAAAACGCGCATTTCGATCAAAGCCATTTGCTCCTGACCAAAAATGCGCGCCCTATCCAGCTTGTCTTCAAAGCCCTGCCCTTCCTTCAACGTTCTTTCCAGACGCTGTTTCAGAACAGAGGCATCAGGCAATGTGGCAAAAAAGGCCGGTTCCAGAATGGCATCAAGGATATGCGGTCGTTTGATGACTTTATCCCTCAAACGGGGAGCCGTACCCAAGGCATCTGCAAGGAATGCCATAAAGCTTGGATTTGAACGCAAAATTGCCAGAAACTCGACACCCGCCGGCATCCTTTTCAACATCGTATCAAATGCCAGAAATGCAGACGAAGGGCATGTGGTTTGCGAAAATGCATCCAGTAAATAAGGCACCAGCTCTGTTAACAGCTCCCGCGCACGGCTGCTGCGCATAGCGTTGTAGCGCCCATAATGCCACCCTCTGACGCACTCGCTTACCTGTTCTGGATCAGAGAAGCCCATCTTCTTTAATGTGAAAAGTGTTTCAGGGTCATGGGTATCACCCGTAAACACCATACTGCCAAATTTTGCGGATAATGGCGGCGCATCCTCAAAAAGATGTGCGTAGTGCTTTTGTACTGTATCCAGAAACTTCAATAATGTTTCAGCAAAGGCGCCGCGATTTTTAAAGCCTGAGAATTTGGCATAAGCCTCCATTTCGCGCGCTCCCAACGGCAAAGTATGGGTTTGCTCGTCGTGCATCATTTGCAAGCGATGCTCAGAACGCCGCAAAAACCGGTATGCTTTTATCAATTCATCGCGGACTTTTGCCGTAATCCATTTTTCCTCTGTGAGGGCGGCAAGCCCCGCCTCGGTACCCTTAACACGCAGCGGAAAACTTCTCCCACCTGCAACAAGCTGCTGCGTTTGCACAAAAAATTCAATTTCACGAATACCGCCGCGTCCCAATTTTAAATTATGGCCATCCGCTGCAATCTGACCATGGCCACGGTGGGCATGTATCTGACGCTTCATGGCGTGAATATCCGCAATGGACGCATAATCAAGATGTTTGCGCCAGATAAACGGGTTGAGTTCGCGCAGAAAGCTTTCACCGGCAACCTTGTCACCCGCGCAAACACGCGCCTTGAGCATAGCGGCACGTTCCCAATTCTGCCCGACATCTTCATAATAAGACAATGCAGCATCGGTTGAAAGCGCAACCGATGTAGAGCCGGGATCCGGACGCAGACGCAAATCCACCCGGAAAACATAGCCATCCGGCGTGCGTTCCTGAATGATTTTAACCAGCTTTTGCACCAGACGCACAAAAAACGGTACCGCCTCTATATTTTCACGCAATGCAATGCGCTGAGGATCAAACAGCGCAATCAGATCAATGTCGGACGAATAATTTAGCTCGCGAGCGCCATGTTTGCCCATTGCCAGAACAAAAAATCCGCAACCTTCTTCAAAATCATCGGAATTTTTCAAAATATACTTGCCCTGCTCTGCGGCTTCGCGCAGCAGAAAGCTAGTGGCAGAACAAAGAGCTGTATCCGCAAGATCCGATAAAAAGGCCGTGACTTCCGGCACATCCCACACGTTGCCAATATCCGCGAACGCCGCAAGCAAAGCGCATTCTTGTTTTGCTATCCGCAATGCGCGCATTAGAGCTTCGATGGTGGGCAGATTTCTGGCATTTTTTGCCCGCTCCAGAATAGCATGCCGTTCTGTTTCCGGAGTGGTTTGTAAAAAACGCAAAGTCCGTTCTGGGTGCGACGTTACCAGCTGCCACAGATAGGGTGAACCTTCTGCAATGCCCGCCAATAAATTGGCTGCATTTTCATTCGTCTCAATAAATGCTTGTGCTTCTGAAGAAAAAGCAGCCCAGCTTTTGAGCTGCCCAAAGGCTTTTTTGGTGACTGATGGAAAGGGAGAGTTTATTCTTTGCACAAGGAGTGTGGCTTCCTGGTTTGTAGTGTGCATTGTGTCCCTCGTCATCGCATTGGTTTTAATCTTTCACATCCCTTTTAATCCGATTCGGAAACATATAGCCTGAGACATATAAAAGATTATATGCTTCAGGCTATAAGTCTTTGTTTTCTCACAGAGCTTTTCCAGATAAAGAGGTCATTTTATCTGGAACGCGGCTATATACAGGCAGTTTAAGAATGACTTTCAAGCCCTGTGGCATGTTTGGTTGCAGCTCAATGCTGCCGCCATGATAGCGCGTTATAGCCTCTGTGATAGAAAGACCCAATCCTGTCCCTTTCAATGTGCGGCTGCGCTCTAAGCGGACAAAGCGTTCCAGCACACGGGTGAACTGGTCTGCGGGAATGCCCTGACCGTTATCTGAAATGTCTATCCAGCATTGGTCGCCATGCTTTTCCAGACCAAGGGTAATGCTTCCCCTGCTTCCATTAAAATTTTTGCTGTATTTCAAAGCATTGTCAATCAGATTGGATAATGCTTGCGAGAGCAATTCTCGATTGCCGTGAATACATACAGGCTCACAAGCCCGCAAGGAAAATGTAAAACCGGCTTCTTCTGCGACCGGCTCATAAAGCTCATGCACATCACTCAGAAGCATTTGCACATTCAGCTTTTCCATACCGGCAGAGGCTGAAACGGCTTCCAGACGCGCTAATTGTAAAATCGCATTAAAGGTTGCCAGTAAGGCATCGGATTCATGGAGTACATTTTCTAACGCCTTTTGCGTTTGTGCCTTTTCCAGATCACCGCGCAATGCTTCTTCCGCGCGGCTGCGCAAACGTGTCAGAGGTGTTTTCAAATCATGGGCGATATTGTCGCCTACTTCGCGCAATTCATGCATCAATTCTGCAATACGCTCCAGCATTGTATTGGTAGCAATAGCCAGCTGGTCAAACTCATCCCCCGAACCCTGCACCGGCAAACGCTGCTCCAGATTGCCTGCCATAATGTGCTGGCTGGCGCGGGTAATGCCATTCAAGCGTTTTATCATCCGGTGTGAAATCAGAAAGGCGCCCGAAAATCCCAATACAACCACCAGCAAAAGACCGCCAATTGCCGCTTGCACCAGAATGCGAACAAGACGCATTCTTTCACCCAGATCATGCCCCACCACTATGCGGAAGCCACCCGGAAGAACCGAGACTTTAATCCATGCGCGGCTGTTTATGGTCTCTTCCTGTGCGCTTCGCCCATCCATGCGCGTATAATAAACCTCTGCACGCGCAGTTTTTTCAAGCAAGGGCAGAGGCCATTCAACCCTGTTGCCAAGCAAGGGCTGGCCATTGGGAAGCGTAAGCAGATAGAGAAAGGAATTTGGTTGGGATGCGCGTTCCTCGATGGTGGTTGCCAATCGGCGTAAACCACCATTGCGGTACAGCGTTGCAAGATTGGCGCTTTCTGTTTCCACGCGCTGTTTAATCTGCTCGTCCATCAACGTGCCGGATTTCCACACCACATAGCCCAGCGAACATACCGCCGTAAACACAAATACCAGCAAGAGACTTAAAGCAAGCCTGAACACAGAAGTCTGCATGATGCGGGGTAAGCGCAGCGAAGCAGATGCTTTCTTATAAAAAGTGTGGAATATGCGCTTGCTCTTCATGGGCTGCCGACATCAATTTTATAGCCTGCACCTCTTATTGTATGCAACAGCGGCAGATCGTATCCCTTATCAATCTTGGCGCGAAGACGTGAAATATGCACGTCAATGACATTGGTTTGCGGATCGAAATGATAATCCCAGACATTTTCAAGCAGCATCGTGCGGGTTACCACTTGTCCGGCATGACGCATCAAATATTCCAGCAACCGAAATTCCCGCGCTTGTAAAGGCAAGGCATGACCTGCACGGGTAACGGTATGTTTCAGGCGGTCGAGTTCCAGGTCATGAACACGCAACACTGTTTTTGCCGTTTCGGGTGCATGACGGCGTGACAAGACTTCAATACGCGCCAATAATTCTGTGAAAGCATAGGGCTTTGTCAGATAATCATCACCGCCAGCTTTCAAGCCTTCCACGCGATCATCCACCTGTCCTAATGCTGAAAGTACCAAAACCGGCGTATGGATATTTTCATCACGCCAACGCCGAATAAGAGAAAGACCGTCCTCAAATGGCAGCATCCGGTCAACCACAATAACATCATACCGTCCTTCCGTGCCCATAAAATGGCCTTCACGGCCATCCTGCGCATGGTTGACGGTATGCCCTGCTTCATTCAGCCCTCGCACGAGATAGGCAGCAGCTTCTTTATCATCTTCTACAAGGAGTATCCGCACGATAATGATCTTTGGGTTTGGAAAAATGCGATTAGAATGGAGCTGATCGCATTTTTAAAAGACATTCTATTCCTTATTGACGGGAATAGCGACAAAGCGAGTGGATTGACCGGATTTAATGCGCATGAGGATAAATTTCTGATTGTTGCCACGCGCCGCAACAATTGCTTTTTCAACATCAGACGCAGTGCTCACCACAGTGCCATCGGCATTGAGGATAATATCTCCCGCTGAAAGCCGCTCGCCAACAGCGCTATCGGCCGCAATGCTTGTTATGACAACACCTTCACCGCCTGCACCAGCCACGCTTTTTGCTGACTGAAGCTCAAGCCCTAACTCCTTTAAAACCTGACTGTTGTGTGGTGTTTCAGGGGTAGGTTTTTCTGTATCTTGCTCGTTATTCAATCCTGGATTTTGCGGCTGTGCGCCTAGCTTCACCTGCACTTTGATTTGTTTGCCATCACGTAAAACCGTGAGTTCAGTGGTGGTATCTGGTTTAAGAGCACCAATTTTGCGGGAAAGATCCCGCGCATCAGCAACAGCATCGCCATTTACTTCCAACACAGCGTCACCCGCCCTCAAACCTGCTCTCTCGCCGGGGCTTCCTCTTTGTGCATCCACAACCAGCGCACCGCCCTCTTCTTTGCGGCCAATGGAGTCTGCAATATCTTTGCTAATTGTCTGGATCTGAACACCCAGCCAGCCACGGCTTACGGAGCCGGATTGCTGTAATTCACTCACAATGGTACTGGCAAGATTGGATGGAACGGCAAAAGCAATGCCCACATTGCCGCCGGAAGGGGAATAAATTGCTGTATTCACCCCGATAACTTCGCCGTTAAAGTTAAATGTTGGCCCACCAGAATTACCGCGGTTTACGGCTGCGTCAATTTGCAAGAAATCATCATAAGGTCCCGCACCGATATCGCGGCCACGGGCAGAAACAATCCCTGCCGTGACAGAACCTCCAAGACCAAACGGATTGCCAATCGCTACAACCCAATCACCCACGCGGGGCAACGTGCTTGCGAATTTCACAAACGGGAATTTTTCCTTGCTATCGACCTTCAACAGCGCGATATCCGTACGCGGATCTGTGCCAATGACTTTTGCTTCCAGCGTTTTACCATCATTGGTCACCAACTCAACTGTCTTGGCGTTTTCAATCACATGGTTGTTGGTCACCACATAACCATCTTCACTGATGAAAAAGCCTGACCCTTGCGCCATACCAAAACGCTCTTGCGGACGGCGTGGAGGCTGGCCTCTGTTTTCATTGGTGCCAGGATTGTTATCAAAAAAACGGCGCAGCGGATGATTGGGAGGCAGGTCACGGAAGAAAAATGGCAAATCGCCGACTTCAGCGCGTTCAACCCCACCGGATTTCACCCGCACACTCACCACTGCCGGCTGCACTTTTTCAACAACATCCGCAAAGCTTTGTGGCTGGCTGCCGAACAGGCCGGTTTGTGCGAATGCAGGCTGGCCTTGAGACTGCGTCAAAGGCTCATACAACACAAATCCGCCGAGTGTCAGCGCAAAAACAGAGCAGAGGAGAATGTTTTTACGGGAAAAGGTGCGCGCAGAAATATATTTCGTGACCATTACTTATTTTCTCCAAACCAGCATTATAGCCTGAGACATATAAAATGATTATGTGCCTTAGAGCATAAGCCTTTGTTTTATCGCAGAGTTTTATCCAATAAAATGATCATTTTATCGAAACCCGGCTCTATTCCGAAAAAGCACAGAAGCTTCGTGCTTTGTATCTGGAGAAGAATATGCGTGCTTTAACCTTACACCGCAATGGCGCTTACATGAAATTTTTGTAATGTTTTGGAAGGGGTTGCTGGAAACAATCCAAAAAGCGCAGGTTTTCATTGTTTCTGGCTGTTTTTCAAAATGCGTTCAATGCGCTTTTCTTCTTCGGCAGAAAGCGGAAGCGGTTCATGCCATTTTTGGCGGCGGCTCAGCAGCCGTACCCCGCCAAATGCGCCCAGAAGAAGCGCCAGAACAGGCGTTCCCCACAGCAGCCATGTATGGGGGGCAAAACGGGGCCGCATCAAGACAAATTCACCATACCTCTCTTCCAGAAACAGCATGATTTGGCGATCAGTTTCACCGTTACCAATTTTTTCCCGCACCAACTGACGCATATCTTTGGCAAGCGGTGCATCCGAATCATGGATGGCCTGATTTTGACACACCATGCACCGCAATTCGCGGAAGAGGTTTTGCGCGCGTTGTTCCAATTGCGTATTTTCAAGCGGCGTATCAAACGGTTGCGCGTGCAAAGAACCACTGCCCATCGCCCATGTTGTCAAAAGAATAACCAGCACAAAGAATCTGTCCATCACGCTCTCCTAAGCTTCTAGAGCAGGCTGTGAAGGTTTTGCCTGTTTCCGGCGGGCAATCCCCACGCGCAAGCGCCGGTCACTTAGGGAAATACAGCCTCCAAGTGCCATGATTGCAGGGCCAATCCAGATCAGCAAAACAGCGGGCTTCCATTCTGCGCGTACAGGTACCGCGCCCTCTTCTTCCAGTGCATCTCCTAATGAAATATAAAGCTGGGAAAATCCGAAGGTTGTCAGGCTTGCTTCGGTCATTGCCATTTGCCGTGCGGTATAAAACCGCTTGGATGCTTCTGCTTGTCTGATGGTTACGCCGCCTCGGCGAATAGCGAAGGTTGCTACAGCATCTTGATAGTTAGGCCCATCCACGGGACGGAACTGCTGAAGGATAACGGTAAATTTTCCAACTTGCAGTGCATCACCAATCTTCATCGTGCTGATGCGTTCGATATTCCATGTGGTTGCGCCAACAATACCCAATAAACAAATACCGACACCCATATGCCCCAGCGCTGAACCCCATAGCGCACCGGGGATATGATAGGCTTTGCGCATACTTTCATTAAAGGATATGCGAAACAGTTTTGTGCGTTCCACCACTTCCGCGCCACTGCCCACAATACAATATGCGGCCACAGCAACACACACAACACTCACCACCGGCGCCGCGTAAAGCGCAGCAACAACAAGACCTGCAAAAAGCCCCAGACCGATTGCGACAAACAGCCGTTGTGCCGCCCAATAAAGATTTCCGCGTTTCCATGCCAATAAAGGTCCAAAAGGCATGAACAGCATTAAAAACAGCATGAGTGGGCCAAAGGTGGCATTAAAATATTGTTCTCCCACGGAAATTTTTTTATCTGTGAGTGTTTCCAGAACCAGTGGATAGAGGGTACCCACCAGCACCGTTGCACATGCCGCACTGAGAAAAATATTATTGAGAACCAACGCCCCTTCCCGTGAGATGGGGGCAAATATGCCGCCTTGGGTGAGAGCCGAAGCACGCCAGAAATAAAGTGCCAGCGAGCCGCCCACAAATACGCCCAAAATAACCAAGATAAACAATCCTCGGGATGGATCGACAGCAAAGGCATGAACAGAAGTCAGCACACCCGACCGCACCAGAAAAGTGCCAAGAAGTGACAGTGAAAATGTCAGCAAGGCCAGCAATATTGTCCAGATTTTCAGCGCTTCCCGCTTTTCCATGACTACAGCCGAATGCAGCAGAGCGGTACCGGAAATCCACGGCATCAGGGAAGCATTTTCAACGGGATCCCAGAACCAGAAGCCGCCCCATCCCAGTTCATAATAAGCCCAATAAGAACCCATTGCGATGCCAAGGGTCAAAAATACCCAGGCTGCCAATGTCCACGGCCTAACCCACCGCGCCCACGCCGCATCAATCCGCCCGCTGACCAATGCGGCAATGGCAAACGAAAACGCAATCGAAAAGCCGACATAGCCAAGATACAAGAGCGGCGGGTGGATTGCCAAGCCAATATCCTGCAACAACGGGTTGAGATCGCGGCCTTCTAAGGGGGGATTTTCAACACGCACAAACGGATTGGATGTGATGATAATAAACAGCAAAAAAGCCACAGAAATAGCGCCTTGTGCGCTCAATACATCGGCCTTCAATCTCATGGGCAACGCTTTACCGAACACCGCAATGGATGCCGCAAACAGCGAAAGAATAAGCGCCCACAGCAATATGGAGCCTTCATGGTTTCCCCATACGCCCGTAATTTTATAGAGCATCGGCTTGGCAGAATGAGAATTGGCCACCACATTTGCTACCGAAAAATCCGATGTAACATAGGCATAGGTGAGCGCAGCAAAGGCACCGCACAGCAAGAGACATTGCAGCATTGCCGCAGCATTGCCTACCCGCATCAGCATGGAATCCGCTGTGCGCGCTCCCCAGAACGGCACTATGGTTTGGCTCAGTGCAATAACAAGAGCCAGAATAAGCGCAAAATGTCCTGCCTCAATTACCATAGGCATCGCCTTTCCATACGCCCTGATCTTTTAAGGCATCGGCTACTTCTTTTGGCATGTAGTTTTCATCATGCTTGGCCAGCACGGTTCTGGCCGCAAAGATTTTATCTTCGCCGAGCCTGCCTTCTGCAACAATTCCCTGCCCTTCGCGGAACAGATCCGGCAACAATCCGGCAAACTGGACTTCAATTTCAGCATTGCCATCGGAAACCACAAAGCGGACAACATCATTCATACGCTGGATGCTGCCCTCTTTCACCAAACCGCCAAGCCGCAGATTTTTGTCAGCCGGTGGCGGATTTTCAACCATTTGTGTTGGCGTGTTGAAAAACACAATAGTATCGGAAATGGCATAAAGCATCAGGCCAATACTTAATGTCAGTACCGAACCTGCCACAGCAATAAGAGAAAGACGGCGTTGCTTGCGTGTCATGGTTGCGTTTCCTCTGCAATATCCAGCCCCACAGCCAAATCCTGCAACCGACGGAGAGCCGGGTTTTGCTCTGCAAAACGCTCTTTGCCTTCGTTGTAGAGCTTTTGTGCTTGCACTTTTTCACCCATGACAGCGAATGCCCGCATAGCCCGCAAGCGCTTATCAAGATTGTCCGGCTCCTGCTCAAGCTGGGTTTTTAGGCGCTCCACCATTGCACGGATAAATTTCTCCCGCTCTTCAGGCGATGAAGCCATAATCTGTTTGCCTTCTTCCTCGGAAAAAGCTTCCTGCACAGCGATGCCTGCCATGGCGTTTTCAACCAGCCGCTGTTTTACCGGCTGCCGCCAAGAGGCATCATCGGGAGAGTTTTGCAAGAGATTTATCCAGATTGCAGAAGCCTCATCTTTCAACCCTTGCTGCATTTTGGCCAGCGCCTTATAATAAAGCGCCATAGGCATATCCGGCTGCAGGTTTAAAGCGCGTTCAAAGTTGCCCAACGCTTCGTCTGAAACTGTGCCTTCATCGCGGATGACCTGTGTTTCACCCAATGCAGCATATGCCGTGGACGATTCGCTTTGCAAGCGCACCAGCTGTTGATAGGCATTGACTGCTTTATCCCATTCCTCTGCACGCCGATAAACCGGAGCAAGTGTTTGCCAGGCTCTGATGTCATCTGGATTTGTTTCCAGCGCTTTTTCAACGCGTTGTACCAGTTCAAGGGGAGAAAGCTGTTCAACGGGCTGTTCCAACCGTGCCTGAAGCGGCTGATCGTGCAAGGCAGGTTTGCCCCAAAGGCTATAAAGGGAAAGTGCAAGCGCCGGAATGCCAGCCAGCGCCAGCAAAATATATATTTTACGCTGAGCAGCATGATTGTGTGTTGTTAAAGCATATTTTTCAGCGCGGTTATGAGCGGCTAAAATGCGCCGGTTTGCTTCGGTGCGCGCTGTTCCGGCCTCTTCTTTACCAATCAGACCTCTTTGCTCATCATGGTCGATTTCCTGCAATTGTGCCTGATAAACACGGATGTCTTCACCTCCCGTTTTTATTTCACGCCGGGTAAGTGGCAGAAGCATAGCCCAGACCGTAAGGCCTGTCATGCACGCAATTGCAATCCAAAGAGTCATGATATGGTGTCCTTGTGCAATCTTGTAGAATATTTTTGTGCTAAAATGAACTCCCAAATACTTTATGCGACCTTTTGCTTCTATGCCTGTTTTAAATTGCCGTTTTACTCTGTGATGGGGAAAACTTTTATGAATGCCAATAAAGTGCGATGTTCTGGTGCATTCTTGAGGCAATGTCTTTGTTTTTAAAATGAAAATAGGTATGCTGGGTTTGTGTTGTCTTTTTCTGGATAAAGCCAATCTCTGATGGCATCACCGCGTATTTTCGTAATAAGTCTTTGTTTTCTAGCATATTTTTTCTAAAATGGCTGTTCGGGTCAATAAGATGTTCAGGTTGTTGTAAATCAGATAAGAGTGATTGTTGGTAATGGCTTTTCGTTTGTTTAAAAACATGGTTTCGCGTGATGCTGCATCAAACAGTTTTGCGGGATACCGCTCTTTATCGTTTTATCCAACGCCTACGCCTGAAAATGATTACGATATTGTTTTATTGGGGAAAGACATTGAAACGGTTCTGCTGGCTTATGTGCTGATCCGTCATTTCGGACAAAAGCGTGTTGCTGTTCTTGCTCCACAAGATTTTTATGAACCGGATGGGGACGAGCTTCTTACCCCCTATTCCCTGCCGCTGGAATGTGCCGAGCTTTTCAACCTTTCCCACACGCTGCTGCGCCGCTTTTCAAAACATTTTCCGGTTGAATGCAAGCCTTTGCGTCAATCGTGTCTCCGGTTGATTAAAAGCAATGCGCATATGCGCCAGGCTGTCGATCAGGCCAACACCTTTGCAGCGTTAGGCATTCCGGGCTGGATTATCACGCCGCGGGAAACCCACATCCATGCTCCTCTGCTGGCGCTCCACCCAGACATGCAAGGCGCGTTGCTGCTGCCGGAAACCTATAGCATCAACCGGCAAGCGCTTTACTATGCCTGCCTGAACGCTGCGCAGGATCTGGGCGTGACCTTTATTGCCGACTGCCCCGTAAATGGGTTGCATTGTGTCGATGGAAAAGTGGAAAGTCTGCAAACTGCCAAAGGCTCTGTTACAACCCGCATTGTGGTCAACAGCACCCTTATGCCTGCTGTTGCAGAAAGCGCACCTTCAATGGTGTCGCATTCTTGTCGTGAATGGCAAGCGCTTCCCATTCGTGCGCCCTTCAAACCTGCGGTCATGTCATATGAGGATGATCTGCATATACTGTATAATAATCACGGCACCTTTACATTCCGTGATTTTCAACCCGGATCCACTTTAGAAACCACAGCGCAGAAGATTTTAAAATTGTTGCCCGATATTGCCCAACACAATGTCCATATCCAGCATGTTCGGGATGCGGTAAGTACGGATAATGGGGTGCCGGTTATTGGCTCTGCCTCCATTAAAGGTCTTTTTACGCTGAATGGATTGGGCTGGAACCGCTATTGCTTTGCATTTGGCGCGGCGGTTGCTTTGGCTTCAACCCTCGTTACCCGCGCCCTGCATCCTGCCTTGCGTCCTCTTCAACGTGAGGAGCGCGCGGCATGAAGCAGCAATCCTACCGCATTTCCGCACACCAGCAGGGTGATTTTGGCTCACGCATCAACCGTTCACGCCCCATTTCTTTCAGCTATGACCGGGAGCGGCTGGTTGGGGTGACGGGTGATACTCTTAGCAGTGCGTTGCTTGCAAATGGCGTAACAACATTCGGGTTTAATATTCATACCCGCCAGCCTCAGGGGTTTTATTCGCTGCTGGATCATTCAACGCCGCATATGGTTTCGCTCAAGCGTGGTAATCTGTTTATTCCTGAGCCTGATCCGAACGATGTGGGTATGCGCGAAGGGCTGTCAGTGCGCAGCACGAACACATGGAAACATCGCCTTGCCGGTGTCGCGCCGTTTTTAAAGCGTTTTTCTGGATTTGATACGCTTTCGTCATTGCCGTTATCCGAATTGCCGGAAAATTTCGAGCATATTCATACGCGGGTTGATGTGCTGATTATTGGCGGTGGTCTTGGGGGGATTTGTGCGGCTGAATTGCCTGCGGAGGCTGGACTTGATGTCTTGCTGGTAGAAGCATCACCTTTTCTGGGCGGCATTAGTGATGCTTATGATGGCTGTGTAGAGGGTATGCCGCTTGAGGCGTGGATTAAAAATCAGGCCAGCCGACTGGAAGCACTGAATAATGTGCGCATCCGCCCCTTAATGACGGTTATCCATCTTTCGCAGACGGGTGAAGCAATCATTCTGGAGCGGATTTCTGCCACTGGTCTTGAGAAAAGTTCGCCGGATACCGTGAGAGCGCGGCTCTGGTTTGTAAAGGCGCGGGCGGTTGTGCTGGCAACGGGGGCGTATGAACGCAATCTGGTGTTTCAGGATAATGCCGCCGTTGGCGTGGTTTCCGCCTGCTCTGCCCGTTTGCTGCTGCGCCGCTATGGCATTGCAGTGGGCCACCATGTGGTGTTTGCGTGTTCCAGTGATGAAGGAATGCGCACCGCGCTTGATTTCAAAAAGATCGGTATTTCTATTGAATTGCTAGCGGATTTGCGCTTGCATCCATCGGGAATGCTGCTGAATGATGTCAAGTCGGAGGGAATAAGGCTTGCATTTGGTTCTGCGCCGTCTGCGGTGTCGTTGACACGGCGCGGACACGGGCTGGATTCCATCAGGCTTCGTAATCGTCTGCGGGATGATACTGGCCCCGCCCTTGAACGGGAAGTGTTGTGCGATACTGTTGTCACATCGGGGGGGTGGCAACCGAACCTGCATCTTGCGCGGGGAATTGGTGCTGACTTTACCCGTGATGATGAAACGGGCTGCGTCACAATCGGTTATTATCCGGCGGGGTTTTATTCGGCAGGTGCTGCAAGCGGTGTTTATAATGCGCGAGACGTCATTCAGGACGCGTTAAAAGCAGGTGCAGAAACGGTTGCATATCTCAAGCAGCTTGCGGCTCCTGCTTATCTTTACAGGGATATTCCGTGTACTGTTGTTGAAGATATGCCCGCGGAATATATTCCTCCGTTGGTTGATGATGGGGCTGCAAACCGCGCTTTTCTGAACGAGCGCCGGACAATAACTGTGCAGGACATCACACGCTATCGGGATGACCGCGATGCTGCACGCACACAGGCGCACGGTTTTTATCGGGATGAAGAAAGCCGTTTTCTTAAACCCGTTGGGCTGGCAGTGCTTGCAGGACTTACCCCCCGCAGCGATACCGCACGCTGCTTACATTTTACCATAGCCAAAGGCGCTGTGACATGTGTGCGTGATGGCTGGAAAGTGGTGGATTGCTTCACACGCGGGAACGAAACACCCGAGCAGGCTGTTGCGCGGGAAGTGCATACTGTGGCAAGCAAATTCGGGCTTTGTCCGATGGATCATAGCCAGCTTGTCAGTGTCAATGGCCGTAATGCAGCAGCTTTTCTTGCCCGCTTTGAGGTATTACCGCAAAAAAACAATGCTTCCTGCGCGCCTGCTTTTATCGTGAATGGCATTCTGGTGCATGTGCTGCGCGTCTCAGAACATGCTGTTTATTGTTTTGCATTACGGGGCGGTGCAGATTTGCACGCCGCTCTTCTTCATGAAAAGCAAATATCCGGTGCAGATGTGGTGGTTCTTTGCGAAGAGGAGCGCTGGGGGAAGTTATTGCTTCTTGGAGAGCCAGCTCCAGCATTGATTCCTGAACATTTTTTGGCGTGGCCATTAGCGCTCACAGGGTTGCCCGTTTCGTTGCTGCTGTGTCCTGTCGGGGAAGCAAAAGGGTATTGGGATACTGTCACAGCCAGCAGACAACCTTTGCTGGGTTTGAAAGCATTTGAACAATTTTTGTTTGAAAATGGCGATTTAACGGGCGAGCAATTTGTGTATGCCCATAAAGCAGGCGGCACACTTTACGGTGTGCTTGCCTCCGATCCTCATTTTCATATTCCACCAGGATCGCATCTTTTTGCAGGTGTCAAACCGGATTCATCCCGTAAAAATCCTGCCCTTACGAGCCGTATTGGCTCAGTATTGGCCTCGCATTATTCGCATCGGCATGGCCGTAACCTTTCTCTTGCGCTTTTGAACACTCCTTCCGAGGCTCATTCGGTATATTTTCGCGCGCAGGGAGATTTCTGGCAGGCACGTCTTGTGTCTGCACGTTTTGACACAGAGGCGCACACATAAATGCAATGGTCTGATACGCTTGAAGCACCGCGTTCTTTGCTTACGGGGCCGGACATAGCGGTTTCCGTGATTGAAGATCCCGGCTTTATTGCGCTGTATGGCGATATATCCCAAAGCAGCGCAATCACTGCTGTTTTGATGGATCAGGGTATTCCTGTTCCTGTTCATCACATTGCAAAAGTTGCCTTTTTCTCGGATGGTTTCACGCTCGAACGCAAGCGTGCCGGTTTATGGATTTTTTGCAGTCGCTCTCATGCAGCAGAGCTTGAAACTGCGTTAAAAGCAGCACCCTCTTCAACGGATGTTGTTATTTGCAACCGTACAGGGCATTTTTCAGCGTTTCGCATTGCCGGTATTGCTGCGCCTGAAATTTTGACAAAGGTATGCTCTTTGCAGCTTTTTTCAAAGCACCACGATCACGCTGTTTCTTTTACGCATCTGGATCTGGAGATCGTCCTCATTCCGGAACGTGATGGCGACACCTTGTGCTGGCGTTTGCTTGTTCCGCGTTCTGGAGCTGCGGCTTTTGCAGAAAAGCTTGTTTCTGCATCGCTGTTGCAACCGCGTATTGAAATGTAAGGTGTTTAGGCCTGATTGGTTTTTGTGTTGTTCTGCAATGCCAGTTCCATTGAGCGTTTTTGCACTTGTCCATAGTGGTTTCCCAAAAAGAGCTCTGCAAGCCTGATGGCTCCCTCAACTCTGCCCTTTACAGACGTTTGGGCGGCTCCGGTTTCTTTTCTGAGACGATCAATCAAAAGCGGAATGCCGGTTTCCAGCATGTCTTTGGTTTCATTTACGGTGCGTGTGGTGATGGCGCTTAAGGCAAATTCACCGGCATAATTGCGCAATGCCAGCAAAATTTGTGTGTCAGCTGCCAGCATATCCAGTTCGGCATTGTCCAGTATCAAGATGGATGTGCGGTCGCCCTGCCGTGGGCGGATAAGCCATGTCAGTCTTACGGTATAATTTTCTAGCCTTTTCCAGACGAGATTTGCGATTTCTGAGCGCAATTCCCTGATATCTTTCGATAGTTGACCGTGAGGGCTGAACTCAAGTTCGGTTTCAATGGCACGCATACCTATCCCAAAACTTTTTATGGAATCTGCAATTGCGGCGGCATCGTTGGATTGGGTCAGGTTGTAAGTGTGGGAGATAATGCGCTCAAGATCCGCACGCATGAGTGTAATGGCATGGCTATACGCGCTCCGGGCAATCACTTCTGCATCGCGGCTGCCGGTTGCCATCACAATAAACCGTACAAAATTCGGCAGGCTATTGAGCAGTTCTTTTGCCTGTACCAGCACAAAAGGAAAAATTTCTTTTGCACGTCCATGGATAGTATCCAGACGGCTTTTCAGCTGCACTGCTTTTTCTTCGGCTTTTAAACGGCTCATGCCTTCAAAATTGCGGCGTATTGCCAGGATCACTTTTCGATGTTTGAGTAAAAGTGCCACTTCTTCGGCATCTTTGAGAGCTTCTTTTCCACCGAGCTGCCCTGCCATGCGCAGCTGCTGTTTTTGCTGGCCGT
Organism: Methylopilaceae bacterium; assembly: GCA_048594375.1. Lineage (GTDB taxonomy): Bacteria > Pseudomonadota > Alphaproteobacteria > Rhizobiales > Methylopilaceae > JBMDXK01. The sequence goes on from JBMDXK010000030.1 coordinate 28,281, forward strand.
GTAGTTTGGCAAGCGCGGCATACATCTGCGCCGAAACATCGTCCTGTACTGCTTCAATGAGGGAATTGTTTTTTTCGCTTGGCGCAGCATCTGCCAAGGCATTTTGCACTTGCGCGATTGTTTCGGATGCCAGCTCTTCACTGACCCATCGCCAGATCATATCCAACGTATGCCGGGGGATTATGGCAGCAACCTTTGTGTCCCGTTTTTCTGGAACAACAAATTGTTCAATGGGCTCAAGAATGGCTCTGCGCGCCAATTCCTGTGTGCTGATCTCGCCAAATTCTTTCATGGTTTTATAGAGTGTATCCGCAATAAGATGTTGTTTGTCATCACCGGAAAGCTGAGCATTCTCCATTGCTTTGGCCAGCAATTCCCGTGCCTGCGGTGACATTTCACGAATATAGCGTGCGATGCCTGCATTCTGAGGGTTTTCCTGTGCCATGCCCCAAAGATCCGCTTCCTCTTTCCGATAGCCCCTCTATCGGTTAGTTTTGGCCTTTGTTCACGGTGACTCACCACCATGCACCAGCCCTTCTGCCAGAATTTAATACAACATGCTTAATAAGCTCTTGAAATAATAAAAAAGAGCGCATAAAGCGCCCTTTTTTTCTCTTGTGTTGTTTTGGTAGCCTTATGCTGGCTGCCATGTACCGTCTGAACCACGGCAAGCAACACCGCGTGCGGTTTCCGGACGGCCATCAATATAAATGGTGTGGGTGTATTCGCGGCAACGCTCATAACCTGCACGGCGCACTTGCGGGCCTGGAACCACGGTGCCGTAATAACGGTCTTCGCGCCATGTTACGGGAGCGCCAGGATTTCCGTATTCAAGAGCGCGGTATTCCGCGGCGTAAGCCTGGCGGCGCGCTTGATCGTCCATGGATTTACCGATGCGGTTACCCACGAGACCACCCAGAGCAGCACCTGCAACTGTTGCAACAACACGGCCAGAGCCACCGCCAATGGTAGAACCGAGAAGACCACCAGCAACAGCACCTGCAACGGTACCAAAACCTTCACGCTGGCCAACGCCTGTGTCAGTACAGCCTGCAACCATGGCGCCAACAAGAGCCACACACATTATTTTTTTAATCATGGGAGTCCTCAAAATTTTCTGAAACTGCCAGAATAACGGCTACAGATGTATATCGTTCCCGGCGCAAGACATTTTTCCCTAAGAGCCTGATGTGTCAAAAATCAGGCGCAGCATGAAAAACTCATAAGCCAAAAACATTTACTCTGCAACTCGTGATGCTCAATCATCCCATTTTTTTTGTTATTTTATAAGCGGAGTGTTTGCCACCATTCTGCCCCATATGGCAAAAGCGGCGCCACCAAGACCAACAATCTGGGTTATCATTTCAACCAGAGCTGCTTGTGTATCGGCACTGAGTGGAAACCCTGCCATGAGTAGAATTTGAGCCACAATCGCAATCAGCGCGCCCCAGACGGTTCGGGAAGCAAGCAGGGATTTGCGCGGCGGATCTTGCGGCACGCTGTTTGCGGCAATTTCTTTTTGCGCGACAACGCGCTTTAATGCGCTGTTGCGAACATCATCCAACCTGCGTGTCCATCCTTTGCCGAAAGTGTTCCATGTGGGCAAGCGTTTGAGCATCATCATGCGCCGTTCACAGAGCGTTGTAATCAGATTTTCTGCACTGAACCGCTGTACGGCACTTGCTGTGACCGTTCCATAAATTCCATCCATCGGCACATTGATTGCCCCTTGCAGATTGCGGATGGCGCGCGCGGGGCCAGAATGCACAGCATGATCGAACACAGCGATATCAACGCCGCTGGGCAGATCATCCCCGCATACCTTGTCCCAATAATTGGCGCGGTAGATTTGCGCAGCCTCATGCCGTGTGAGATTTTTCACATTCTGTTTGGATACTGTTTTCTTGCGCCATGCGGCCAAAGTTGCGCGGGTTATGCCCCTATTTGTTGCCCCGCCGGGGTCTTTGGGGTGGTCAACATAGCCCCCTTCTACTGCAAAGATATGCTCAAGTGCGGTTTCAAAATTATGTGCAGCCATTTTTTATTTTTCCCATAAAAAAAACCGCCCCAAGGCGGCGGATAAAGCTTAATAATCAGTGGGTTAATCTCATGCGTTTTCCAGCGCCTGGACTTTTGCGGCCAGTTCCTGCACAGCCTTGATGAGCGGCGCAATAAATTGGTCATAGCGTAACCCGCGCTCGCTGTCCTGTTCATTGGGGTTGGCCTCAATGTAGCCTGCAAAATTAGTGGCGCTAAAGGTATCCAGCGTGTTTTTTACTTCCTGCGCGATAAGGCCGTAATGGATGCGCACCCCGGCTCGCACGCCGCAGATGCTATCGGCTTTGCCAAATGTTGGGCGTTCACCCATAACAGGCTGGCCGTTGTCATCCACTTCTCCGGTATCGAATTGCTCCACTCCATCTTCAATATCAATGCGTTCTACAAGATTTTCAGCGGCAATCCATTTATAGGCCACAGGCCGCAGCGCTTTGATAAAGTCTAATCCGAGCGGGCTATCGTGAATGTCGGTTTTCAGGCGGCAATCGGATGTCTGGATGGTTCCGGTTGCCGCCCAGATGGCAGACCACCGCCGCCCAGAAACGCCAACGGAATAGGCATTGTCGGTTGCGGGGGCAATATTTCCTGCCACTGTGAGCTTTTCAGGCACAGAAGCGGTTCCAATACCGAAATTTCCTCCTTGCACGTTTACATAGCTGTGCAGCTCTCCACCGGAAAGCCTTGCCGATGTGGAGCCGGTATTATCGCCTTTGGATACGTTGAAATAGCAGTTACCGCCGGAAATCGTGGAATAACGGAAATAGGAGATAGTGGCGCCTGAGCCAGATGCTGGTTCAAATTCATAGAATGCAGAGACAGCCCCCGCAGGATTGCTCAGCACCTGATTTAATCCTGTGGGGTAATCCAGCCCGATGCGTCCGGTTGTTCCACTGCCGCTGGTGCGGTTGAATTTTATCTGCGGGGCAGTGGCATGGTTTAGCCGAATTGCGCCATTTCCAAACACCTGCACCGCATCCGTGTTGCTGGGGGCATCGCCAATACCCACAGCTGCGCTGGCATTGTCCACTATCAGAGCGTTTTTCCAGACGCTGCCATCGCTTGACACCTTGAGGCTGAGATGGTTGCTGCCTGCAAGCCCCCATTCAGCATGGCCGATATAATTGGCTTGCATAACCATAGAGAGCGTATGGCCAGCACCCTCCTTGTTCATCACAAAGCGCAGATCACCGGTTCCACCTTCGCTGGTTGGCAAAGTCGTCCAGAGTGCATTATTCAGTTTTGCTGAAAAAGGGTTGCCGGCATCGGCACTGGTGCCAACACCCAGACGGGTAAGATTATGCAGTGCGGCAATGGAACTGCCAATATCATTCCATGCACTTCCATTATAGATAAGTATGGCGTTTTCATCATTCACGCGCAGCATGAAACCGGCTTTAGGCGTTATGAACTGCCATATTCCTGCTGAAAAAAGCGCAATGTTTTTTGATTTTCCTGTCCACTCCCCGTCTGGAATATCGCCCACCAGATAACGGTCGCCTTCTTCTGCGCCGGAAGGTGGTGTATTCAGGTCACGGCTGATGACAGCCAGATGCACCAGTGCATCCAGTTTTATCAATGCTTCATTCAGGGTGATGTGTTTTTGGGCTTGTTCTGCGGCAAGCAGATCAAGGCTGAGATGGTTTGTCTGGCTGGTCATTGGTTATCCTTTTTAAAATCAGAGGCTGCACATTCTCTCTCCTGCCTCTCCTTCGCCTACACGGGTAGAAATCTGACACACAGCAATGCTTAGCGTTGTCTGGACAGAGCCAAAATCCGCCAATTCCTGCGCCGCGGTGTAAAGCACGCCCGGCTGATCCACCTCCACAGTGCGCACAACGGTGGAACCGCTTCTGATCCGCACACGGTAGCGTTCCTTCTCTTCGCCCAACGGCACTTCCACCGCATTCCAGTTATCCCCCTCATGGCGTGTGCGCCGTATCCATGAAAGCGCCACGCCACCGCTCACCCGCCGCGCTTTAAGATGCACGGGAGCGCGTGGCCGCAAGGCCGTATCGGACGGCGTGACACTCACATCGGTTGCAAAGGGATCAGCGGCATCTTTGGGCGCTGCCACAGCCTTCCAGCTTTGAGGCTTGCCCAGAAGCTCCACTCCGCTGACGAGCGGCTCAATGGCTTCATCCAGCAGCACAAAACGGCTTCCCAAAGGCTTTGAGAGCCGCGCTTGCGCTTCGGTGCCATACATTCCGCGCAGCAGGCGTGACAGCCGGTAAGTGCGCGGTGCAATCAGTTCTGCCATCCCGAACTGGATAATTTCCCAAGGCAGCCCCTCTGCTCCGATGGCCGCGCGGTTTGCTCCGGCAAACACCCGCTCATCGCTTACGGATTGCAACTCACCGCTTGCCAGCTGTACAGTGACCGCAGAGTGATTATCCCAACGCCATACCACCCCGTCCGGCATCGTATCCAGCGTTTCACCCATAATAGCCGGAGCTTCGATGCGGATATCCGGCTCATAGGTGCCGCCCATGGATTTCCACAACACAACTGCACCCGGCCAAGGGCTGGCGGCAACAGCGCCATAGGTTAAAACGGTATCGGTACTTCCTGCATAGGGCAGATCCAGTGTCATAATGGTGGGCGGTCCGGCAATGCGCGGCAAGGTGGGTGGCAGCAGCGTTGCAGCCTGACGCGGGCTGTCGAAGATGGCGGGTGCAATGGCACGGCAGGAGATGCGCCGGGTTTGAGCATCGTTTATTTCCATAATTTCATAAAGCGCGCTTCTGTCATCAAAGCGCACCAGATCCCCAGCTTCCAGATGCAGCAGGTTGGGTGGCAGATGGCAGGTGACGGTTTCCCGTGCCACCCAGAGGTCTTGCAGCTTGATGTCGGCGCGGCGCTGGGCTTCGCTTCTGTCCATTACCAATGCGGTGTCTTGTGTAACGGTGCCTTGTGCTTTGGTGTTGAAGCGGGTTGCGGTGGTGGCTGCCGTTTGGAAATCCTTGGCCAGCTCATTGTATCCAACGGCAAAGTGCATCGGCAGTTCGGTTTCCTGTGCGCGGATGTATTGGGGTTCGGCGCTTTTATCATCCACGGCCAGCAGGTCGGCATCCAGGTTGAGAGCCGCGCTGCGGCCGCGGGTTTCTATGCGGATTATGCCATCATGTTCGCGGGTGCCGAGATTGAAAAGCCCGATCAGAGGTTCCAGCGCATCGCGTACCGCAACAATGCGATCCAGCACATAGCCATCGGCAATGCCTTCGGCATGACGGGTGTCGATAGCCATCATATCGGCGCGGTTGAAAAGGCTTTGCACCAGTTCGGCGATGGGTGCCTGTCCCAGCCGTCCGGTGAGCCAATGGCCGGTAATGTGGGCTTTTCCGTCGGCCCATACATCCAGCGCGTAAGGGAAAGCGGGGAATGGTCGGGCATCCCATGTCCAGAAATAGATGCGGTCTGCATCGAGCATCGGCGCGCCATACAGTGTTGATACCGGATTATCCTCTTCTTTGTGGCCTGCCATCCGCGCATCGAAACAGCGTTGTATGGCCTCCAGCAAGCGGCGCTGGATCAGATCATCCCGTCTGCCGTTGGAAAAGTGGGGTAAAGCATTGAGTGATGATTTGGGATCGGGGAATACATTGGGGGAATTTGCCCCTTTGTCCACGGCGCCGCATCCGGTTTCGGTGAGCCAGATGGGTTTGGAGCCGGGTACCCATGGGGTTGGACTCCCTTTTTCCACACCATCAACGCGTTCATAATGCGCATTCTGCCACCAGTTTTTGAGGTCTTTCTGCCGGAAAATCCAAGGCTTTCCCAGCCCGTCGGTGATGGGTGTACGGTTTTGCGTATCGCGGTTTTCCGCACTGGCGTAATACCAGTCGTAAGCCTCCCCGCCAATAATGTTGCTGTGCAGATAATCCGCGTCATACATGCGTGCGCCGTCTTGGGCGTCCTGATGGGTGTTGCCATCGCGCCAGTCGGCCATGGGCGCGTACCAGTCAATTCCGACAGCATCGATATTATCATCCGCCCACAGAGAATCGAGCGGAAAGCCCACATCCTGACCGTTGTTGATGCTGTGCGCCCCGTATTCTGTCCAGTCGGCGGCATAGGTGAGCTTTGTCGTGCTGCCCAGCACGCCGCGCACATCTGCTGCCAGAGTTTGCAACAAAGGCGTAGCAGGATAAGCGCCACCCGCACCGCGTACACGGGTAAGGGCGGGCATTTCCGAACCGATGATGAAAGTGTCCACCCCTCCAGCAGCTTTTGCAAGATAGGCCATATGCAGAATGAAGCGCCGGAACGTCCATTCATCAGGCCCTGTATAGCTTACGCTTGTTGCGGTATTGCTGAAGTGGCCCGGCAAGGCTGTGCCAAAGAAATTGCCCACCTGCGCAGCAGCAACTTCGGTTCCATCCACCGTGTCAGAAGCGTTTGCAGCAGGTGAGCAGGTGATTTGTCCACGCCAAGGATAGGCAGGCTGGTTGCTTGCACCCGTATAGGGATCGGTGAGTGTATTTCCGCTAGGGACATCCATCATGATGAAGGGATACAGCGTCACGGCAAGCCCGCGTTTTTTCAGGTCGCGGATAGCGTCTATCACTGTACTATCGGCGGGGGTGCCACCATAAGCGGGGCGACCGCTGTCTTGGGAGACAGCCAGCGCATCTTGGCGGGTGAGGTTCCCCACGCGCCATGTGCGGCCAACGGTGCGCTTGATTGTGGAATCCACCCGCGGGGTAATGGTGCAGTGTCCGGCACGCAGATCGCTCCCGAACCATGTCACAATCAGCGAAACATGTGAGAGGTTCGGACAGAGTGCCTGCACTTCATCCAGCGAGGCTTCCCAGTCGGTGGCGGCCACGGTGGTGTGGCGGTTTTCGGAGTCGGAGGTTGCCAGACCCAATGTGCGCATGACAGGTGCATTGTCATAGATGAATTCCCCCGCGCCGGGGATGATTGTGATGGCGCGCAGGTTCTTTTCCAGCTCTCCAATGGGGCGGATGACTTCAAAGGAGAGCTGCGGAATACGGTTGCCAAAGGGTTCGAGGTTGAGCCGTTCAAACACCACATAAGCCAGCCCCTTGTAAGCCGGCGCGTTAGCAACACCTTCTTTGGCCACAATCAGCGGATCAGGCTCCTGTGTTTCCGAGCCGGTATAAACGCGCATGGTGCATTCTTCCCGATCCAGGGGTTTTCCATCGGCCCAGACGCGCCCCACATAACCGATTTCGCCTTCGCACAATCCAAGGGCAATATTGGCCATGTAGGCTGTTGCCTTGTTGTTGGCTCCTCCCATGGCACCGCCTTTAGCGGAAGATTTACGCCGATAGGTTACCGCTTCAAGGCGGGTTGCCCAGATGATCTGTCCAGCCACCCGCCCACGTCCGAACACCTGCGGGATGGGTGTGCCTTCTGTGGAGGCAGTCACGTCCAAATCTTTGACTGCACCACCCGCAGAACCGCCCGAACCGAAGATGGCCTGGTCAACAACGGCGCCTGCAAGCCCGCCCAAGGCACGCCCCAAGATTGCACCGAAGGGGCCAAACAACCCACCAATTGCCGCACCGGCTGTTTGCAAAACAAGTGTTGCCATAATATCTTACCGCTATTTGCTGATTTATTGCATACAATATGCACACGCTATGCAGCGCCTTGATGTTATTTAAGGCACAACCTTGAGTGTGCTTTTCTATCTGCACCTTACACGGCGCTTTTTTATTATCGGAAAGCCCTACTGGCATCTCCGTAACAGCCTATAAACTGCTCTCCTAAAGCCCTGCCCTGAACTATTTTCAACGGAAAAGCACGCCTCAATCCGGCTATTGCCATGGTGCATTTTTCGGAACTTGCGCTATGAATTGCTTCAAGAGGCTGTGGGCAAAAACAAGCTGAAGAACTACACCCCTCGCACCGGAGCTAAACAATGTTTGCCTTTGATTGTTTTTGCCATAGGGTACATAAATATCGCCCGTCATCCCGGCGAAGGCCGGGATCCACGAAAAAACAGAGGATGCAGTGCAGTGCTATCCATCAATCAATCCACGATTTTCCCACGCCGGCTTTTAGCGTAAATACCTTCCAACCGGCATCCCAGCCGTTCTGCGTTTTTGCGCATTGCGTAGCAAAAATGCAGAGTGTCATGCCTTCATCCCAATCAAACCCTGCTGCAAAGATTATTATTGTGGGCATCATATCAAGGGAATACAGCGCTGCTATTTCAACGCCCAATTAACCTTAAAATAAAGCATAAAATCATATACTTATGATACAATCCTCATATTTTAATTACAATTTTCATCAAATTTATAGCAAAAGGCGAGCTTTTTCTTCCAAGTGTCTGATATTGCTACTTCTGTGACGCAACATCCATCATGTGCATGGATCATATGCGTGGCGCTTGTGGCAATGGCCAGATGCTTGGCTGCCACATGGGGGCGCCAACGAAACAGCAACACATGTCCGGCTTGAATTGCACATTCTCCCACAGGTGCAAGATAGCGGTCAGCGGCTTGTTTGAGGGGATCCTGTGCGTCTGCTTCGGCCCAATCGGCAGCATAGGGCGGTACTTTATCGGGAAAGGCTCCCTTGAAGGCGCTCCACACCCCCAGCACCAGCCCCAGACAATCGCACCCTACTCCCTTGCGCCGCCCCTGATGCCGGTAAGGCGTGCCAATCCAGCTTCGCGCTTCGGCAATAATTGCGTGGCTGTCCATAGCTTCTCCTTTAATTGAAAATGCTCAAACCGTTATGCTCGCCATCACTGGCAGAAGGGTATCCGAGTACTTTTTCCGTACCGGGCATGTGCGGAAAGCCGCGAAAGCGGGCGGCATTGGCGAATTTGATGCGGCAGGTTTCAAACTGGCGGTCACATCCGGCGCTGATGGCAAACCCATCTCCCGCAGCAATGTTATCAGGAACCGCCTGCCAGAGGCTTATCAGCGTGCTGGAGCCGTTTTTTCGGTGTTCGCGCACATTGCAAGCCAAAGAGGTATTTGCGCCTGTAGCCCAGGTTAAAACCCCTTGCGTGAACCATCCATCATCGAAATCGCTTATCCCTTCCACAATGAAAGTGAAGTTGTCCTGTACGGCACTCACAATTCCTGACCCCTGATAGACGGATGCTGCAATGTCCACCCCGCAGCGGCTATCCCCCAAGCAGGCATCGCAACCGGCGGCAAAAAGACGCCCGATTTTGGCATTGAGACGGTGCATCAGACCGCGTAATTCTGTCGTGAAAGCAGCACCCTGACGCTTGACTTCGCCGGTTTCTCCCACCCAGAGCCGGATACGCTGGGCAGGTTCACGCCAGTTCACCAGAAATATTTCCACGCGGGAGCAATCCCAAAGACCCTTGGCGAGCGCCTGTTCATTCAGTCCGTCAGCGCAAAGCGCACCGGCCACCTCTCCGCCGCCGGTGGCTAACCCAAGCTGGCTTGAAGCATCGGCAGCATCCATGCCCGTTGCAGCATGAAAAACGACACCATCAAAGCTGAGATCGTTGTCATGGTCGGTGAATCCCATGATTGTTTCATCCCGCCGGGTTACCTTCCAACAGCGGCACAGGGTTGTGGCCTCGCCGCTTAGATGTGCGGCAAGTTCTTCAGGAATAATGCGCATTTTCCCTCACGTTTTTATGCAATAAACAGAGCCCGTTTCTTGTTAAAAGATGGTATTGACTCGCACATTTACACTGGTTAATGACAACTTGACTTCTTCATAATCTTCTAAAAGGCGTATTATGATACCTTCTGCATCTGGCTCGCGATCCAATACTTCTATTCCACCAACGCATGACATTCATCAAAGCTCTCTGCAGCAGTCTTTTGATGCCAGCTCAAGCTTTCACGCACACCAAAACGGCCTTTCTCCAGGCAATTATGTCCAGCCTCATGCGTTCACCTTCTGGCTTTATAAAGATAACCAGTCCTCTTCCAATATCCCTGAAAGCTATCTGGCGAACACAGTGGGTTTTGCAGCATTAAATCCCACATATTCGCTGGATTTTTTCACAAATGACACCGCACGTTTGCAAGCCCATTTTGATAGCTATTTTCAGGGCGTATCCCAAAAAGCTTATGATGCTGAAAATACGGATTATCCCGCTTCGGCCTTGAATATGAATTTTCGTGCGCCCCTTGAGACTGCATACCCAAACATGCGTATTGCAAAGACGGATTTTGATTTTCCCGACTATCCGCTCACTGCAAAGCTGGCCAAAGCTTCCTTGAGCCAACATCCTCATCTTTCAAAAGATTTGCAAAGCGTTTTGGTTGTCCAAAAGCATCTGTACTCTGAAAATTCTTCCCGCAAATACAGCATTTCTTTCGATCCTGACACGGAATGGGACACAGCCTTGCCTGCACCATGGCACCTGAATGGGATCATGGCAGTTCACACCGAAGAGCCTGCCACCGCAGAGTCCCCTCAGATAATGCCCGAAAACGGTGTGATGGCCTTCACACATTCCTCCAAAGAAACGGTCAATGACTTGCTTGCAGAAATTGAAGACAATATTCTAAATATTTATTCAATAAAAGAAAATCCACCTTCACATACAACACAGTTTACACCACTGAAAGAGCTTAACTATATGGAAATTGTTGATGAAACTTTTTTTACATCTTATAGTAACATTTTATTCGATAAAGGTTTTTACAATGACTTCAGGAAGGACAAAGAAGGCGTAGAGGATTTGTCAAACCACGTTGAATACTTTACGCCTCAATCATCTTACAGCTCAAGAAATGCTGATAAATTTATAGATTATTTTGAAGGCTAAAACATGTCCCCCAAAGTGGGAAGCGGTTCTGAATGCTCCACCTTGTACTACAACGAAAGCATGATATAATTATCGCCCTTCCGTTACAGGCTTTATATTATAGAAAATTTTTAATTTTAGATTGAAGAAATTTAATTCCTGAGGAAAATGGCATTATGGTGCGTTCATTATCTAATCACTCTGTTACTTCTCTTTCAGAACAATCTTCTTTATCAGCAGAGCCATCTTTTGAGCAAAGCTTAAGCAAACAAACTTCTGTACTATCTTCAACAGGAAATTTCAATACGCTTTCAATTCATTCTGTTCCTACTCAAGCTTATTCATGGTGGCTTTTCAGGGATGATACTCCTTCTTCAAACATTCCGCCCAAGCTTTTAGAGAATGTAGTTGGTTATGCAACCCTCACAGAAACTTTTACAACACATTTTATAACCAATGATGTTACTCGTCTTAGACAATTATTACCTCATGAAATTCCGCATAATTTGCTAATAGATCAAGTTGACTATAATATTCTCCCAGAATTCTCATTAATTGGCCATTTTGCAAAAGCAGGGATTTATAAAGCGCCTTATTTTTCTAAAGATTTACTGTCTTTGCTTTATCTTTATGCTAAGGGAGGAATTAGCTTTGATGCAGATATTCACTGGAAAAGCACTCATCCTCAACACTTTGAAATAGAAGAAAATAAAGATTTTATTACTCACTTTGCGTCAGATTCATACGATGATGATTATATAGAAAATGCAGCTATTGCGGTTTCAGAAAAATCCACAGAGAAATTAAAACCTTTACTGGAGAAAATTACTCAAAATATCATTGATAATTTTAAAATTGAGTATAATTCTTTTGGTATTCCAATAGCATTTACATTGCATGAATCTGAAAATATTTATGATCTGATTGACACTATTTATTTAATAGATTTTGTAGATATTATGCAAAATAACAACGCGCGACCTCTTTCACTCTATGCAAAATACACAACCCCAGATAGCATTCGCAAAAATATAATAATAGAAAGACTCCCCTAACCACTTATGGAATCGAATCTTTTACTCCCTTGTTCCATGCACCACCCTTAAAATGGCGATTTGTTCAATGCCTTCTGCGGGGTAGGTGATGGTATAGGTGATGTAAAACAGGCCGGGGATGGCGCGTTCATAGGTTCCTGCGGCGCGGCCAGGCCGCCCTATGGCGTTGTAGGCCAGATCACCAACCAGTTCTTCCACCCGGGCGGCCACTTTTACAGCAGCATCGGCGCTTTCCTCTGCCAGATAAACCAGCGCATCGCGGTATTCATCCCGAGCGGATTGCGTCCAGACGATTGTTCTCATGGCTATTTCCTGTCCTTGCGTGCGCTGGCAAGAAGGCGGTCGATTTCCCGCATGGCCTCATCGTGGGGGATGACGCGTCCTGCATCAATATCGGACAAACCTTGAGCGATTCCACCCATAATGTCCAGTTCGCGCTCCACATAGACCCGCACCGCTTCTGCGGCAAGGAAAGAGCGGCTGCGGCGCGTCAGATCTGTCAGCCTGTCAAGCTTATCCCGTAAAGCTTCATCCAGCCGTATGGTCATCGTCGTCGTGGGTGTTTTTTTTGCCATGTGCTCGCTTGTGTACAATTCATCACAGTAGCGCACAATGTAACACAGATTTTAAAAATCGAAATACTTTGTTAACAATTCACAGAAAAACGTGTTGATTCAGGTTCTTGGCTTGATGAATGTGCTGCCCCACCGTCCCTTGCAAGGCATTTTCATACCCCTACAATACCCCGATTCTTGCATGGAATGGACTCTTTTTCGTATATAAGGGGCTCTTTTGCAGAACTAATACGAGTCCGTTCCAGGAATGTTGAGATATCTTTTTGCTTCTTAGTCTCAAGCAGAACAAATGCCAAATATGATATTCTAACAATCCATAAGTGTATGCACTTTATTCCTCCTTGCCGGACTGCTGTATAAAAAAATATTGCATTGTCAGAGCGCTATGGCGTTACCGTTATCATTGTAACGGATACAAGGACTTTTGCTTTACCGGCTTTGCAAGGGCGTTAAACTGCATTGCGTCATAATAAAACATATTTTTCCATGAATTAATATTTAATACACATATCGACTGTTAAATATCTGGACATTTCATCTTTCGTCTAACATACTCACGATTGCCTGAATAAAAAGGCCGCACCATAAGGTAGAACGGCATACAGGTTTACGCGCTCCGATAATTTACCTCAGAGGGATATTTACTATGACACCACCCGTGCAGTCCTCCGCAGCAAAAGTGCAAAAAAATTTCGACCCATCTGCAAAACTTTCTCTTGCACACGCCATCAGCAGAAATACTGTTTCTCTTGCAGCGGCTCAAAATACCTATAAAGAAAATGTCATAGCGGTAAACACATTGGTCACCAGTGTTTTGTCCTCGAACCTGCCTACCCTTAATACAAACCCGCCTGATTGGCAGGATTTTGTGAATGCCTATGTGAAGGCCAATGCGGATGCCCTCAATTGGGTGAACAATGTGCTGGCGCGTTTGCTGGATGTTCCAGAAGAAGTGCAGAGCTACAATTCGATTATCACCCAATTGTTGCAGGATGCAAAAGCACAAGCTACCGTTCTAGCGGCTGATCCCAAGAACGCCAGTGCGCTGGCCATCCTGAACAATGACCTGAAAAGCATTACTGGCCAGATGAACCTTGTTACCTCCTTTATTTCGGGCGCTGTAACGGCGATCCAGAATTTTGGTGATACCCTGCCTGATATGGCCAATCAGCTCAATACGATTGCGCAGAAATCAATTGCCGATGCCAATGCGGATCAAGATCAAATCAACAAGCTGAATGCAGACATTGCTCAATTGCAAGCGGATATTAAATCGCTTACAGCCGCTATTGTTGCACTTGGCATTGCAGATGGTATTGCTTTGACATTGGGTGTTGTTGCAACCATTGCAGCATGGCCGGTGGGCGCGCTGGTGTGGTTTGTGATGGGGCCTGTGGTTGCGGTTGCCAGCACTTATATTGCGCTTGATGCGGAGAAAATCAAAGCAGATAAGGCGAAAATCTCTGCCGACCAGCAACAGATCCAAGGTTTGACTGCGGATGTTGCCACGTTGAATATCCTGTCGCAAAATTATGCTGCCATGGCCACGCAGACGGAAGAGATTGAAAGCAACCTTCAGGCTATTCTGGCCGAGTGGCAATCTCTTTCCAGCGATGTTGGTGTAGCGGTTTCGGATATTCAATCCGCAATTGCTGATTCCAGTGCGGCCAATTTCTCTGCGGTGCTGAATGACCTTAACGGCGCGATCACTGAGTGGAATGCAGCCTACGAGCAGGCAGGTTCGCTGGTTCTCGACTT
>JBMDXK010000031.1:0-42284 GCA_048594375.1 Methylopilaceae bacterium
TGAAAACGGCTTGGCTCTGTGGGTTGTCTCTGATAACCTGCGTAAAGGAGCCGCACTCAACGCCGTTCAGATCGCAGAATGCCTGATTAACCGTGGATTATTGAAAAAAGCGGCTTAATACGCTGGCAATTTGAAAACGTAACCACCCCTTTGTTCCGGCAAAGGGGCATTCTTTTTTAAAGCAATAAAGTCAATATGATAGCAGATAACTTTGATTCAATTGTTCAACAAAATCTTATTGCTCGCAATACGAGTTTTATATGGAATAACGAGGTTTTCTGGCTTAAAAACCCGACAATTGCACCCAGTCCTTTTTTTAAGAAACTGCATTCTTATCTGTTGTTTCCAGAAGCCTTGGCTTTCTTGCGCCCTTCGCAACCACTTTCCCCGACACACCTTATTGAAAGAGAAATCCGCAAAAATCGTGCATTTGCTCTTGCAGGATTTCCTGTACCAGAGATTGCCCGACAGGATAAAAAATTTTTTATTACCAAGGACATAAGCCCAACCCTTGATTCTCTTTTAAAAGTTAGTCCACTTGCTGATCCTGCGCGTCATGACAGGCTATTAATTGCATGTGCTGAAGCTCTTGGAAAAGTGCATCAGGCCGGGCTATGCCATGGCCGCCCTCATCCGCGTGATATGTTTGTACGAAATGAGCAAATCGGTTTTTTTGATTTTGAAGAAGAGCCAGAAGCGGTTATGCCATTGGCAATGGCTCAAGCACGGGATGTATGGTTGCTTTTTTTACAAATATGCTACCGCGCGAAAACACATCAAACCTGCGATCGCGCGTTTGAAGCCTACAGCATGAATGCCCCTCATAATACATTGCAGGAATTAGAGAATATCATCCGTTTCTCCGCAAAACCACTGTTATTCCTGCAACGGTTTAAAAGCTTTTTAGGAAAAGATCTGAAGCGATTTATTGTTGTCACAACGTTTCTTGAAAGAATTTTTCCTAAAGCAGCACAATGAGTTAAACGCGCTCAAGAACGCAAATATAAAATGCATCGGTGCCAGTGCGATACGGGGTAAACAAAAGCCCCTGCCCACCTGCAGTAGCCGCCTTTAATGCCAGCGCGGGCTGCCCTGCATTAACCGCCACCACAGATGGTGCAACCACTTGAAAACCTTTGTTGCGATCAAGAAATGCCCCTACCCGCTCTTCATTTTCCTGAGGTAAAAATGAGCAGGTAATATAAACAAGACGACCGCCTGATTTTAACAGCACTGCCGCTGCATCCAGCACTCTGTCTTGCGCCTTGTTGCGTTCATTCAACGCGCCGGAGCGCAAACGCCACTTGGCGTCAGGATTGCGGCGCCATGTGCCTGTGCCTGAACACGGGGCATCCACCACCACCAGATCAGCGCGGCCATTCAGATCCTGCAATTCAGGCACTTCGCCTGTATTACCAAAGGTTTTAGGGGAGCGTACCTGCACATTGCGCACCCCAGCGCGATCCAGCCTGTCCCAAATGGCTTTCAGACGGCGAATATCGCTGTCATACGCATAAATTTGACCGCTGTTGCCCATTGCAGCCGAAAGCGCAAGTGTTTTACCACCCGCACCCGCACAAATATCCACAACCTGTGAACCCGGAGCAGGATTAGCCAGCAGCGCAACAAGCTGAGAGCCTTCATCCTGCACTTCCACAAGACCGCGCATAAAGGCAGGCTCGGATTGTACCGGCGGGCCTCGGCCATCATCCAGCAGCGGCACACGGATACCCCATGGGGAAAGCGGAGAAGCCTCGGCTTTCAAGTATTCCAGCTGCCGTAAAGCTTTGGCGCGATCCCCTTTAAGCGTATTAACACGCACATCCAGCGGAGCGCGTGCAGACAAAGCTTGCGCTTCAACAACACGGTTATCACCAAAAGCCTGCACCATGTGCGGCTCCATCCATTCGGGATAATTGCCTTGCACCCATGCCGGAGCATTATCGAGGCTATTGCCTGTTAATTCAGCCATTTCTTCAGCGGTGACAGCCTCTGGCGCATGTGGACTTTCGGCAAACAACCCATTGAGCTGTTCAGCAGAATACCCCCGCACCACAACCAGCATACCCAGCACCAACGCACGCGGAGTTTCGCTCTTCATCACCCACGCACTAGAGGAGCGGTTGCGCAACACATCATATACCAGCGATGCAATGGTTGCGCGATCTTTAGAACCCGCAAAGCGATGAGCTGCCCCCCATTCTTTTACGCACTCAGCAACCGGCTTGCGGTTAACCTCCATGGCCGTTAAAACTTCAATGGCAGCAGCAATCTGGGCAGCAAACTTCATACCGGACTTTCACAAAAAGAAGAACGCACAACATTAAAGCCATGCAAAAAACACAATACCACACCAGAACGCTATGGTGAAAAAACGATAACCGCGTTCCAATAAAATAATCTTTTTATTGGACTAAACGGCCAGCGCAGCTAAAAAATACTGTTGCAGAACAAATACTTATACCCTAAGGCATATAATGATTTTATATGCCTCAGCCTTTATTCAATAGCACGATCTAGCGGCCACCTGTGGGATAATTCGGGCTTTCACGCGTAATCAGCACGTCATGCACATGGCTTTCTTTAAGGCCAGCATTGGAAATGCGCACAAAGCGCGCTTTATCACGAAACTCTTGCAGCGTTGCAGCGCCGGTGTAGCCCATAGAGGCACGCAAGCCTCCCGCAAGCTGATGCAGAATATTGGCCAGTGGGCCTTTGTAAGGCACCTGACCTTCAATACCTTCTGGAACCAGCTTAAGCGAATCCTTGATATCCGCCTGAAAATAACGATCAGCACTGCCGCGCGCCATAGCGCCCACAGAACCCATCCCGCGATAAGCCTTGTAAGAGCGCCCCTGATAGAGAAATACTTCCCCAGGGCTCTCATCTGTTCCGGCAAGCAGCGAACCTACCATCACACATTCTGCACCTGCGGCCAGTGCTTTGGCCAGGTCGCCGGAATATTTGATGCCACCATCCGCCACCACAGGGATATCATGCTGAGAAGCTGCGTGTGCGACATCGGCAATAGCAGTTAACTGGGGAACACCCACACCCGCCACAATGCGCGTAGTACAAATTGACCCGGGGCCAATACCTACTTTCAAGGCATCTGCACCGACATCAATCAGCGCAAGAGCAGCGTCTGGGGTAGCAATATTACCGGCCATTATCTGAATATCGCCATAATGCTTTTTAATGCGGCGTACAGTCTCCAGCACGCGGGAGGAATGGCCATGTGCGGTATCCACCACCAGCAGGTCAACACCTGCCTCAATGAGGCGCACAGCGCGTTCGTAGCCGGAATCACCCACAGAGGTCGCCGCAGCCACGCGGAGGCGCCCCTGAGCGTCTTTGTTTGCGTTTGGATTAGTGACAGCTTTTTCAATGTCTTTAACGGTAATCAGACCAACGCAGCGATAATGACCATCTACCACCAGCAGTTTTTCAATGCGGTGCTGATGCAGCTTGCGTTTTGCTTCCTCTTGGCTGACGCTCTCATCCACAGTAACCAGTTTTTCTTTGGTCATCAGTTCAGAGACCGGCTGGTTCGGGTTGGAAGCAAAACGCACGTCGCGGTTGGTAAGAATACCGGCAAGACGACCATCTTTTTCAACGACAGGAATGCCGGAAATACCATGCTGACGCATGAGATTATGGGCTTCGGAAAGAGTCTGCCCCGGCTGGATCGTTACCGGATTGACCACCATGCCGCTTTCAAATTTTTTCACTTGCCGCACTTGATCTGCTTGAACATCGACATCAAGATTGCGGTGCAGCACCCCAATACCGCCCGCCTGCGCCATCGCAATCGCAAGATTGGCTTCGGTCACGGTATCCATAGCGGAAGAAATAATGGGAAGATTTACCGCAATGGTGCGGGTAATACGGGAGCGGACGTCCACCTCACCAGGCATGACATCCGAAGCCCCTGGAATCAGCAGAACATCATCAAAAGTAAGAGCTTCCTTAACAAAAAGCTCGTCAGCCGAACGGGACATACCGCACTCCTCAATAAGCGTTGAAACAGGAGAGCGGAAATAAAAACCGCCAGCCACCTGTCTCAGGTGTTGGCGGTGGTCTATAGCATGGTCTCCCTCATAAGGGAAGTGCTAACTTGCGTTAGCGGCGTACCAATCCCACTAAAAACAGCAGAACAATTGCGCCAACGGAAGAAACCACAAGACTACCCAAGAATCCAGCAAACTGGATGTTGAAGGCAGCGGCCAACCATGCGCCGATAAAAGAACCGATAAGACCCACAATCAGATTCTTTATCAGGCCATGATCGCGCCCCATAACTTTTTCAGCAATCCAGCCTGCAAGAATACCAACAATGATAGCCAGAAAAAACCCAATACCGTTCATAAAAAAAATCCTTCCAAAGCGCGGTGCGTATCTGCAAAATACAAATTTTCACACTAACGCGCGGCTGTCATAAAAGTTTCGCGATCGTATATTGCTGTATGCGCGGCCTCAGATATGGATCGCGCGGCCATAAGCTTGCAGCACGCTCTCATGCAACATTTCTGACAAAGTAGGATGCGGGAAGATGGTGTGCATCAGCTCTTCCTCAGTGGTCTCCATACCCATGGCCACAACAAAAGCGCCAATTAGCTCCGTTACTTCCGCGCCAATCATGTGCGCACCCAGCAATTCACCGGTTTTGGCATCAAAAATGGTTTTCACCAAACCGTCCGCCTCACCCAGTGCAATCGCTTTACCATTCCCCATGAACGGGAATCGACCAATCCGCACATCGCGTTTTTGTTCTTTGGCTTTTTTCTCGGTCATGCCCACAGAAGCAATCTGCGGATGGCAATAGGTGCAGCCGGGAATTTTAGCCTTATCAATTCCATGGGGTTTCAAGCCTTTAATGGCCTCAATACAAGCAACACCTTCATGCTCGGCCTTGTGCGCCAGCATGGGAGGGCCAGCAACGTCACCAATGGCGTAAATACCGGCAACATTGGTACGCCCCAGATTGTCAGTGACAATCACACCGCGATCTGTTTTCACTCCGATGGTTTCAAGACCAAGATCTTCACTGTTGCATACCACACCAACAGCCAAGATCACGCGATCCACCGTCAAGGTCTGGGTTTTACCATCTACTTCAAGAGTTGCCGTAACATTATCCTCACCTTTATCAAGTTTGGAAACCTTGGCGCTGGTCAGAATCTTGATGCCCTGTTTTTCAAAGCGCTTGCGCGCCAGACCGGCAATTTCTTCATCTTCCGCAGGCAGTATTTGAGGCAATACTTCCACAACAGTCACTTCCGCACCCATCGTGCGGTAGAAACTGGCAAACTCGATCCCGATAGCGCCAGAGCCCACAACCAGCAACGATTTTGGCATGGTTTCCGGCACCATAGCCTCGAAGTAGGTCCAAACCAGTTTTTTGTCAGGCTCAATCCCCGGCAGTACACGCGGACGCGCGCCGGTAGCGATGATGATATGTTTGGCCTTGTATGTTCCCTGCCCCTCTCCAGTAACCTGAATTTCACCTGGCTTGGTGATTTTTGCCTCACCCATGACGACGGTAATTTTATTTTTTTTCAGCAACATACCAACACCACCGTTGAGTTGCTTGGAAACCCCGCGCGAGCGCTGCACAACAGCCGCCAGATCAAAACTGATGTCCTTGGCACTTAGACCATAATCTTTGGCGTGGTTCATATAATGAAATATTTCCGCCGAACGCAACAGCGCTTTGGTAGGGATACATCCCCAGTTGAGGCAAATGCCACCCAAATGTGAACGCTCAATTATTGCGGTTTTAAAACCCAGCTGAGCCGCACGAATAGCCGTAACATAACCACCAGGGCCAGCGCCGATCACCACCACATCAAATTCATTCGCCATGGCTATCAGCCTCCTTCAAAAGCACGCTTGCAGTGTATAAAAATCAAGCCGCCCTCATTGAGGACAGAATAACACGATGCAAAGCAGATATATTCCTCTAGCACCACCCATCACGCTTGCGCGGGTTCACTATAGTCAAAACCAACAATTCCATCCGGCTTATGACAGGTCAGCAGCAACCAGCGGCTTTCCGGATCATATGCAGGATGCTCAAGAACCTTATGCGCATCAATAACGTTCAATCCTCGACGGGCATAATGTGATAGCAATTTTTCATTGCTCTCATGCACCAGTGCAAACACCGTTTCAAAACCCATGGAATAGGCAGAAGCAATCGCCAAATCCAGAAGATGCGCGGCAATACCGTTTTGACGAAACTGCGGAAAAACGGCCATATCCCGAAGCAAAAAACCACCTGGAACTTTACTGCGCAAATAAGCAAAGGGTCGGTCAGTGGCAGGCATCGCATCTAAGTCAAGAGGGGGCGCTTTATCCGGCTGGCGCACACAAATCAATGCACCTGCAAGAAGGCCGTCAATTTCTGCAACAACGGTACTGCCAAAAAAAATTTCCGATTGCGGATCCCGAACCATAGGCACAACATGGTCGAGCCATGTCTCGCCTTCACGAAGTTTTTCTTCAAAAATACTGGCAATCAGACCAGCATTAGCCATATCAAACAAGACAGCAATAGCTTCAGCATCTTCTCTCTTGCCCATGCGGAATGCAATATTAGTCATGCCAGATACCTACCCATCACGATATTTTAGAAAGAAATCCGGCAAAAGACATCATGCCTTCTGGCCACGGCCCGAAACCGGCAGCACCGTTAATGTGACCAGATTCACCAGCATCCACAACGCGCGAACCCCATGCCAAAGCCAGATCAGCACTGTCATCATAGGTGCTGTAAGGGTCGTTTCGGCTGGCCACCACCACAGAGGGGAACGGCAAAGGCTCACGCGGCACAGGCAGAAAAGCGCGGTCGAACACCGGATCGCTCTCAATAGCCTGTTCTGAGGGAGGCGCTACAAGAAAAGCGCCCTTGACATTAAAATCCCACTGCCCTTGCACAGCATGCACTACAGCATGAACTCCTAAAGAATGCGCAACGAGAATAATCGGTTTCTCTGCGGCCTTAATTTCAGCCCGCAAGCGGGCAACCCATTCGTCCAACTTGGGACTATGCCACTCATTCTGCAACACGCGCCGCGCTGTAGGAATACGGTTTTCCCAACGGCTTTGCCAGTGCTCTTCATCGGAATTGCCAAGCCCTGGTACAATCAGAATATCAAAGTCAGCAATACGTCCCATTCATCCGCCGTATCAAAATATGTTTGCGCATACAGCACGCTTTCTGTGACGTACCGCCACATAATTCTTTATCGATATTACATCATCAGACGCAAGGGTTTTTCGATAAATTCCTTAAAGGCAGCAACAAATTCTGCACCCAAAGCACCGTCCACGGCTCGATGGTCGGTTGAAAGTGTTACAGACATTTGGTGAGCAATTACAATCTGCCCATTGCGTACAACCGCACGCTGCTCACCTGCCCCCACAGCAAGTATGCTGGAATGCGGTGGATTGATAATAGCGGCAAAATCTTTAATTCCATACATACCAAGATTTGAGATAGCAGTTGTCCCGCCCTGATATTCTTCGGGTTTTAGACGTTTTGCACGGGCGCGTGCTGCCAAATCCTTCATCTCGTTAGAAATAACAGCAAGAGATTTACTTTCCACATTGCGCACCACCGGCGTTAACAGGCCATTGGGAATGGCAACCGCTACCCCCACATCTGCCTGACGGTGCTTAAGCATACCACTATCCGTCCATGTTACATTTGCCTCAGGAACAGCTTTAAGTGACATACCTAATGCTTTGATAATAAAATCATTCACAGAAATTTTATAGGCAGGCTTACCATCAGCATCAACCGCTGCCGCAGCATTCAATTCAGTCCGTAAACTTAGCAGAGCATCCAAATCAACATCCCGCGTCAGGTAGAAATGCGGTACGGTAAGCTTGGATTCCATAAGGCGGGTTGCAATAATTTTACGCATGCTGTCATGAGGCACAACCTCGAAGCTATCAGCAGCATACATGGCTCGGATTTTTTCATCCGACATGCCTTGTGGCGCAGCAACACCAGCAGATTTACCTTGGCCAGACTGGATAGCTTTTTCCACATCAGCTTTCACAACGCGGCCTTTAGGACCGGAACCCGTAATCTGGGCAAGATCAAGCTTTGCATTCTTGGCAATACGACGTGCAAGCGGCGAAGAAAACACACGCTTGGCTGATGCTGTATTGGCGGCCACAGGGGGAGCAGACTTTGGCGCTTCAGTTGAAGCAGGCGCAACTGCTTCCTTGGGCGCACTCGTAGTTTTGGCAGCAGCAGGCTTGACACTGCGGTTTTCAAGTAGGGACTGATCCTCACCTTCTTCGAGGATAACAGCAATTAGCTGATTTACAGGTACATCAGCGGTACCTTCAGCAACCAGAATTTTACCTAAAATGCCCTCGTCCACAGCTTCTACTTCCATGGTGGCTTTATCTGTTTCAATTTCGGCAAGCACATCACCGCTCTTGACTTTATCGCCCTCTTGTTTGACCCATTTGGCCAAAGTACCCTTTTCCATTGTTGGAGACAAAGCGGGCATCAGAACATCAATAGGCATAGAAAATTCCTGCAACTTTTTAAAGGATCGGCATTAAAACCGGCAAGACAGCGACACAAGGGGTCAAAAAATCAACAGCGGTAAAAATTGATAAACCTGCCGATGCGATTAAAATAGTAGTTAAAAAGACAAATTACCCCTGTGGCGCAAGATTCATTAAGGCATCGAGACGACCATCACCCTCAAGACCCAAATTATCCACAAATAGCTCTTCACTCAAGATTTGGCGCAACGCAAGAATACCACGCTGAGTTTTGGCAATCTGTTCTAAATGCTCGGCAAGTTCGCTTTCATCGGCATCATCAGCCTCTTCAATTAAACTTGCACGCAAGTTCAAAGCTTCGCGGAGCAAAACCTGAACATCAATGACAGAAGTATTTTCTGACATTCTTTTCCTCCAAATACGGTATTAATCCCGGTAACATACGGATTTTACAGCATCGATAACATCCTGAACGCTAGGCAAGGCCAGTTTTTCAAGGTTTGCAGCATAAGGCATCGGCACATCTTTACCCGATACACGCACAACCGGCGCATCAAGATAATCAAAAGCATCTTCCATGAGTACCGAGACAATTTCCGCACCAACACCGGATTGCGGCCAACCTTCTTCCACGGTTACGCAACGGCCAGTTTTCTTAACGGATGCAATGACTGTGTCACGATCCAGAGGACGAATTGTGCGCAGATCAATAACTTCGGCATCAATCCCTTCTGCTGCCAGCTTTTCAGCAGCTTGTAGCGAATAGTGCATACCCATGGAGAATGAAACGATCGTAACATCTTTACCGCTACGGGCAATTCGCGCTTTTCCAATAGGAAGAACCCAATCTTCTACATCTGGAACATCGAAGGAGTGGCCATAAAGCAGCTCATTTTCAAGAAATACCACTGGATTGCGATCACGAATGGCAGCTTTCAGCAAACCTTTTGCATCAGATGCACTGTAAGGCGCAACAACCTTCAAACCAGGAACATGGCTATACCATGCCGTGTAATCTTGACTGTGCTGCGCACCCACGCGCGCCGCTGCGCCATTTGGCCCACGAAACACAATTGAACAGCCCATTTGACCGCCAGACATATAAAGCGTTTTTGCTGCCGAATTAATTATCTGGTCAATTGCCTGCATAGCAAAATTAAACGTCATAAATTCCACAATCGGGCTAAGACCTGCCATAGCAGCACCAACTGCAATACCAGCAAACCCATGCTCGGTAATCGGTGTATCCACTACGCGGCGCTCACCAAATTCTTGCAGCAAGCCTTGAGTAATTTTATAAGCACCTTGGTATTCTGCAACCTCTTCGCCCATGACGAATACATTGTCGTCATTGCGCATTTCTTCAGCCATTGCTTCGCGCAGAGCTTCACGCACAGTTTTGGCAACCAGTTTTGTACCTTCTGGTAGCTCAGGATCGCTTGCAATTTCAATTTTGGGTGCAACGGCAGCTTTCTGGTTTTCACTACCAGAGGATACATGTTCACTATCAGCTTTGTTTACAGATTCCACGTCCGCAGCTTTTTCGGCTTTCGGCGCAGTTTTCACTTCAACAGTTCTGGCATCTTCGCCTTCTTCCACAATCATGGCTATAGGCGTGTTCACGGCCACATTCTCGGTGCCTTCTGCCACAAGAATTTTGCCCAACGTACCTTCGTCAACCGCTTCCACTTCCATCGTTGCTTTATCGGTTTCGATTTCGGCAATGACATCGCCGCTTTTGACACTATCGCCCTCTTGTTTCACCCATTTGGAAATTTTACCAAATTCCATAGTCGGGGAAAGCGCGGGCATAAGAACTTCAGTAGCCATGATAGTCCACATTTATCAAGGGAAGTACTGTCAAAGCACAGCTTTCACAAATCACATCCACATTATCCAAAGAATACATGCAAAAGAATCAGATTTAAGTTTTTGCCAGAGAGTATAAATTCACTCTAGCGTAAAATATCTGTCCATAATTCTCTTGCATCCGGTTCAGGATTGGTCGTTGCAAATTCGGCAGATTCATTGACAACCGCTTTAATTTCCTGCTCAATTTTTTTCAAGTCTTCCTCGGAAACTTTGTGTTCGTTCAGCAGCCGCGAGCGCACCATTTCAATGCAATCACGTTCATCACGCATTTTTTGCACTTCTTCTTTAGCGCGATATTTTGCCGGATCAGACATGGAATGCCCACGATAGCGATAAGTCAACATTTCGAGGATGTAAGGTCCCTCACCGTTCCGTACACGCGCAAGCGCCTTTTGCCCGGCAGCATAAACCGCACGAACATCCATACCATCTACTCTCTCGCCGGGAATATCAAACGATGCACCACGGCGGGAAAGATCAGTGGTAGCCGATGCACGCTTTACACTTGTACCCATGGCATACTGATTATTTTCAATCACATAAAGAACTGGCAAATTCCACAGCTTTGCCATATTAAAGCTCTCATAAACTTGCCCTTGATTGGCTGCACCATCACCAAAATAGGTCAAGCTCACACGCTTTTCATCGCGGTAGCGGTTAGCAAATGCCAATCCTGTACCTAAGGACACCTGAGCCCCAACAATACCATGCCCACCATAGAAATTTTTCTCTTTGCTGAACATGTGCATAGAGCCACCTTTGCCACGAGAATAACCATCGCGGCGGCCGGTGAGTTCGGCCATCACACCTTTGGCGCTCATGCCACAGGCCAGCATATGACCATGATCCCGGTAAGCAGTGATAACCTGATCGCCCTCTTGGGAAGCCATTTGTAAACCCGTTACAACAGCCTCTTGACCGATCAGCAAATGACAAAAACCACCAATATGCCCCATACCATAAAGCTGCCCGGCTTTTTCTTCAAAGCGACGGATCAGCAGCATCATGTGGAATGCTTGCCTGTCTTGCTCGGCCGTGAATGCTTTTATCACATCGCCAGAATTCGCTTTCCCTGCATCACCAGACTTTGCATTATGAGTCGGGTTATTTGCACCAGAAACGGTTGGAGTTGCAGCAACGGCCATGGAACCTCCGTGATTCAATCCTTAAACTTTGGCTGAACACTAGCCCAACAGAATTGAAAAAGCGAGTGGTTAGAGCCACCACTCCATGCCTATTTTAGGAAAATGGTAATTGTACACTCATATTTGAATGATTTTGATGAATAAATTGTGTGGCTCGGACAGGGGAAACGAGTGGATTGAGAGGATTATCGATTAAGAATCAGCACTCTGTCAGCTGGATCAAGCACGCCAAGATTATCCCTTGCTAACTCATCAAGCAGATCGCGATCCACACTCTCCGTCCTGAGTTGTAAAACACGCGTCTCTATTTCTTCGCGCTCTTTTTGAACGGCAGCAAGATCGTGCTGGAGCCGTGAAATATCCCGATCAAAATTCTTGCGAGCAGTAAGGCCTCGCTCCCCGTGTACAGCATGATAGGCAAAGTAAGCGACAACAGCAGCCGCACACCCCCAAAGGAGGAGCTGTAAGAAAACAATACGATACCGACTGCGTGTGACCATACGACTATTTAATGCCTTATCAGCCTTAAAAAACAATAAATGCCATTATACATATATGTGACATAATTTTTATTTCACAAATCCAATACCAGAGTTCCAATAGAATAATCATTTTATATGTCTCAGGTCACAGCTCGCAATAAAAAGCGCCACAAAAACAATGTATTGTAGCGCTTTGCTGCTTTTAATGTTCCAAGCTTGAAACAGTACTTTTATTCATTATCCGCGCAAATTGAAAGCGTCCATACCCAGATAAAGCGCCTGTTCAGCCAGCTCTTCCTCAATTCGGATTAACTGGTTGTATTTGGCAGTGCGATCAGAGCGTGCCAGCGAACCCGTTTTTATCTGTCCACAATTGGTAGCCACGGCAAGGTCAGCAATGGTGGCATCCTCTGTTTCACCCGAGCGGTGAGACATCACAGCGCGATAGCCGGCTTTGTGTGCGCGCTCAACAGCAGCAAGGGTTTCGGTAAGCGTACCAATCTGATTCACTTTCACCAGAATCGCGTTGCCCACACCTTTCGCAATACCGTCTGCAAGACGTTTTTCGTTGGTCACAAACAGATCATCCCCGACAAGCTGGCATTTTTTTCCAATCGTATCGGTAAGCAGTTTCCAGCCGTTCCAATCATCTTCAGCCATTCCGTCTTCAATGGAAATAATAGGATAATTATTGACCAGATCAGCAAGGTATTTCACTTGCTCTTCAACAGAGCGTACTTGCTTCTCACCTTCATAATGATACGAGCCGTCCTTGAAAAATTCTGTAGAAGCACAATCCAGAGCAAGCAAAATATCCTTGCCTGGCGCATAGCCCGCTTTTTCAATAGAAGCCATCACAAAATCAAGCGCAGCCTTTGCAGAAGGCAGGTTGGGTGCAAAACCGCCTTCGTCACCAACATTGGTATTGTGACCCGCTTGCTTGAGAGCGCTGCGCAGAGTGTGAAAGATTTCAGCACCTGCACGCACCGCTTCTTTCAAGGAAGGCGCTCCCACGGGCATAATCATGAATTCCTGGAAGTCGATAGGGTTGTCTGCATGAGCGCCACCGTTGATGATATTCATCATGGGTACAGGTAAAACGCGGGCATTCGCGCCACCAACATAGCGATAAAGCGGCAACGCACTGGCATCAGCCGCAGCTTTTGCAACCGCGAGCGATACCCCTAAAATTGCGTTAGCACCAAGACGTTCTTTATTTTCGGTACCATCCAGATCAATCATGATGCCATCAATGCGTGCTTGTTCTTGCGCATTGATACCGCAGAGAGCATCAAAAATTTCGGTGTTAACAGCATCAACTGCTTTTTCAACACCTTTACCCATATAACGACCTTTATCGCCATCGCGCAGCTCCACAGCTTCATGCGCCCCAGTAGAAGCGCCGGAAGGCACAGCAGCGCGCCCCTGGGATCCATCTTCCAGCACAACATCCACTTCAATGGTAGGATTGCCCCGGCTATCAAGAATTTCGCGGGCTGTAATATCAATGATAGCAGTCATAATAAAATAATCTCCAACAGAGGTGGCTCTATGCACATTCGGCACAAATGACGATATATTGTTGACGCTATAATATATCCTCTTTCCAAACGCAAAGCCCTTTGTGCATAGTAAGCAATAATTGATCTGTTAAAGTTTCTATTGGAGTAGTGAGAGAACATGAAAACGCCCCCCCTGCAACTCGGTCAGCAGTCACATCTGCCAACCTCGCCTGAAACAGCACAACTGGATCGTGTTCCCAATCCTCACCCCGATACGGATTATGTAGCGCGCTTTACCTGCCCTGAATTTACCTCATTGTGTCCGGTAACGGGACAGCCTGATTTTGCCCATTTGATGATTGATTATGTGCCAGATCAATTTTTGGTGGAGTCCAAATCGTTAAAACTTTTTTTACATGCGTTTCGCAACCACGGTGCTTTCCATGAAGATTGTACGGTATATATTGGCAAGAAACTGAATGAACTGCTTGAACCGCGCTGGTTACGTATTGGCGGCTATTGGTATCCGCGCGGTGGTATCCCTATTGATGTATTCTGGCAAACCGGCAATTTACCCATGGGTGTATGGCTTCCAGAGCAAAACGTCCTGAATTATCGTGGGCGTGGATAGGTTCAGTTATGGAAAATAGCGATATATCAGATCGTAGTTTTAACCAAATAAAACATATTCATTATTAAAAATACATTAAAGGTGTTTTCTTTTCTGATGAATACGTTTATTATTATTGTCAACAAAAGCGTTAACAAAAACCCATACTCTGGATATCGTGACTGATACGTCATTGCTGAAATCAGGCGAAAGACAAGTTAAGCAAATGGTTGTGGGTATCTGCTGGAGTTAGTTGTTAAGAGCTGTCAGCACATTGGAAGATATAAATTCGTGGCATTGCCGCGTAAATTAAATGAGAGCGATGCGAATGACGAACAGTGTTACATCCCCGAATGATAACAAATATTTGCTTCAAACATCTTCCAATGGATCTGACTTTGATAACAACCTGAATATCATCACCCAGAATATGGCTGCAAGAGGTTCACTTGATGGCAATCGACCTCCAGCGACAGCGCTACGCGACAATGCAGCGAGCAATGCGACTCGCACAGGAACGAGTACTGCCGAACTTACCCCGCACACTAATTCACATACAGAAAATGTACATGATCTTACACCTAGATCCGCTGGCAACTCAGGAACAAATAATAATAACTCTTATTCTATTGAGAACAATCAAGGCACTCAACAAACAAACAACACTAGCCCAAGGGGAAACCGGACTACAGACACGCCTCCTCCCTCGTCACAAAATCGCAACCCGCCCGGAAAAATTTCAACCCTGTTTGAGCACACAATTAAACCACCATTGCGTACAGCAAAAACGCCCTTCCAGTCGCTTTACAACGCAACTTTTGGGAAAATTGATGAAAAACTCGCCCCAAAAGCATCGCTGCGTGAAATTTATACGAATATCTATGAAAAAGACGTTGAACCGTTTTTGCAAACTGAAGCTTCACCAAAATCTTTAGCATACGCTTATAAGATCATACTGGAATGGAATGCTTCTAGAGGTAATAGTAGTGAAGAAGAAATCAAACAGACAAAGCAAGCTTTTGGAACAGCCGTTGATAGAAATATAAATGTTAGTAGTATTGCTGAAAAAGTCGCGTTTAACATAGCAAAAGGGATAACTGGAAGTAATTCAAATAAATATGATACTATAACAAAACAATACCCATATAAAGACGAAGATTTGAGGCAAAGTAACGATGACGAAAAATACCAAAAAGCACTGAAAATGAAAGAAAACCAAACGGCATCAAAAATCATATATGATGAAATTGAAAAAATTACTTTATCATATAATAAAGATAATGATTATCACCCTAGTAATCCCTTCCTCGCACAAACGTTAAGCAAAAATCTCAACAAAGCGATACAAACATATATTCATGCTAATATTGGAGAAACGAAAGTATTTACCGTACTCAATAGAGATCCAGGAGTTTTACGAAGGGGAGATTCAAATAACTTTACGAATAACCAAAGAAAACACAGCAATGGCTTCATTAATGGGATTCATAAACATCCTATTAAAACTGGCATTGCCATTGCTGCTGGACTATCGCTGAGCATTGCCCTTCCCGTTGTTATGACTCAACAGGCTGAAGATGCGACAAAAGATGCTGCTGAAAGAGAAGGCGATGCAAGAGTGCGCGAAAACAAAGCTGCACAGGAAAATAAAGAATTACGAGAAGAAAATGATAAACTCACTGGCGAAAATTACATTCAGAAACAAACTATTAAAGAGTTACAACGAAATATTACTGAAGCGGAAAGTGCTGCAAAAGCCGCTCAGCAAAGGCTGAATGATATTTCATCAGAAAACAGCAATGAGAACACATTACTAAAGGATGGAAATAATGTTTCTGACTCAGATTTTCCAGCTTACGAAACCCCAGACACTACACCTCCTTTTACCCCTATAACCACTTCTCCAACATCAATACCACCTGAGACATCTACTGAACCGTTAGGTCAAACCCCTTTGATGCCATAAACCATTGGAAAGAATAGCATAATTAGATAACTATTTTAAACTGATTATGTAATTTATATAAAAAATTATATTTTAATCGCATATGCGCACCGGCTTATAAACCGCTGTAAATTGTGCGTACGCATAGCTTTACCCATAACCGCTATGCCGTACAATCCTGTTTTTTTTACTTCATAAACAGTTTCAGCCTGAATGCCTCCAATCCCTATTAAAGGAAGCACCGTTTTATTGGTCAGTGTGTGAATATCATTCCAGAAAAATTGAGCTTCATATCCGGGTTTACTATTGGTAGGGAATAATGGACCCAGCATTCCGTAATCAAGGTAACGGGTATCCAGCGCAGAACATTCTTCAGCCGTATGACAAGATTGACCAATTAGGCAATTTGCCCCCATTAACTTTCGGGCAGCATATCCATCCTCATGTGCCGCAAGGTGTAGCGCCTGAACATCTAGTTTTCGCGCCACAACAGCAGAAGTATGGACACTCAGAAGTGCATTCCATTTTTGGGTAATCGGGAGCAGCTCATAATAAAGCGCTTCAAGTTCTGCAAAGCCCAGATCTTTTTCGCGGATACTTATCCAGCGGCACCCTGCCCTACAGGCTTCTTCTATAATAAATGAAAGCGGGTGTCTTGCCTGTTTGCGGTCAGTAACAAGCATTAAAGGAGGATCAGGTATAGCCCTCACGATCCCACCAGACCAAATTGTGGACTTGATGCTTCAGCATGAAAACGGCGTGGAATACGCCCTGCCTTGCGCGCTAATCGTCCTGATTCTACAGCAGATTTCATAGCTTGCGCCATTATCACTGGCGCATTGGATTTAGAAACAGCAGTGTTAAGCAATACGGCGGAGCACCCTAACTCCATAGCAAACGCGGCATCAGATGCTGTGCCAATGCCAGCATCCAGAACAACCGGCACCGTACTGCGCGAACATATCATTTCAATCATGTGCGGGTTGGCAATACCCAATCCTGAACCGATAAAGGAACCCAACGGCATAACAGCAGCCGCACCTACATCAGCAAGGCGGCGGCACATCACAGGGTCATCCGTGCAATAGGGGAGAACCACAAAACCGCTTTTTACAAGCGCTTCAGTTGCACGCAGCAGCTCTTCTACATCAGGATAAAGTAATTCCCGATCACCAATTATTTCCAGCTTTACCCAATTGGTGCCCAATGCTTCACGCGCAAGCTCTGCGGTCAAAACGGCATCCCGCGCCGTCTGACATCCAGCAGTATTGGGTAAAAAATGCGCCTTGCCTTCCAGTAACGCGAGAAGATCTTCATCACCTTCATCAAATTCAAGATTGATACGACGAATAGAGGCAGTAACCAGTTCAGAGCCACTTGCAGCAAGAGCATTCAGTAGCACTTGTTGGTTTGGATAACCTGCCGTCCCCAGAAACAACCGCGATGTAAAGGTGCGATCTGCGATGGTGAGCGTATTATCCATGATATAATCTTTCATTTTAATGAAATACATATTGTAAATAATAGATAAAAATTTATTCTAGATCTTAGGGCTGTAAACTACTTATGCATTCACCATCATATGTTATGCTATTATTCCCAAGAGCTGATACGGTAACACTTGCCGGTAAGCGCAATGAAAAAACAAATTCTTGTGCATGATAATCTGCAGTCATTAAGCTTGAACCAACATGTAGTTGAACTGGACTGCTTTGCCCCACTTGTAATGTATTATCTTCTGCTCCCATACCACCTCTAATTATTAGAATCATAGGCGGAAGTTTCTCAAATTTACAAGAAATTATAGTAGGTTCATCAGCCTTCGCATATCCAGCAAAAAACAAAATTGAACATATAGAAAGTATAAATCTTATCATTAGAATTTAAATTCTTTTTTAGATGATGAAGCTTCAGTTTCCATTTCAATACAACCTTCTAATATTGAATAGGAGCCACCACTGAACTCCGCAACCTCATTACAATATTTCTGGAGTTGTAAAGATAAATTATTCCAAACAACTTTTATTTTATTATAGGATTTTTGTTCAATTTCTAGGCATCCATTATAAATAATAGATGAATTTCCGCTCACCTCGGACACCTCACTACAATATAAATTGGGTTTAAAAATTGGTAGATTAGATGCCATAGAAAAGTTATTCATTTGAATGAATGCAAGAAGAGTAAATGTTATATATTTCATATTATTACTCATTTCAGCGAGCTTTATTCCAAACAGAAGTAAGCAAAAAACAATATTTCATGCTTACTCAAAAATTTATAGCACAATCAATCTAAAAAGAATTTTTCCAGCTGGCGATGGTCAGCACGGATGCGGCGCACAGTACCTGTAGCGGAACGCATGACTACGGTATCAGTGCGGATAAGGCCGGGTAAAAACTCCACGCCATTTAAAAATTGACCCGTCGTAACGCCCGTTGCTGCAAAAAGCACATCCCCACTGGCCATTTCGTTTAAGGTATAAAGACGTTTCGGATCTGAAATACCCATTTGTTCAGCACGACTGAGGGTTTCTTTATCATCAAAAATCAGACGTCCTTGCATTTGTCCACCAACGCAACGCAGAGCAGCAGCGGCCAGAACACCCTCTGGCGCACCACCAATACCGACATACATATCAACACCTGTCGAAGGATCTGTACAGGCAATGACACCTGCAACATCGCCATCGGTCAAAAATTGAATAGCCGCGCCCACTTCACGGATACTATTGACCAAAGGCTGATGGCGCTCCCGATCCAGAATACAAACTGTTAATTCTTGAACTTTCACACCTTTGGCTTTTGCAAGAGCCTGAAGATTTGCTTGGATAGGCGCATCCAGCGAAACAAGACCAGGCGCATAACCAGGCCCGATAGCAATTTTATCCATATACACATCAGGTGCATTCAGCAGTGTACCCTCTTCCGCAATAGCAATAACCGCACAGGAATTAGGCTGATTTTTCGCACACAAATTCGTGCCTTCTAGCGGATCAACTGCAATGGAGACCCGTGGCCCTTGTTTTGTGCCAACTTTTTCACCGATATACAGCATCGGCGCTTCATCAAGCTCACCTTCACCAATGACGACTTCACCGTCAATATCCAGTCGGTTAAGCTCACGGCGCATGGCGTCAACGGCGGCTTGATCTGCATCATTCTTGCGGCCTTGACCACGCAAACGCGCCGCAGCCACAGCAGCACGTTCGGTAACCCGCACGATTTCAAGAGTAAGAATACGTTCAATGACTTGCGAATGCTGGATTGTAATATCGTTCATCTGACTTTATGCAAGCGCAGAGGCAACAAGAATGTGTGCCGCGGCTTACTTACTCCTTTTCAATACGGATCATTTGAGGGTTACCCTCCACATAGCCGTCTTTCATGACAGCATCAAGGGCTGCACGCAACGCCGAAGGAGCCGTTGCCTGGGTAATCAATACCACCGGAACCAACAGTCCACCTGTTAATTCGGGCGATGAAGCTTTGATTTTTTCCAAATCTTTCCGCTGGATAATGCTGTCTATGGAAATTTTTTGTTCAGCCATGCGCGCCGCCACAGCCGCCATAGCGCCTGCACGATCGGCCACAAAAAGCCGCACATAAAATCCCCCTTCATGCACCGCAGCAGCAGAAGAAATATTTTCTTTCAATTCCGTGCTTGGCACACCAAACACGGGATGCCGCGCCCCACGCGCTACATCCGCAATGTCTGCCACAACCGCAGATGCGGTAGCGTTTCCACCTGCTCCCGGCCCGACAAGTGCGAGTTGACCAATCGCATCACCATTAAGCGCCACGGCATTTGTAACACCGCGCACCTGAGCAAGACCAGAGCCTTTCGCTACCATCGTGGGATGAACACGCTGCTCAATGCCACCCTCTGTACGAATAGCAAAACCCACAAGCTTGATGCGATAGCCCAACTCTTCAGCCATAGCAATATCGAGCGCTGTAATAGCAGTAATACCTTCCACCGCCACACTTGCCATATCCACTTTTGTACCAAATGCCAGCGAGGTCAGGAGCGCCAGCTTGTATGCAGCATCAAACCCACCCACATCAGAGGTAGGATCTGCTTCGGCGTAACCCAGTTTTTGCGCCTCATTGAGCGCTTCCTGAAAGCCCAGCCCTTCTTCTGCCATGCGTGTAAGAATATAATTGCAGGTTCCGTTGAGAATACCATACACGCGAGAAAGCTGATTGGCTGTAAGCGCTTCGCGCAGAGTCTTGACAATTGGAATACCACCCGCAACGGCAGCTTCAAAGTTCAGCGCCACACCTTTTTCTTCTGCTTTTATTGCTAGCCTCACACCGTGTTTAGCAAGCAATGCCTTATTGGCGGAAACGACTGATTTTCCATGTTCAAGAGCTGTTTCAATCAGTGCCAGAGCGGGACCATCTGCCCCACCAATTAACTCAACGATTGCGTCAATATCCGCATCCCGCGCCATGCTGACAGGATCATCAAACCAGCGTATATGCGAAAGATCAACACCACGATCGCGCGAACGATCACGGGCGCTTACCGCAACCACTTCAATCGCCTGCCCTGTTGAAACCGCAAGGACAGCAGCGCGGTCGTTCAGGATTCGCA
Source organism: Methylopilaceae bacterium (assembly GCA_048594375.1). Taxonomy (GTDB): domain Bacteria; phylum Pseudomonadota; class Alphaproteobacteria; order Rhizobiales; family Methylopilaceae; genus JBMDXK01. Next base: position 20,688 of record JBMDXK010000031.1, read on the forward strand.
CAGCCGAGGCGCCAACGGTTCCCAAACCAGCGATACCAAGCCTCAACGTATTACCCATAACCCATTTTCCTATTCTAGCCATTTCAGCAAAACTGTTTAAGGTTGTGCGTTAGAAAGTGCGTAAAAACAATGATGTCTGGTGATTTCCTGAGAAAAGTTCATGAAACCACTGTATTAAACACGAGTGAGGAAGGTTTTCCATCTGTGGAAGAGGCTCATTCTATCCAGATACCGCAAGAATAAGCTGCGCGTGGAATAAAACAGTACCATTACCTTTCAACGTGCCGCTAAGTTTTATAGTTTGGCTGTTTGCGGTGGCACAACATTATGCAATGTGTGATCCGCACTATCAAAGAACTTACGGATATTACGCGCAGCCTGACGGATACGATGTTCGTTTTCCACCAGTGCAATACGCACATAATCATCCCCATGCTCGCCAAAACCTACACCGGGAGAAACGGCTACATGAGCCTTTTCAACGAGCAATTTGGAAAACTCAAGACTACCGAGCGCTTTAAATTTTTCGGGAATAGGCGACCACGCAAACATGGAGGCGCTGGGTGAAGGTACATCCCAGCCTGAGCGTGCAAAGCTATCAATGAGAACATCGCGACGACGGCGATAGACTTCACGCATTTCAGCGATGCAATCATCAGAACCGTTTAAAGCTGTGGCAGCAGCCACTTGAATTGGCGTAAACGCGCCATAATCAAGATAGGATTTTACGCGACCAAGCGCTGAAATAAGACGTTCATTTCCTACGGCAAAACCAACACGCCATCCGGGCATGGAGTAGGTTTTGGAAAGTGTTGTAAACTCTACAGCCACATCGAAAGCACCCGGAACCTGCAAAATAGAAGGTGGCGGAACGCCGTCAAAATAGATTTCGGAATAAGCCAGATCCGAGAGTACATAAATTTCATGTTTGCGCGCAAAATCAACAACTTCTTTATAAAAGTCAAGATCAGCGACTTCCGCAGTAGGGTTGGAAGGATAGCACAACACCATTGCAATCGGTTTAGGGATGGAATGGCGCACTGCACGATCCAGCGCTTCAAACAATTCTGGTCCCGGAGTGGAAGGAATGTTGCGAATAACCCCCCCCGCCATCAGAAATCCGAACGCATGAATAGGATAGCTGGGATTAGGTACCAGCACAACGTCGCCCGGGGCAGTGATGGCTTGCGCCATGTTTGCAAAGCCTTCTTTGGAACCCAAAGTAGCAACCACCTGAGTATCAGGGTTGAGTTTTACTCCGAACCGGCGTTCATAATATGCGGCCTGAGCGCGGCGTAAACCTGTGATACCCCGTGAAGCGGAATAACGGTTTGTGCGCGCCTTGCGAGCAGTTTCAATAAGTTTTTCGGTAATATGCTCCGGTGTGGGCAGATCAGGGTTGCCCATACCCAGATCAATAATATCCGCTCCCGCTTTCCGCGCCGCCGCTTTTACGCGGTTTACTTCTTCAAACACATAAGGAGGAAGGCGACGCACAAAATGAAAGTCGGTCATAATTGATTCCGTAAGAATGCCAGAAGGCACAGCCTCAATTGTCCTGTTTATACGGATAGAAGAAGCATATGCGTTGAATAAAAACTCAGGCAATCCCTTGCTTGCACCACAAAACAAATGTCTCATAGACACCGGCTTCACAGAGGATACCTGAATCTTTTTTTCTTTAGCATTTTTTTGATGCCAATTACAAAGGCTCTTTGCATTTTTAGCAAAGATTCGTGCAGCTTTTTCTGTTATTGGCCATTCACGCCGCGCACCCTGAGTTGAGCGCCAGAAATTTGTCCCTGACGCTGGGCAGAGCGTTCCAAGTTTGCAATAGCCTTGGCCTGTTCTTCGGGCGAAGGCAAGGGGCGCTCATGCGGTTGTGGCGCCACAAATTGAGGATAGGCTTCAGACGAATCGGGTGGGGCGAGGCCGTATTTTTCGCTTGGAGTTTTACACCCAGCAAGCAAGAGAGCAATACCAAGTGTAAGGCCGAGCAAAGAAAGATGCGTTGAGCGTTGCGTGAAACTGTTTTTCATCCTGATCTTTCCTATACCCGAATCGCACCTCTTTATAAAAGAGTTTTGGTGTATTTGTGAAGTCAGAACATATCCCTGTCCTCAATGAAAGCAATAAAGGCGCTGGAACTTTTATAAAACGACAACTCCATGCGTCTTAATCATCCTGTACAGCGAACACAAAATAAAATGATCGATGCTTCCACTATAAGGCTTTGTATTATTGCAAGTTTTCATTCCGTAAAATGCCCGTTGTATCGAGCAATGGGTTTAACGCCCTGCCCCACCGATTTGCGGAACGTTACTGCGGGTGCGCCGCTCACCATTACCGATTGCATGATCGCGCATGGGCGTAGCCGCCGGCGCCGCAGCAGGATTTTCAGGTTCATTGCCTGAAGGCAATGGACGATTTACATCAAGATTTTCACTCACGCCGGTTTTCTGGAATTCAAAAATTTTTCGTAAAAACCCCGGCGCTACAGCTGACATGGGATTTATCCGCAAATCCGGCTTATCCATAGAGCCCGTTACTTGAAACGTAATACCCAACAAGCCTTCATTACGCCCCCCCCCAAGGATAAAGCCAACAATCGGGATTTTGCTAAAAAAATTGTTGAGAGCATAAGCAGGCACAAAAGTACCGCGCATATTCAGGCTATTGCGGGGGAAATTTATTTCGCCCTCAAGACTTGCACCGACATCCGGCCCCCAGATAGCGGTATTCTCAAGATTGAGTTGCCCATTAGCAAGAGCAAAAGTCGCAGCAAGACGTGTGAAGTTTGCCTGACCGGCAACGCGCTGATTGGCTGCCCCACCCCGTGCAGCAACAGCTGCCAGCGCTTTTTCATTCATGACAGCAAAATCACTTACAACCACACGCCCACGCACAGCATTATCCATGTTTACCCGCATATTGAGCAATCCGCCCCGTACGTTTTTGTAAAAATCAAAATACCGTAAAGCAGCACCAGCATCTTCCGCTTGCACAGCAATCATGCCAGAAGATTCGAGATTGGCATTCAAACTGCTGCTACCCAATAAGCCTTTCATGGCAATGGCATTAAATGCTCCGTTTTTGCGCTCCAGTTTCAGATCAAGGCCGGAAATAATTTCACCATTATGCCCTGTAACAGTGCCAAGCTTGGCATCGATAGCCATATCGATTGGCTTGGTTGTAGCGGTACCAGACATAGAGAAAGCATTTTTAAGAAACGTACGAATATCCAAGGATGCACCGCGCACATTAAGAGCGTAACCTCCAGCACCATAAGGCTTGAGATCAAGGCGGGCGTCATCGCCTGCATTCAGGCGAAACGTGGAAAAGCTTGCATTATCCATAGAACCATCAGTATCGAGTGTTATGCCCCCAATAAGCTGCGATAAGCCGCTCTTGAAATTGAAATTATCCAGCACCCAATGACTGTTCTTGTGATTGAGTTGAAACGCTACATTTCCAGGTTGCCCCTTGTTTTTCACCAGCCCGGGAACACCTTCCACCGCAGCCCCGCTAATATCTGCCTGCACATCAATACTTTGGAGAGGTGACACACTGGGAATATCAAGCCGCGCTGAAACAGGCCCGGCAATTTTGAGCGGACTGCTTGCCATGCCCTTCATATCTGCAGGATTAAACGTGAAAGCAGCCATAATATTGGCCATTTGCCCTGTGGCCGGATCTTGAACAGCCTTCCCTTCAAGCGCAAACGGGGCAGAATCAAAAGCGGCCTCGCCACTAATGCCAATAGCATCTTTGGTGACATTCAAAACAAGCGGCCCACCACTTAAACGTTTGTTTTGCAGTGTTGTGGGAATATCCAATGCATTGAAACGCGCCTCCAGAGCCACATCAAGCTTCAAAGGCAGCGGCACGCCATGGCCAAACATACCTTCAAGGGTAAGTTTACCGTCAACCCGCCCTTTCCCCTCTTTAAGATTAAACATGGTGGGAGAAAATTTGCGCAATTCCGGCGTATCCAGAAGAGTACCCACCGTGCTGACGTCACCCTTTACATGGGTGGAAATGGTTGCGGGAAAAGCATCAGGACGGTTATTTGCGGCAAAGAACTGGCCTTGAGATAAGGCAAGCGTTGTACCTTTATGGATGATTGTAGCTTCATTCACACGCACATCAAGCTGGTAATCACGCACTGATACCGTACCTTTGGCTGCTTCAAGCGGAGGAGCATTATCCATAAAATGCAGACGCGCCTCCTCAAATTCCATATCAATCACGGTATTGCGGGAAAGTTCTGGTGGCAAACGACCAAGGGGGCCTTTAACAGCAAGACCAAAACCCGACATACTGCCTTTATCAATATGTTCTTTGATCCACGTCCGCAGACGCGGCGCCACAAATTGCGGCCAAACCCCAAGAATAGAAGAAATAGAGGTTTTGCCTCCTGCCAAACCAATATCAGCAACAGGCGGTTTTTGAGAAAACACAATATTGCCACCGCCGGCCAGAGAAAGCATTGGGCCGTAAAGCGTGCCTGTTGTCATAATAAACTGTTGTTCGCTTTTGTTCCAATAGCCTTGAATATCGAGATTTTCAACAAGTACAGCTTCAAGATCCGGTTGAGCAGGCGGCAGTACAATATTTTGGCCGCGCAAATGATAACCAAGCAGGTTTTCATTGCCTTGTGCCAATGGACGCACCACTCCACCCAGAACAGCACGGGGCTTCCCTTTTTCAAATTGGTTGAGCGTTACATCAATAACTTCTTCTGTGGCGTTCCAGCGGCCACTGATGAGCAAGCGTTCCATATCCAGATTAAAGGGAGGCGGATTAGGTGGAGCGGTCTGTGGCATCTGCACATGAACGTTCAGGCCAATAATGTCAAAGCGGGTATCCAGATCTTCTACACGGTCATCCGCATTCATCTTCAAGCGGATATAGCCATAAAGCGCACCTTCCAGTTTGGCGCGATCATTGCCAATCTGTGTTTCATAAAAAATCCGGCCTAACGACAGGTTGTTAAAGGTAACATTCAACGCGCGGGCTTCAGGATCAGTAATCACTTCTGCATGAAATCGGGAACGGTTCTGCGAAGAAAACGAGGATTCGCCACTCAGGCTATATCCTTGACGATCCGAAAGGCGCTTGAGATTAAGATCAATATTATTAAGATCGTTGATTTCATCACGACGCCGATCATCCAGACGGATGCTGCCGTCCACGATATCAATATTTTCCAAAAGCGGCATACGTCCTTGTGTTCCCACAAGACCATCAGCCACACTGAACAGCCCTACAAGGCTCACCGGCGCCGCGGCCGTATGCTCACCCATGGTTGGCAAAGTAAACAACGGTGGAGCACCTTCGGCTCCCGCAAGCGACACTTGTTTATTATTATCCACCCGCACAATCAAACGGGGCTGCACCAGACGGATATGCCGGATTCCGACATTCCGGCCAAGCACAAAATTACCATCAAGCCCGATTGCGGCACGCGGAACTTTCAATACCGTAATGCCGTTAGGATCTTTGATTGCAAATTCATTTAAGCGCAATTCAGGGCCATTTTCGCCGTTCTCAAGCAAGGCGTTATCCATGGAAACATCATAGCCCGGCCCCAGCTGCTCTTCTATGCTGGCAACAATACGCGGACTAACCACAGAAATAGGAATAGGAACGGCAAACAATAATCCAAATATGACCAGGCTCAGTATTTTCAATGCAAGCGCAGCAAACCAGAAACGCTTGCGCTTGTACCATGGCCGCGTCAAAGCCTGTGTTGCACCATTAGTCTCTGGCGTTATCCCTTTCGGAGTTTCATCCGGAGCATGGGAAATCTGGTTATCCATTCCGTATGTCGCCTTGGGGTTCGGTGCAACGGTGTATGCGAGCCTGCCTAAAAAACATCAGTCCGCGTGAAGAAAGAAGGTTGCGCAAACAATCAAAGCCGTGGCATTGATTCTGCACTATTGAGATGTCTATAATGCCGAAAGGGCAAGATCATGACAAACCTTATTGCAGGTTCTCCTGCACCTGATTTTGAGTTACCCACCGATGCCGGGGCAAGTTTGCGTTTATCTGCTCTCAAAGGCAAGAAAGTAGTGTTGTACTTCTATCCAAAAGACGACACCAGCGGCTGCACGCAAGAAGCCATTGATTTCAATACCTTGAAAAAGGATTTTGAATCATCACATGCGCATATTGTGGGTATGTCGCCCGATAATGTAAACAAACACGCCAAATTCAAAACCAAACATGGGCTGGAGCTGGATCTGGTATCGGACGAAAACAAAGATGCGCTTTCGGCATATGGCGTATGGGTTGAAAAAAGCATGTACGGGCGCAAATATATGGGCGTTGAGCGCACCACATTTTTGATTGATGAAAACGGTATTATCCAGAAAATATGGACAAAAGTAAAAGTACCTGGCCATGCAGCCGAAGTGCTCAAAGCGGTTCAGGGTTAAAAACAAGGGGAAGAGAAGCATGGCTTTGCGTAATTTTTTGCTTACCACCACCATAGTGCTGTGTGCTGTCAGCGCGAGCGCATTTGTTTCTTTCCCCACCGATGCCCAAGCCAGCAGCATCAATGCAGGCAACAATAAGCCTAAAGCATCTCATCCATTTTCTGTGCAGCCCATTGCGGAGTTTGATATGCCGTGGGCGCTGGCTTTTCTGCCTGATGGCGCAATGGTCATTACGGAAAAATATGGCCGCATTTTTCATGTGACGGCTCAAGGCCAGAAAACTGCCCTTTCAGATGTTCCCAAAGTTGCGGCCAGTGGGCAGAACGGCTTACTGGATATTGCGGTAGCACCAGATTTTCAAGCAAGCAATGAAATCTATTTTACATATACAGAGCCGGGCGGTGCAGGCAGTCGGCTTGTTTTAAACCGCGCAAAACTTACCCAAACCGATAAAGGCATGGCTCTGACAGACCAGAATGTTATCTGGCGGCAAACACCGGCCGGTGGCGGTGGTCAGCCGGGCGGAATTATTGCCTTCGATAGTTCCGGCAAGCATCTGTTTTTAACCGTGGGCGACCGTATGCAGCCCAAAAGCGCACAGGATCCCAATCAGGCACGCGGTAAGGTGCTGCGTCTCAACCGTGACGGCACCGTCCCCACCGATAACCCGCAAGCAGCAAAAGGCGGCATTCAGGCACAGACATGGACAACAGGACACCGCAATCCATATGGGTTAGCTTTTTCACCTGATGGGCGTTTATGGTTGCATGAAATGGGGCCACGGGGTGGCGATGAATTTAATCTGATTGAAGCGGGTGAAAACTACGGTTGGCCAGAAGTTTCCAACGGCAGCAATTACACAGGCTGGCCAATACCCGATCATAGCACACGGCCAGAGTTCAAAGCCCCTGCCCTTTACTGGACACCTGTTATTGCTCCAGCAGGATTGGCTTTTTATGAAGGAGAGCTGTTTCCAGAGTGGCAAGGTTCTGCATTGATTGGTGCGTTGGCAGGGCAAGCTCTTGTGAGAGTAAGCTTTAACGCAGAAGGTGAGCCCGATGAAGCCGAGCGCTGGGATATGGGCGAGCGTATCCGTGATGTTGCGGTCGCCAAGGATGGCGCAATCTGGTTATTGGAAGACAGCAGCCCCGGTCGATTGCTGCGCCTGACACCGAAAAAATAGTTTTTACAGCGTCAGCACAGTGGCATGGCCTTGCAGGCATTGGCTATCCAATCCGCAAGCAACCGAATCTTTGCGGAGCGATGCCGGTTTGGCGGCATCACAATCATGATCTTGCGCAAAGGAACCGTATTATATTCCGGCAGAATATGCACTAACTGTCCGGCTTTGAGATGGGTTGCCACAGAGAAAATTGGCAACCGGCCAATTCCTACCCCATCCAGAGCGGCGCTCAGCATCATTTCTGCGGTATTGGCATGGAAAACGCCTTCAAATTTATAACTGCCTTTGCGCTTGCCACTGTTATCCTGATACCGCCATTCTCCCGTATGCCCATTCTGGCTAAAGATGATAAAATCATGGGTTTTCAAATCAGCGGGCGTGTCAGGCAATCCTTTACGCGCAATATAGTCGGGTGAAGCAACCAAAAGCACCGGACAATCGGCAATAAACCGGGCAACCAGCGAGGAATCCTCCGATGTTCCCACCCGTACCGCCAAAGAATACCCTTCCGCAATCAGATCAACTTGGCGATCTTCGCAATAGACTTCCATTCTGACATTGGGATAACGCCGCGCAAATCCCGATATTACCGGCAAAAGGTGCATATGCCCGAACGAAAGCGGAATACTGATTTTGATTGTGCCTTGAGGTGTTGCTTTCAAATCCTGAATTTCTGATGCAGCCTCTTTCATATCTTCCAGAGATTGCCGTACTTTATCGTAATAAATCGCGCCTTCCTCCGTCAGCGTCACCAGCCGCGTGGTACGGTTAAGCAGCCGCACACCGAGTTCATTTTCCAAAGCGGCTACCTGCTTGCTGACTGCGGGGCCGGTCATTCCCATTTCACGTGCAGCTGCTGCAAAACTTTGCAAACGCGCCACCTCTACAAAAACAGATATCCGGTTAAGCGAGACCATGATTAGTAACTTTTTGGAACTTATGAAATGAAACACGAAGAGATTAACATCGCGTTTTAAAGATGTATAGTGCCTGGGAATGAAACAACAGCTTGCCCTTAAAGCCAAGCATAAATTGAGGAAAAAGAAAATGATTACTGTTTTTCCGCACGCTGAATTGGGTCATGCCAATCACGGTTGGCTGGATGCCCGCCATCATTTCAGCTTTGCCCGCTATTATAATCCTGCGCGGGTAGGCTTTGGCACATTGCGCGTTATCAATGATGATCGTGTCGCTGCCGGTAAAGGATTTGGTACGCATCCGCATGATAATATGGAAATCATTACCTATGTCCGCTCCGGCGCTATTACCCACAAAGACAGCCTTGGCAATGAAGGCCGCACCAATGCGGGCGATGTACAGGTTATGAGTGCTGGATCGGGTATTTTTCATTCCGAATACAATATGGAAAATGAGGACACAACGCTGTTTCAGATCTGGATACGGCCAAATGTAAAAGATGCCACTCCCCGGTGGGATAGCATGGAGTTTCCAAAAGAATCTGTCACAGAATCATTGCCGCTTCTGGTTTCAGGTCAGGCTGAAAGCGCAGGCAATGCGTTGTTTATCAATCAGGATGCCGCAATCTATGGAGGACGCCTGAAAGCAGGAACGCAGGTTATTCAAAACATCAAGCATCAAGCCTATGCGCTTTCATCTTATGGAGATTTCAAAATTGAAGATACTGTTCTTCATGGGGGAGATGGCGCTGAAATTACCGAAACAAAAACCGTTACGATCACAGCACTTAGCGATGCAGAAGTAATTATCATCGATGTACCATAAAACAGCTGCAACATAGGGTGATCCTATAAAATCACTCTTTCAGCAGTGTCAAGCAGCGCGGTTTGGAACTATTTGCACAGCGACGCATTATTATCAAAAATAAAAACGCAACAAAGTGTTGAAATGTTCAGTATAACAAAGCGTCCTCACCCTTTGTTTACCGCGTTCCGCACATGATGAAAACATCCGATAAAGCAGTTCCCTTGGCGAGACCCTCCCCCCAAAAAGCCAAGGGAACGCTTTGTTTTTTGGAAACCGATTGATGCTTTTAAGGTGCAGTAAGCATCGTAGGAAGAATGACACGATCATCCGCTTTGATGCCGTGGGTTTCCATTGTTCCGCCGTTCACTTCCAATACATAGCGGACTGCATCACCGGAATAGATTACGCGCGTGGAGAGCGGTTCAGTTTTGTGCTCAACCCGTGCAATTAAGCCGTCTTCTTTAATAAACACCATATCCAGAGGGATCAGAGTGTTTTTCATCCACATGGTTACTTCTTGTGGAGCGCCAAAATCAAACAGCATTCCATGGTTGGCGGGTAGAAAATCCCTGTTCATTAAACCTAGCGCGCGCTGCTCATCGGTGATGGCCAACTCAACTGTAAAGCTGTGATGTTTACCCTGAATGGTTTCTATAACAACTTTTTCGGAACTGGCATCGGAACATGCAACCAATCCGCTGGTCATGCACACAATAAAAACAAACCGCATGGTGTGTACCATACGGTGAAAGCAGCGCAAAGCAGCCATTACACTTTAACCTGAAAAATAAACACAGCGCGTATTATGCGATTTTTAACACGCTTGTACAGCCTGTTTTTTAATGGGGTAACGCGCTGCCTGCTTCAGCCACCAGACAGCGCGTTGTTCGTAAAACTTTTAATGCGCCATGCTTGGCCGCATACCTTCCACATGGATTTCAGCCGCCATCATGCCTTTAGGGCCATCGCCATAACGAACATAAACAACCTGACCCGGTTTCAGTTCAGCAATTCCATAACGGCGCAATGTTTCCATATGCACAAAAATATCAGGCTTGCCCTCGCCACAGCTTACGAAGCCAAAGCCCTTCAAACGGTTGAACCACTTTACTTCGGCACGCTCAAGGCCGCTGGTAGGCGTAACAGTGACATGTGTGCGCGCGGGTGGCATTTCAGCCGGATGCACTGCCTGTGAATTATCAACGGAAAGAATGCGGAATGCCTGTAACCCCTTTGAGCGTTCAGCAACTTCGCATACCACGCGCGAACCTTCCTGAACAACCTGATGACCATCGCGGCGCAGACAGGTGGCATGGAGCAGAACATCAGCTTTGCCGTTATCTGGCACGAGGAAACCATATCCTTTGGCGACGTCAAACCATTTGACAACACCAGAAACCATTTCCATTTGTACGGAGGCATCCCCGGACAATTCTTCTACTTCACTGATATCAACTAAAGAAAACACGTTAGATCCCATGATTTTATACCCGCAGAGGCCCCCGTCGCTAGTGCGAGTCACTCTTTCTTTAAAAAAGGATAGCACCGCCGCCTTGATTGCAAAGTAAAAAATGGCACACTGCTCACGATAACAAAAAGCAATTCACATAATTTTGCCTTCAAAATCATAGATTTATCGCATTTAAACCATATTAACATTTGTTTCATAAGGGTAAACAAAGCATGTTCTATTTTGAAACAAACTGGAATAAATTCGTGGAATCAATCACTTAAACACGGTTTTCAGATGCTCGAATTTGTGGCACAACGTTTCCAGAAAATAGGTCTTAAAGAGAGGATATCATGCGCTATCTGCATACAATGGTAAGAGTTGAAAACCTTGAGCAATCCTTGGATTTTTATTGCAATAAGCTGGGACTCAAAGAAACAAGGCGGATAGAAAACCAGCAAGGACGATTCACACTCGTGTATCTTTCCTCCCCGCAAGATGACGGTCCAGAGCTTGAACTAACCTACAATTGGGATGCTGAAAAATATACGGAAGGCCGTAATTTTGGGCATCTGGCTTATGAAGTGGATGACATTTATGCCACTTGCCAAAAATTGCAGGATGCAGGAATAACCATCAATCGCCCACCGCGCGATGGCTGGATGGCCTTTATCCGCTCGCCGGACAATATTTCCATCGAGCTTTTACAAAAAGGCAAAGCTTTGCCTACGCAGGAACCATGGGTATCTATGCCAAACACGGGCAAATGGTAAAGAGAGCCCGGCTCACTCTTTCTTTTCAGCAAGGGGTGATGGCGAAGCAGGATTGAGTGTTCCGACATCTTTCCATGCCTGTTTTGCCAAACCGTAGCGGGAAAGGACATCCATCATTTTCCAGACAATGGGTGCTTTGCGGTGTTTCAAAAACGGCAGCATCCAGATATCCAGACCAAGCCAAGGCAGAAAAGGATTACGCCGCCCATAAGCCCAGATTTCAATGCGCATTGAAGGGCGAACGCTCAACCCGCGCGCATGAAAGCCATAGGTATCGGCAATCACCAGTGTATTTGCCGGAACAGCAAAGGCCTGCGGTTCTTTGTAGCCAAGGCGTTTCAATTCTGCAGGCTTTACCCGTAACGACCCCCTTTGCCCAAGAGGAGCGCCACCTTTGGTAACTTCCAGACTTTGACGCTTTTCCCATGCCAAACGGCGCTTTGTGGCTTTATGTGAGCCTGGCACATAAACAAAAGGCCCTTCATCTTCCGGCACATCGTGCAGAAAAAACCACGCCTTGAGGTTGGGTTGAAATGTATCGGAATGCAAGGCGGTTTGCGGATCAGGATGGGTATCTTTTACATGCGAAAGAATGCTCTGCACATAATAGACCGGCTGCATTGCATAGCTGGCTACATAATGCATCAGATTTCGCCATTCCGGCATTTCAAGCAAGTGATGGGTGGTCGGAATTTTCGCTAATATTTCAGGTGTAAGTGCAATACGCCGTGTGACAGTATCCCCCTGCCGCATTTCGCGCGCGGGTGCTTTCATCTGGTCGATTTCAGCTTGTATTTTTATAAAAACCGCACTGTCCAGAAAGTTTTTCTTGAGAATAAAACCGTTTTTTTCAAATTCTTGCACCTCTTCTGGCGAAAGAAATGGAGCCAGACGCGCGCGCCGCTGTTCTGCCATACGAGCGGCACACGCCACGCGCCGTGCGTGAAGTCCTTTTTTGTTCAGCCAATAGCTGCCAATAATCGGATTATCCTTGAATGACTTGGCACCCGTAAACAACTGCACCGCATACACCGGACTAAGCAGAATATCGATGATGCGCGGCATGGCTTTCCCCTTTGTCAGCTTCAAGAAGGGCAGAATCATTATTCTGCTGCGGCAGTGTGCCATAGATTGCCGTACCGGCGAGCAAAAAGACGCACCTCTAGCAATTGATAATTGCGTAGAGACAAAAATTTACAGTGGTTTGATGTAAATTTTTTAATTGAAACCACTATATAATTTCAAACCTCGACAGAAAGTTCTAATTGGTTGCCAAGAGCGGTAAGCGTGTCACACGCTTCCAAAGGCCATGCCAAAGCTCTGCCATCACACTGCACGACAGCACGCAGACTGAGAGCGTTCACTAACGCCATTCCCTCAACTGCACGCAATGCTTCAAGCGGCCATGAGCGTTCCTGTATCAATCCCTTAGCCAAAAGTTCTGCACGCGCCGTACCGGGCAATGCACCATCCTGAAGCGGCGGCGTTGTCCAGTGTCCTTCATACCAGAGCAGCACATTTGCCACCGTAGCGCAGCTAAGCTTTCCAGATGTATTGGGAATCAAAGCATCATCTGCGTGAAGCTTTCGCGCGTGTTGCCGCGCAAGAATATGCGGCAAATATCCCAAAGCCTTCACATGCGCCAGCGGAGAACCGTGATCGCGCCGATAATCGGTGACAAGCTGCACATTGAGAGAAGACACTTGCGGTTCATGAGCAACGGCTGTAACCACCAGCAACGGCGTAACCGTTTCCGGGATATCCAACCCACGCCCCCCGCTTCCCCGCGTCAGCGTAAGCCGTACAGAGCCTTGCTGGATAGCATTGGCTTTCATAGTCTCGTGCAATGCCCGATCCACGCATTCCGGCACATCTATGCCAAGCACCCCTGCCCCATGTTTTAAGCGTGAAAGATGTGCCTGCACATTGCGTAAACTGCTGTTTTGCACACGCAGGGTTTCAAACACACCATCGCCAAGTAAAAAACCGCGGTCACGCACGGGAATGTGGGCAGCGTCACCATCGATGAGTGCATTATTCATCCAGATTTTTGTCATGGGTACCCTCCTGCCTGACTTTAAAATTTCACGAGCAGAGCCTGCAACATGGCATTTGCCTTTAGAAGCATTTCATCCAATTCATTATCGGGTTGCGAATCCGAAACAATGCCGCCACCTGCTTGTGCGGTCACAGTATTTTTACAGACAGTCATTGTGCGGATTAAGACATTGGAAGTCAGAGCGCCATTGCCTCCAAGATGAATAAAGGAACCGCAATATGCACCACGCGGCACCGGCTCTAGATCATGGATCAGCTTGAGGCAATGCACTTTGGGAGCGCCAGTCACAGAACCTGGCGGGAAACAGGCGCATAACAGATCAACCGCATCCTGCCCCTGCTTTAACGTTCCGCGCACCTCGGAAACCAGATGATGCACATTCGGGAATTGTTCAACGTCCCACAAATGCGGCACATGCACGCTGCCCATTTTGCACACCCGCCCCAGATCATTGCGCATGAGATCAACAATCATCAGGTTTTCAGCGCGATCCTTGGTAGCATTGCCCAGCTCTTCGGCAACTTCAGCATCACGCACAATATCATTTTCCCGTGGACGTGTGCCTTTAATCGGACGCGTCACCACCTGCCCGGAAGCATCCACCTGCAAGAAAAGCTCTGGCGATGCACTCACCAGCGCTTTATCAGCATCAAGACGTAAAAAAACGGCATACGGCGCCGGGCTCAGTTTGCGCAAAGCACTGTATAGGGCAAAAGCGTCCAATTCTTCCGGCTTTTCACCTCGGAACTGCCATGTGGCATTAATCTGAAAAACATCTCCGTTTGTAATATGCGCAACAATCTGGCGAACCATTGCAGGATATACATTCGCATGGGTATCATCCAGCCAAACGCCTTTTGGACTGCGCTCATGATAATTCTGGCAAACAGGTGTGCTGCACAATGCCTGCAACTCTTTCCAGACATCGGAACATTCCGCATGAATGGAAATCAGCCAATTGCGTTGTGTAGGATGATGAAAAACCGCCAGTGTTTCGTAACGGCCCAGCCAGATATCCGGTAACAGACGCGGCGTTTTGGGCAAGGGCATGGCATCACACCACACGCCAGCCTCAAAACCCAAATAACCGATAACACCCGGAAGAGGCATTCCAGAAGGAAAATCTCCAGATGCCAAAGCCTCAACCGCGAGCATACGCATAAGATCAGGAAGTGTTTCTGTCACGGGATTCCCATTATAACGAAATCCTTGCTCGACCACGCCGCTCAAAACCGCGGCAGGCTCAAGCCCGATGACACTCCACTGCGCGCGCACATCCCCTGCAAGAGCAGAGTCAAGCAGCACCGCCCCTTCATGATGCACAAAATGCGCAAATAAAGCACAAGGCTCGACCCATTGAAGGGGTGTAACAATTACAGAATGCATATAAGCGGCCAATACAAAAACCCTTCCAGCAAAGTCAGCGAGCAGCCTTGCGTGAAAAGTCCGTAAAAAAGATCAACAGTACAAGCCTTTTATATGCCTTTAGAGGTGCTGGCACAAGCTCAAGGCTCTATGCCTCTTCAACACCGATGGAAGCAAGAAATTCTTTGCCCGTCATATGGTGTGTTTTATTGGAAAAATCATAATTTGCGGGTTTTTCATCAATAAAAATTTCTTTGGTCAATGCAAACGGCTCAGGATTTTCAAAAGCCTGCATGGAAACCACGGTCATGCGATCTTGCACACTGCGCCAAAAAAGTGACGTTCCACATGTGCTACAAAACAATCGCTCCCCCCATTCCGATGAGCGAAACGCTTTAAGACTTTTATCGTCCTCAACCTCAACGGAAGAGCCACAATTTACACCTAAAAATATTCCGCCAGACCAGCGGCGACACATAATGCAATGGCACACTTCCACGTGTGGCTCTAACGGCTCGGCAGTAAACTTCACATCACCACAAAGGCATTGTCCATTTAAACGCATCTGCTGAGACATTTTTCCTCCAACATCAAAAACAATGTTATAAAATGCGCACCAGCAATGCCGATAAACACAGGTTTTAAAAACAGGATAAAGTTTTAAGGAAAAGAATTTGCCAAGACGAAATAAAAATGGCGCGCCCTACGGGAATCGAACCCGTGTTTCCGCCGTGAAAGGGCGGCGTCCTAGACCGCTAGACGAAGGGCGCGTTGGAATGGTGTATAGCGGCATCTTTTGTGTTCGGCAATCCCTTTTTTGCAAATGACCGCAGAAATTGCACACTTTTTTACAACGGCTCATTAGAGGCAAAGAAGCCCCATCAAAAAACATCTCTGCTTTTTGCTAGACATATTCAATATGAGAGGGATTTTAAAACAATTGAAAAATGGCGCGCCCTACGGGAATCGAACCCGTGTTTCCGCCGTGAAAGGGCGGCGTCCTAGACCGCTAGACGAAGGGCGCGTTGGCATGGTGTATAGCGGCATCTTTTCTGTTCGGCAATCCCTTTTTTGCAATGAAACGAAGAGTTTCTGCATATTTTGATTTTAATCATATTTTCAGAAAGTATCCTGCCAATAAAACCCTGATTATGAAGCGTTTTCTAGCATATCACACCTTGTGGAAAAGCCGCATCAATAACCCTGATCTCAGCGCGTTCCCCGCCGCCCCAGCGATCAATATGCAAATGTGCCAGCACATGTATCGCCTGTCCACGTGCGCCAAGCAACGAATCACCCAAAGGCTGACCTGCCGCACGAAAAGCGATTCCGCGCACCACAGCGCCATCATTGGCTTTAAGCTGAATACGCAGATGGTTTGCACCCACAGGATCAACCCGAATAAGCTGGTGTGCCGGCAAAGCGAATAACGGTTCCGGGTTGCCGGAGCCAAAAGGTCCTGCGTGAGAAAGAATAGTAATCATTTCAGGTGTTATGCCAGAGGCTGTAATTTTTCCATCAATGGTAATTGTGTTGTTTGCGTATGCGGTCACCACCTGCTGAGCAAGTTTTTCCTTCATAAAGAGTTGAAAATCTGGAATTTTCGAGACTTCGACAGTCAGCCCCGCAGCCATGGCATGGCCACCGCCCTTTACCAGAATCCCTGCTTCGACAGCAGCCCTTACAGCTCCGCCCAAATCAACCCCGGCAACAGAGCGTCCAGACCCTGTACCCATGCCATTATGCGGATTGATTGCAATAGCAAAGACAGGCATCCGGTATTTTTCCTTCAGCCTTGATGCTACAAGCCCCACAATGCCAGGATGCCAATCTTCGGCGGCAGCAACAATAATGCCGGACTGCGGATCAGGATTGATTCTATTTTCAGCATCTTCAAGGGTTTGCTTTTCAATAAACTGCCGCTCACTGTTCAGCCGCTCCAGCTCTTGCGCCCACTCGGCTAATTTCAGATCATCATACTCCATCAATAACCGGCAGCCCAATTCCGCCTGCCCTATTCGGCCTCCGGCATTGATGCGCGGCCCTAGTAAAAAACCCAAATGATACGGCGTTGGTGGCCCATCCATTCGTGCCACATCCGCAAGCGCACGCAAGCCAGGACGCTGACGCTGCGCCATAATCTTGAGACCTTGCGTCACAAATGCACGATTCAATCCCTTCAGCGGCACCACATCCGCCACTGTTCCCATGGCCACCAGATCCAGCCCCTTGCGTAAATCAGGCTCTGGCCGATTGCCATTCCAGAAATGCTGCTGGCGCAAAGCACGATTTAACGCCACCAGCAGCATAAATACCACGCCAACAGCGGCCAAATGTTCAAGGCCAGAAAGATCATCTAAGCGATTGGGATTTACCACCGCTACGGCATGGGGCAGCGTTTCATTGACCTGATGATGGTCAATGACCACAACGTCCATCTTGCACCGCCGTGCGATTTCCAGCGCTTCAAAACTGGTGCTGCCACAATCCACGGTAATCAACAGAGTAATGTTTGCGCGTGCAAATTCTTCAATGATGGCCTGATTCGGTCCATAACCATCGGTAATACGGTCTGGAATATAAACCTGAGGATCACATCCTGTCTGGCGTAAAAATTCAGCAAGCAACGCAGATGATGTTGCACCATCAACGTCATAATCACCAAAAATTGCAATTTTTTCACGGTTCTCAATTGCAGCCATCAGACGCGTAACCGCGTCCGGCATGGCTGTCAGTGTATCAGGATCGGGCAAAAGATCACGCAAAGCAGGCTGGATATAATGCGCCACATCCTCAACCGCGACATCACGCCCGACAAGAACCCGCGCCAGAACATCCGAAATGCCATACCGTTGCACCATGGCCAACGCGTGGGCTTCTCCGCGGCCATCCAGCCGCGATTGCCAATATCTTCCAGAAAAAGAGCAGGTAACACCCAAAAATGCCTGTTCTCGCATACCATCCATGAACTGCAACTAGCCTCCTTGCCGCGCATGAACGATTTCAATGTCATCATTGTTTTTAATGGCAGTAGAATTCCATAAGCTCCGTGGAATAACCTGTCCATTAAGAGCAACGGCAACGCCTTTGGTATCCGTAAGAATGTCATACCGGCTTAAAATATCCAGCAAATTGTGCGCTTCGATAAGAGCCTCAACGCCATTTACCCGCACAGCAATTTCACTCATAAAAGTGTTCCTTTCAATCCATAAAACGCGCCATTGTAAAAGGTGCAGCACGCAAATCCTGAAAACCCGTTAGAATTTCATGCGCAGCAATTGCAGCCGTGATTGGGCAGAGCAATATGCCGTTCCGGTGATGCCCGGTCGCATAATAAAGACCGTCATGACAGCCTTTGCCGAAAATAGGCGCGTCATCGCGGCTTCCAGGGCGATGCCCCACCCATATGTCCAGCAGCGGCAATTCTTCAATCGCTGGCACACAACGCCATGCAGCTTCTAAAAGCGCAAGAACACCGCCTGCCGTTATCTGCACATCAAATCCTTTTTCTTCTACAGTGGCTCCCAGAATCAACCGTCCATCACAGCGTGGTGCCATATAGATATTTGGCCCCCAAATAACATGCGAAAGAACCGGATGAGCAGGATCCATTTGCAAAGCCAGCATTTGACCTTTGATCGGACGCACCGGCGGCTGCGCGGATTTTGGTAATCCGGCAATCCGGCGTGACCACGCACCTGCAGCCAGAACCACCAGATCCGCATGATGCTGTGTTCCGTCTGTGAGTTCAATACCGTTTATACGCTCCGCGTCCATCATTATGCGTTCAACGGCAGTATTCTCAAAAA
Source organism: Methylopilaceae bacterium (assembly GCA_048594375.1). Taxonomy (GTDB): domain Bacteria; phylum Pseudomonadota; class Alphaproteobacteria; order Rhizobiales; family Methylopilaceae; genus JBMDXK01. The sequence goes on from JBMDXK010000031.1 coordinate 39,492, forward strand.
TATCTGCACCGGCATTGCGCGCAGCAATCAGGAGTGCTTCACTTAAAATCCGGTTATCAACCTGATGATCTTCGGGGCTCCAGACGGCTCCTGCAAGGCTCGTGTGAATATAAGGCTCTTTACGGCGCACCTCTGTGGGAGAAATCCATTCAACCGGTAACCCAAGACCTTGTTGAAAAGCCAGATTATGCTTTAACCGCGCTTGGTCATCATAAGTAAGCGCAAGCACCAGTGTTCCTTCTTTGCGCAACAAAACATCAAGGCCGGTATCTTTAAATAATTCTTGCGCAAAGTCTGGCCAGAGCTGTTGCGATTTCCGCGTTAAGGTAACGAGATTTTCCTCTCCGGGTTCCGCCTCCACACAAGCCGCCAGCATTCCGGCGGCAGCGTGGGAGGCACCCTGCCCCGCCTTCCCTTTATCAAAAATGAGCGTTTCAATTCCCTGCTGTGCCAGTCTCCACCCAATGGCAAGCCCTGTTACGCCCGCACCGATGATAATTACCTTTTGCGGAGGCAAATAACCTTTGAGCCGTATTTCTGCTGCCATGACACAAACTCTGTATATTCCTGAAAATCCTACCATTCATAGGATGATTTTCGCGTCAGGAAAAGCTCTGACCGTGTTGCAGCGCACATTACTTCATAAAAAATTATTTTATCGGATGAAACGCTGCAGAAAAATAAGCATGTATGGAAAGAATGCAGCGCATTTTTATCATACCTGCCCCTGCGGAGCAAAAACAACAAATTGATTTTAAATAACTTTTATCATTTTACCTTAAAAATTTTAAATTATTTCAAAGAGTAAAATAGAAATTTTTGTTAACTTTAAACATCAATTAAAGGTTAACCCATTTTAAGAAGAAGCCATGTCTGAATGTGAGGACTGCTATGCTGAAATAGCTGTTTTTAAGCATAGCCAAAAGTGGCATAAGATTCATATAGAACAGTCGTTCACCGCTCTTTGACAAATTTATAGTGTGCTACCACTTCAGTATATCGCGATAGCAAAAAGCTTAGAAATATCAGAGGGAAAGCATAAAACTATATTCAGGATACGCGTAAATCAGAATTCATGCGTGTAGTTGCGCTGCCGTCTTTTTCATTGGTATTGCTGAAATGTTCAAACTCAGCTTCTTCCTGATCCCAAATGGAATCAGAAGTTATAGTTGCACCACGTCCATTGCGTTCAGAGAAAAGCGTCGTAGCATAAGAACGTTTGTCCGCCTGATCTTCTTCCAAGATGCCAAGTTCATCCAAGTCATCCCACCAAGCATCTTGTTTGTTAGTCATTTTTTGCTTTTCAGGGTTTCCACGCCAATCATCCAGTGAAAGATCAACAATAAGACCTACGCCACCGACAACGGCGCCAACCCAGAAAAAGGGATGTGCAAGACGTGAAAGGTGAGAAGAAGTATTCACCCACTTCACTGGATTTTTAATCCACTTCCAAGATGAATTTCCTGCAAAATTTCCAATAAGTCCTGCAGTGCCTGCTATTGCAGAACCTGTTAATGATGCACCTGCCGCAATACGTAATCCGCTCGTAGCGGCCATTAAAGTATCATTATTTTTCTGGGCAATTTTTAAGCTCTGTGAACCAAGATACATATCAAGAACACCGCCAAAATCCGCAATAACGCCAAGCGTTTTATAAGCACTCATAAAGCCACGTTTAAATTTACCTGGATTAAGTTCTGTTGGATTCATATTAAGAGTTTTACGCTCATCAAAATCCAGACCGACCGCATTTTTGGGGTTTTGAAGGATTGTTTTGTCATAAGTAAATTGACCGGCATTGTTCGGATCAGTTTTCACTTTTTGTTTAAACCAGATCTCTCCAATTTCATTTGTAAGAAGCATTTTTTGAGCAAAAGTATATTCACGATCAACTGCTGTTATGCCAACATAATTGGTTAAACGTGCCGCCTGATCCAGTAACTTGGATGTCAAATTTCCCAAATGCCCTGCGACTGACATAAGGGTCAGAAAATCGCGAGCAGCTCCAATGCGCTCATCTTTGGTTTTTGTTTGCCCTGTTGCGAGTTTCCATATACCTAACGATAGTCCGGCAAGACCAGTCAAAGAGCCCCAAACACCATAAGCTTGCATTCGTCCAAAGAAGCCTTTGAGACCTTCTCTATATTTCCAAGGAATATAAGCATTGTTATCAACGGTTTTGATAACATCTGTTACCGTAACACCGCGAACCGCATTTGTTAAATCAACGCGGGATACATTGCCTTTCTGAGCCTGCAAACGCACATCTTTTAAACGTGTGACAAGAGTGTCATGCAAAGCTTGCTGGGCAGCTGCCGCAAATTTAGGATCATGAATTTCAGGGATATTTCCGGTTGCAGGTGTAATAGTTTTATTACCCATTTTAAAAGTATCATGCCACGTTGTATCAAACGCAGTTGATGTATGACGGGGCAAGGCAGAAATAACCTTTATGATATTAAACACGGCATCGGGAACAGGCTTATCACTCAGATTAATGATCTGCATTTCACTAAGCATCATCGTGGAAAGATCATCGGCCCATTGATTAATTTTTTCATCTGTCATTTCAGATATATCAACGCCATTAACCAATGCAGCCTCGGCTTCAGCAGCCATGCTGTTCACACCAAGAATATCCTTTGCCTCTGAGGCATCTTCCGGTGAAATAATACCTAATGATGTTATATAAGACTGCACCTCCATAGCCATATCCTGTCCTACCCCTTTCTTTTCACCTTCAAGCAATGCATTAGGTAAATTCGGATTAGTCAGTGTATTAATAAGTTTTTC
>JBMDXK010000032.1:0-13977 GCA_048594375.1 Methylopilaceae bacterium
GCTGTGAATTTTGCACCACCGGCTTCCGCCAGAATTTTGGTAATCGCTGCGGTCAATGAGGTCTTGCCGTGATCAACGTGACCAATTGTTCCAATATTACAATGCGGCTTATCGCGCGTAAATTTCTCTTTTGCCATGGACGTCGCTCACCTAAAATTCAGAACGTTCAATTTACAGGACACCAAAATAACAGCAATCCCAATCTTGTCGAAACCAGCCTAAAGATTTTATTCGGCTTTTATGGAGCGGGTGAAGGGAATCGAACCCTCGTCGTCAGCTTGGAAGGCTGTCGCTCTACCATTGAGCTACACCCGCGCAGGATGGTGGAGGGAGTTGGATTTGAACCAACGTAGGCTAAGCCAACGGATTTACAGTCCGTCCCCTTTAACCACTCGGGCATCCCTCCGCCCTAGATGTGCATACAAGCTCGAAAAGCACGAACCAACGAATTGGCTGTTTCGTATGTGTGTTATGCTTATAGCACCCCTTAATGTCAACTGCAAAATATGATTTTTTTTATTCTGCTATCTGTTATTGTTGATAACCTTCTTATTGCATCATTTTATTCACAAACAGCTCTGTGAAAATGCAATTTATATCATTTTTAATAAGGGTTGGACGCCGAATGAAACAGCGCTTTTCACAAAAATTTGCATCAAAAGGTTTTTCAAGCAAGCGCGCGTTAAATGACGTTTCTTTGCTTGATGAAAGCATTCTGTATGGTTTTCATCCAGTATCGGAAGCGCTTAAAAATCCCAAGCGCAAGCATAAAAAGCTTATTGCAACGCAAAACGGCATTCATAAGCTAGAAGAAAATGGTATTTCTATTTCTCTTGAGCCTGAAATTGTTCGCCCCAATGATATTGCCAGACTTCTTCCGCCCGATGCAGTTCATCAAGGACTTTACCTCATCTCAGATCCCCTGCCCTCTGTGGATGTCAGGACTTTGCCAGATGATGGTCTGGTTATTGTTTTGGATCAAATCACGGATCCACATAATGTAGGCGCAATCATGCGTACGGCAGTGGCTTTTAATGCTGCGGGAATCATGTGTACTTACCGTCATTCTCCTGCCACAACCGGCGTTTTGGCCAAATCAGCTTCGGGCGGTCTGGAACATATTAACCTCATCATGGTCACCAATTTGTCAGAAGGCATTACGCAATTGATTGATTCTGGCTATACCGTTGTGGGGCTTGATTCTGATGGGGAGACAGATATCAATACGCTGCCGCTGACACGGCCACTGGCTCTGGTTCTTGGGGCGGAAGGAAAAGGCTTGCGGCAAAAAACCAAAGAAACCTGTACTGTGGTGGCGCGGCTGGATATGCCAGGCGTTATCAAGAGCCTAAACGTATCCAATGCGGCGGCCATTGCTCTTAATGCAGCCCATCAGGCGCATCTCAAGACAAAATAAATTCTGTATTAAAACAGTGGCTTATAGCAAAGCTTTGCCAAATAGAATGATTATCTTATTTGGTACTGATCTTTATGCAGAAAAGCATGATTGTTGTGCCATGCTTTTTTGTAGAAAAGTTAAGCTGCTAATTTGTGTTATTTTTTAAAGGGTAAGCGCCAGCAGATCTTCCCAATAAGAATAAAGCGGAAAAAAAACAATCAGCGAAACAAGAGTTGTTATAAAAACAATCCTCCAGCCATGAACTTTGGCTGGAGCGCCGGGTTCGGTTCCATGCGCTACAGCATTTTCATCAATCTGGCTTCTCACTCCCCAAGGGAGAACAGCAAACAGAGCAATCCACCAGATTATAAAATAAACAGCAAAAGCGCTAACCAGATTAAGTGCCGTCATGGCTCATTACCTTTCTTATACGGCAAGAACACTGACATAGCATGTCGGCTTTTTACCCCAGATATGGTTGAGTTCAGAGCGAACAGCGCGTTCAAGCGCATTGGTAACAAAATTGACATCGCGGCGTCTTCCCACGGAAAGCCCATCAAACGTGTCCATGACAACATCGGCAATAATGTCTGTCATAAATTCATTGTGTTCATCCTGCACAGGTATGCCTGCAATGCGCACGAGCGGTTCGCCGATGGCAAAACCTTTGGCAGAAACGGCAAGAGCAACACTAACGACACCGGAAACGGCAAGCTTGCGCCGTTCATCCACAGTTGAGGTTTTGTGTGAAAGCAGCAGGCGGCCATCTTTGTAAAGCCGTCCGGAAGGTACGTCATCAACAATCTTTGGTGCGTCGCCATTGAGTTGCACCACGTCACCATTCTGGCATACGAGGACGTTTTCAATATTGAGACTTCTTGCAAATTTTGCATGGACATCCAGATGCATGGGTTCGCCATGCACCGGCAGCACGCTGCGTGGCTTGAGCCAGCTATAGAGGTCACGCACTTCGCCCCGCCGCGGATGGCCGGAAACATGCACGGGATGCTCGCGATCCGTGATAACTTCTACACCCTGCCGCACCAGATTATTGATAATTTTATTGACGGCTTTTTCATTGCCGGGGATTGTCCGAGAGGAAAAAATCACGCGATCTTTTTTATTGAGTCTGATTTCAGGGTGGCTTTCATTGGCAATGCGCGCGAGTGCAGCCCTGCCTTCTCCTTGAGATCCGGTCAGCACCAGCAGAACTTTTTCTGGCGGCAATTGTCCAAAGGCATCCGGTCCGTGAAATTCCGGAATGCCATCGAGCCATCCAGTTTCGCGCGCAACAGTAAGGGTGCGATCCATGGCGCGCCCCAGAATAATCACTTCGCGCCCTGCCCGCATTGCGGCTTCCGCAATGATGCGAATCCGCGGAATGTGGGAAGCAAAGGTTGTCACGGCCACACGGCCGGGTGATTCTGTAATAAGCTGGGTGAGAACATCGCCGATAACCCGCTCGGAAGGTGAGTGACCATCGCGCAGAACGTTGGTGGAATCGCCAATGACAGCCAGAACGCCTTCATCGCCCAATTCCCGCATACGGTTTTCATCGGTTCCAATGCCCAGTACGGGCGTGGGGTCAAGTTTCCAGTCACCCGTATGCACGACCAAACCGGCTTTGGTGCGAATAGCCAGCGCCACAGCCTCGGGAATGGAGTGTGCGACCGGCACGAGTTCCACATTGAATTGTCCCAATGCAATCCGTCCGGAAGGCTTGACAATCTTGACCTCGATGTCGGGTGCGTGGGGTTCACCGGCTAGTTTGGCCTTCAGAAGCCCTGCGGCGAAAGGCGTTGCAATCACAGGCACCCGCAAGCGTGACCATAAATCGATCAGCGCCCCGAAATGATCCTCATGGGCATGGGTAAGAACGATGGCTTTGAGGTTTTGACGTTCCGCTTCAATAAAGCGGGTTTCAGGCATAATCAGATCAACACCGGGAGTGTCCGCAGCATCGCCAAAGGTAACGCCGCAATCCACCATCAGCCATTCGCGGTTATCTTCGGAGCCCACGCCATAAAGGCTCATATTCATCCCGATTTCGCCAACCCCGCCAAGGGGGATAAAAATCAATTGGCCATCCGTATTGTTCATGGCAAAATTCCTTTTTCATTCACATCATATCGCCGGAAGTGATGGAAAAGCGCGCGCCTTCAGAGCTGCGCATAATCAAACACCCGTGTTCATCAATCGTCTCAAAAATACCGTTTACCATTCCATCGTGCCGCTGGATGCGGATTGGCGAACCAAGCCCGTAGGCGCGCTCAAGCCATGCCTGACGAAGGTAAGAAAAATTCTGTCCATCCTGCCACTGCTCAAGCAGAGCAGCCATGCAATCTGCAAGGCCACTAAACACCTGATGCGGCGGAAGATCAAGCCCTGCCTGCTTTAATGATGCGGCAGGAAACAAGGTTTGTGCTGGTGCCTGTGTACAATTAATGCCAATACCGCAGACAACAACCGGAAGGGTGGATGCAATCGGCAGGGTTGTTTCAATGAGGATGCCCGCCACTTTACGTTCATCGAGCAATATATCATTGGGCCATTTAAGCTGTATGCGCTCTTTTGCACAAAAGCGTTCCAGGGTTTGGGCAACAGCAACGGCGCACAGATACGAAAGCAATCCAACAGTCTGAAGTTGTCGCATATGCGGTACAATCAGCGAGGCGGCCAAGTTCCCGTCCAGTGTTTCCCAGGCTCGACCACGCCGCCCCCTGCCCGCGGTTTGTGTATCGCTCACAAACCACACACCGGCTTCCTGTTGCTGGAGGCCATGGTTTAAAGCTTCTGTATTGGTTGAAGAAACCGCAACAAAATGTTTTAAGGTATAGCCTTTTTGAAGCGCAAGCTGACCAAGCGTAAACAACTAGAACAAACTTTTTGCAGCAACTGCTGTTGCGCTATCCAATGCCGTTGGCATGGCAATGTAAAACAGCACAAAAGCAATTGAAAGGGCGAGAACAACTTTCAGTTCTGGCGCAAGCGGCACAAAGCGCACAGTGGAAGGCTCATCAAAATACATGATTTTCACAATGCGCAGGTAATAAAAAGCACTCACAACACTGGCAAGCACCCCGATGATGGAGAGCGCATAAAGCCCTGAGTCCATTGCAGCTTTGAACACATAGAATTTCCCGAAGAACCCTGCCAGCGGCGGGATACCGGCAAGCGAGAAAAACAGGAGGCATAATGCGGCCGCAAAGAGTGGCGAATGTTTGGAAAGACCGGCAAGATCAGAAATCTTTTCAACTGTACCTTCCTGCGTGCGCATGGCAATAATGCAGGCGAACACACCCAATGTCATGGCAACGTAGATTACCAGATACATCACAACGCCCTGCACCCCTTCCGGGGTTGCAGCAGCAAGACCCACCAGAGCATATCCGACATGGCCGATGGAAGAGTAAGCCATAAGACGCTTGATGTTGGTTTGCGCAATACCGGCAAAGGCTCCAAGAATCATGGAGGCTACAGCCACAAAGAAGATGACCTGTTGCCATTGGGGTACAGCGTTCGGGAACGCTTCAAACAGGAAGCGGATGAGAATTGCAAGACCGGCTACTTTAGGAGCGGATGCAAAAAATGCGGTAACGGGCGAAGGCGCTCCCTCATACACATCGGGTGTCCACATATGAAACGGTACGGCAGAAATTTTAAACGCAAGTCCAGCCAGCACAAAAACAAGGCCAAACACCAGCACCAGCGGGAAAGTCTCCCCATTGATAAGCGGTTCAATGGCTTGGGCAATCGCACCAAACTGCACCGAGCCGGTCACACCGTAAATCAGCGAGCAGCCATACAGCAACATACCGGACGACAAAGAACCCAGCACAAAATATTTAAGACCTGCTTCCGAAGAGCGCGCATGATCGCGGTGCATGGAAGCCACCACATAAAGCGCCAGACTTTGCAGCTCAAGTCCCAGATAAAGGGCAATCAGGTCGCCAGCAGAGAGCATGACACACATGCCCAGTACAGAAAGCACAATCAGAATGGAATATTCAAACCGCTCGAATTTTTCCTGTTTCTGAAAGCGCCATGCCAGCACAATCCCGCCAATTGAGGCAATCAGGATGAGCATTTTAAGAAAGCGGCCAAACGCATCGGAACGGAAGCTGCCATTAAAAGCCAGCAGCGCGTCCGGCGTTTCCATCGCCTGACGGCAAAGCAAAAATCCGGCAGCGAGCAGAAAAGCGATAGCGCAGCTGTGTACCAGATTTGCGGAACGTTCACCGTAAAAGGCACCCAGCAGCACAAGGAACAACGCGCCACCGGCCAGCATCAGCTCGGGGTACAGGGGATAAAGTTGCGAGAAAAACGAAACCATAGAATGTACCTTAAAATGCTTGCGCGGCAGTGGATGCCACTTTTACGGCGTCAACAGCGGAAAGAACGCCCTGCAATGAAACCTGCGACAGCGCCAGAAGGGGTTCAGGCCACACACCGAAGAGAACAGTCAGAACAACCAGTGGCAACAACGTGATAATTTCCCGTGGAGAAAGATCTTTGATATGCTCCAACACGGGCTTGACCAATGCGCCGAACACAACGTTGCGGTAAAGCCACAAGCCATAGGCAGCGGAAAGAATAACACCGGATGTTGCAATAACGGCCACCCATGTATTGGCTTGGAATGCACCCATCAGCGTCAGAAACTCACCCACAAAACCGGACGTGCCAGGCAGACCCACATTCGCCATGGTGAACAGCATGAAAACGGTTGCAAACAAGGGCATTTTTTTCACAATACCGCCATAGGCGGCAATTTCGCGGGTGTGGAGCCGGTCATAAACTACGCCTACACACAAGAACAGCGCACTGGAAATAAAGCCATGGGAAATCATCTGGAACATGGCTCCTTCTACACCTTGTGCATTGAAAGAAAACAGTCCCATGGTTACAAAGCCCATATGCGCAACCGATGAATAGGCAATCAGCTTTTTCATATCGCTTTGTACCAAGGCCACAAGCGAGGTATAAACAATGGCAATCACGGAAAGCGCAAACACCATTGGGGCAAAAGAAACCGAAGCATCGGGGAACATGGGCAGCGAGAACCGCAAGAAGCCATAGCCACCCATTTTAAGCAGAACGCCGGCCAGAATAACAGAACCGGCGGTCGGCGCTTCAACGTGCGCGTCCGGCAGCCATGTGTGCACCGGCCACATCGGCATTTTTACCGCAAAGGAGGCAAAAAATGCCAGCCACAGCCATGTCTGCATTCCCGCGGGTACATCAAAGGCAAGCAATGCTGTAATGTCAGATGTGCCAGCTGTGTTATAAAGCACCAGCATCGCCAGCAGCATGAGAATGGAGCCAAGCAGGGTGTAAAGAAAGAATTTGTAGCTGGCATAAACGCGGCGTGCGCCACCCCATACCCCGATGATGAGGAACATCGGGATCAGCACCGCTTCAAAGAACACATAGAATAAAATGAGGTCAAGGGCGCAGAATACACCGATAACAATGGTTTCCAGCACCAGAAATGCAATCATATATTCCTTGACGCGGCTTACAATTGCGCCGCTGGCCAGAATACAGATCGGCATCAAAAACGTGGTGAGCAACACCAAGGGCAAGGAAATACCATCAAGCCCCAGATGGTAGCTGAGCAGCGAACCCAGCCATTCCTTTTTTTCCACAAACTGGAAATCAGGATTGCTTGCGTCAAAATATTTCAGCAGCAGCAAGGAAACCGCAAAGGTAATCAGCGTTGTCCACAGCGCAATAAAGCGCGCGTTACGGCTTTTTGCAGGTTCTTGTCCACCCAGCAGAAAAATAAGCGCTGCGCCAGCCAAAGGCAAAAACGTAATAACAGAAAGAATAGGCCACGTCAGCATTTCAATGTCCCACAAAAATGAACCAGGTGAACAAGGCTGTTAAACCGATCAGCATGGCAAAGGCATAATGATACAAATATCCGGTCTGAACGCGGCTGACCTGAGCCGTAATACCGCGCACACGGTTTGCAATCCCATCAGGCCCGATGCCATCAATGATTTTGCCATCACCAATTTTCCAGAAAGTCCGACCAATCCAGCGCGCCGGGCGCACAAACAGGAGATTGTAGAGTTCGTCAAAGTACCATTTGTTGAGCAAGAAGCGGTAAAGCACATCGTGCTCCTGCGCTATTTGCGCTGGCACAGAGGGGCGGCGGATATAGCACTGGTAAGCCAGAGCAAACCCAAGCACCATCATCACGAATGGCGACCAGATAACCCACTGCGGCACAGCGTGTAAATCGTGGAGAATATGGTTGTCAGGCCCGGTGAAGAGAGATGTTCCCCAGAAGGCATCGTAAGCATCGCCGATGAAGTAAGGCTTGAAGACGAAACCGGCAACCAGAGCACCGACACTGAGCACGACCAGCGGCAACCGCATGATCCAGGGGGATTCATGCACATGCTTCATAACTTCCAGAGAAGCACGGGGCGCGCCGTGGAATGTCATGAAAATCAGACGCCATGAATAAAAGGAAGTCATGCCGGCCGCAAGCACCGTCGCCCAGAATGCAAAGTGGGCAAAGGTGCCGTGGCTTGCATAAGCGGCCTCAATGATAGCGTCTTTGGAGAAATACCCTGCCGTAAACGGGAATCCGGTCAAGGCAATGGTGCCGATAATCATCGTCCAATAGGTAAAGGGGATGAGCTTACGCAAGCCGCCCATGCGGCGCATATCCTGTTCATGATGCATTGCATGGATGACCGAGCCCGCCCCCAGAAACAGCAGCGCTTTGAAAAAGGCGTGGGTAAACAGATGGAAGAAAGCAGCAGAATACGCGCCTACTCCCAAAGCCACAAACATATAACCAAGCTGTGAACAGGTGGAATAGGCAATCACCCGCTTTATATCATTCTGAACCAGACCCACGGTCGCCGCATAGAAGGCAGTGATTGCACCGATCAGAGTAATTACACCAAGCGCAACCGGCGCCAGTTCAAACAGAGGGGAAAGGCGTGACACCATGACAATACCAGCGGTCACCATGGTTGCCGCGTGGATCAACGCAGAAACCGGTGTAGGCCCTTCCATCGCATCGGGAAGCCAGGTATGCAGCAGGAACTGCGCGGATTTACCCATTGCACCCATGAAAAACAGCAAACAGATGATGGTCATGGCGTGCCAGTCATGCCCAAGGAAAGTAATTGTAGCCTCCGCTTGTGACGGTGCGGCAGCAAACATTGCGTCAAAACTTACCGTACCAAGCACCACGAAGGTTGCAGCAATTGCCAAAACGAAGCCAAAATCACCTACGCGATTGACAACAAAGGCTTTCATGGAAGCCGCATTGGCAGAATTTTTGGTGTACCAGAAACCAATCAGCAGATAACTGGCAAGACCTACACCTTCCCAGCCAAAGAACATCTGGATGAGGTTATCGGCGGTCACCAGCATCAGCATGGTGAATGTGAAGAGCGAAAGATACGCAAAGAAACGTGGCCGTTGCGGATCTTCATGCATGTACCCCATGGAGTAAAGATGCACGAGGAACGACACGGAATTGACCACCACGAGCATGATGGCACTGAGAGTATCGATCTGCAATGCCCAATCCACCTCAAGGGCTCCAACAGTCATCCAGCGCAAAATCTGGATGCGCTGTGTTTCATCGCCAAATCCGACTTGAAAAAACGCAACCCATGATAAAATTGCTGAAACTGCCAGCAAGCCGGTGGTAATCAGCTCTGCTGCCCGTGAACCAAAAGCCGCTGGCTCATGGTGATGGCTGTGCTCATCGTGGGCGTGATGCGCGGCATGATGGTCATGCACAGCATGATCGGTATGCCCATGTGCATCATTATGGTGATGCAAATCACTGTCAGCAGAATTCTTGCTGCGCGTGGTGGTTTTCATTGCCCCGATCAGCGCAATACTTCCTGCAAGAAGGAACCCCAGCAAGGGTAAAAAGACAATGGCGAGATACATCATGAATGGCTCTTTTATATTATCCAGAAATGGGAGAACGCGAGTTCTCAGCCTTTCATCAGATTAACATCTTCAACGGCAATGGATTTGCGGTTACGGAAATAGGTCACGAGAATGGCAAGCCCGATAGCGGCTTCCGCCGCAGCAACCGTGAGAATGAGAAGGGTGAAAATTTGTCCGACCAGATCACCGGCATAGGCAGAGAAGGCCACGAAATTGATGTTTACAGAAAGCAGGATCAATTCAATCGACATCAAAATAACAATGATGTTTTTCCGGTTGATGAAAATACCAAAGACACCGATGGTGAACAAGATAGCGGAGACGACCAGATAATGCTCAAGTGCTACAACCATGATTAAAGCCCCTGCCCTGATTTTACCTGTTTGATTTCAAGTCCACCCTCTTTGGTGCGCGCTACCTGAGCGGCAATATCCTGACGGCGCACATTGGGACGGTGCCGCAAGGTGAGAACAATCGCACCAATCATGGCCACCAGCAGCACCAGACCGGAAAGCTGGAAGAAGTAAAGATAGTCCGTATAAAGCACAAGTCCGATGGCTTCGGTATTGCTGACGGTATTGCCTGCAACCACAGGTGCCGCAGCAACGCCTCCTTCGGGAGCAACAGCCCAGAAGCTGAATGCCATGATAAGTTCAATCAGAGCGATACTGCCAACAAGCATCCCGATGGGCAGATAATTCAGGAACCCTTCGCGCAATTGCGCAAAATCTACATCCAGCATCATGACCACGAACAGGAACAGCACAGCCACCGCCCCCACATAGACCACAATAAGGATCATTGCGAGAAATTCAGCGCCCAGCAGCATAAAGAGACCGGCTGCACTCACAAAGGTGAGAATAAGATACAGCACGGAATGCACAGGATTGCGTGCAAAAACCACCATAAATGCGGACGCCACAGTGACGGCAGCAAAAAGGTAGAAAAAGGCCGCGGCCAAATTCATGGTATTCTCCCTTGGCGTCCAGTGAGGCGAACGCCGTTTCACAAATCAGAAGTTTGTACTGCACTGACAGATACAAAAGTCTTTTAACAACGGCTTGAGCAACAATGCTTCAAAAGTGCATTCTTGCACGAGGAGGAGCGAGCGTATGTAAACCACACGTTCGCCGGCCAATGCTTAAAGTTTTACTTTAACGATAAGTCGCATCTTTTTGAATTCTACGGCTCAGTTCACGTTCCCAACGATCCCCATTAGCAAGCAGACGTTCTTTGTCATACATCAGCTCTTCACGGGTTTCGGTAGCAAATTCAAAGTTTGGCCCTTCTACAATGGCATCAACCGGACATGCTTCCTGACAGTAGCCACAATAAATGCATTTCACCATATCGATGTCATAGCGGGTGGTGCGGCGCGTACCATCATTGCGCCGCGGGCCGGCTTCAATGGTGATGGCTTGTGCAGGGCAGATGGCTTCACAAAGTTTGCAAGCAATACACCGTTCTTCCCCGTTCGGATAACGGCGCAGTGCATGTTCACCACGAAAGCGGGGTGAAAGATGCCCTTTTTCAAACGGGTAGTTGATGGTTGCTTTGGGCTTGAAAAAATAGCGCATAGCCAGAAAAAACGCCGAAACAAATTCACGCAGCAGTAAGGAATTTGCAGCTTGAACAAATCTCATGATGCCCATCCTGTATATTGAAGAACGCCTGCCACGATCACTACCATTGCCAGTGAAATCGGCAGAAACACTTTCCATCCCAAACGCATAAGCTGGTCATAGCGGTAGCGTGGCACAAAAGCTTTCACCATTGCGAACATGAAGAATACGAGAACCACTTTCAGAATGAACCAGATAACACCCGGCACCCATGTAAAGGGAGCAACATTCACCGGCGGTAGCCATCCTCCCATAAAGAGAATTGCGGTCAGAGAGCACATGGTCATGATGGCCACATATTCGCCCAGCATAAAGAGAAGATAAGGCGTAGAGCCGTATTCCACCATATAACCGGCCACCAGTTCGGATTCTGATTCCACCATATCGAACGGAGGGCGGTTGGTTTCAGCCAGTGCGGAAATGAAGAAGATGATGAACATCGGGAACAGCGGCAACCAATACCAGCCGAGCGCCCCATAGGACGTATCTTGCGCTTTTACAATTTCGGAAAGGTTGAGTGAACCGGCACAGAGCAACACGGTAATCAGCACAAAACCAATGGAAACTTCATAAGAAACCATTTGTGCAGCGGAACGCAGCGCGCTGAGGAAGGGATATTTGGAATTGGATGCCCAGCCACCAATAATAACGCCATAAACCCCCAAAGATGAAATGGCGAAAATGTAGAGAATACCCACATTAATATCGGCGATCATCCAACCTTCGGCGAAGGGAATAACAGCCCATGCTGCAAGAGCCAGCACACAGGTAATCAGGGGTGCCAGCAGAAACAAACCTTTGTTTGATGTTGCTGGAATAACCGGCTCTTTAAATACAAACTTCAAAAGGTCGGCAAAAGATTGGAACAGCCCCCAAGGGCCCACCACATTCGGGCCTCTGCGGAGCTGGACAGCAGCCCATATTTTGCGGTCAGCGTAAAGAATGTAGGCAATGAACACCAGCAACGCGACAAGCACCAGCAGGCTTTGCGCAACAACAAGGCCAACATACATAAAAAAATCGAGCCAGGAGGATGTATTTTCCATAATGCTACTCTGCTGCTACGGGCGCTTTGGAACGGCTGGCAAGCGCACTGCATTCCGCCATGACTTTGGAAGCCCGTGCAATGGGATTGGTAAGGTAATAATCCATGACCGCAGGGACGAATGACACTTTTTTAACTTTTCCTTTGAGTCGTGCAAGAGGCTCAAGCGTTTTAAAGTCATTCTTTTGTAAGCTATCAAGTGCGGCGAAGTGCGGATATTCCTGAAAAAGCTTTTCACGCAGGGCTGACAAAGAATTGTAGCCAAGCGTAACACCAAGAGTTTCAGAAAGTGCGCGCAAGATTGCCCAGTCTTCACGGGCATCACCGGGTGGGAAATTGCCACGCAGCGCCATTTGTACGCGGCCTTCAGTATTCACATAAAGACCGGATTTTTCAGTGTAGGTCGCGCCAGGCAGGATAACATCGGCGCGATGCGCTCCACGATCGCCGTGTGTGCCGAGATAAACAACAAAGGCGCCTTCCGCAACGTCGATTTCGTCTGCTCCAAGAAGAAACAGCAGATCAGCACCTTCTTCTGTCACCAGATCAGCCGCAGACTTGCCGCCTTTTTGCGGTACAAAGCCAAGATCAAGCGCACCGACACGGGCAGCGGCGGTATGCAGCACGGCCAGACCGTTCCAGCCTTCCGCAGTATTTTCAGAAAGTGCAAGAATGTGAACAGCTTGGCTCAGCATTTTTGCGGCATCCGCGTGCATCAAAGCGCCCTGCCCGATGATAACCAGCGGTTTTTGCGCGTCCTTCAAAAGAGCGGCGAAACCATTGTTTCCACTTGCAATATCCGCAACTGTTTCAGAACCGGCTCCTAAATATTCAGCCGGATAGGTAAGATCAGCAGGCACGCCCACCAAACCAATTTTGACACCGCTGTTGCGCCAGCGTTTGCGGATGCGGGCATTGAGAACAGGCGCTTCATGGCGCGGATTAGCACCAATAATTAAAATAGCGTCGGCTTCGTCAATACCGGCAATACCGGCGTTGAACACATAGCTGGCGCGGCCAAGCGCCGGATCCAGCAATGCTCCATCCTGACGGCAATCAAGATTGCTAACCCCCAATTGAGCCATCATATCTTTCAGCGCATAAACTTCCTCAACCGATGCCAGATCACCGGCAATGGCACCCATACGCTCTGGCGCAGTAGCCCTGACTTTACCAGCAATAGCGCTAAAAGCCTCGGCCCAGCTCGCGGGACGCAAGCGGCCGTTTTCACGCACATAAGGACGGTCAAGACGTTGGGACTTCAGCCCATCCCAGATAAAGCGGGATTTATCGGCCAGCCATTCTTCATTGATGTCTTCATTGAGCCGGGGCAGAATGCGCATGACTTCGCGGCCGCGGCTGTCCACGCGGATTGCGGAACCAACAGCATCCATCACGTCAATGCTTTCGGTTTTGGTCAGCTCCCAAGGGCGCGCTTTAAATTCATAAGGTTTGGAAGTCAACGCACCCACGGGGCAAAGGTCAATCACATTGCCTTGCAGTTCGGAAGACAGCGCTTCTTCAAGATAGGTGGTGATTTCCATGTCCTCACCGCGGCCAATGGCACCCAGCTCGGAAACACCGCTCACCTCGGTAAGAAAACGCACGCAGCGTGTGCAATGGATGCAACGGTTCATGCTGGTTTTCACCAGCGGGCCCATATATTTATCTTCAACCGCGCGTTTGTTTTCATGGTAGCGGGATGTATCCGCGCCATAGGCCATTGCCTGATCTTGCAAATCGCACTCACCACCTTGATCGCAGATCGGGCAATCAAGCGGATGGTTTATCAGCAGAAATTCCATAACACCCTGACGGGCTTTTTTGATGTTCGGCGTCTTGGTGAAGACTTCTGGAGGCTCGCCATTGGGACCTGGCCGCAGATCCTTGATGGCCATGGCGCAAGAAGCAACTGGTTTTGGCGCTCCTTTCACTTCCACCAGACACATCCGGCAGTTCCCGGCGATGGAAAGGCG
>JBMDXK010000033.1:0-35731 GCA_048594375.1 Methylopilaceae bacterium
GTAGCGTAACGGGCTGCCGGCACTTTTCCGCGCAAAAATTCAGCAGCAACATCCGGTCGCGCAGGTGTTATTCTCGGATCAAAAGCAACCATCACAGTGTTTCCTCAACGCCTTACACCGGCAACAGGCGCGCATTCTTCACAATGGTGTCTGCAAGGCTCTCGATATACAACGCGCCTTTCACTGTACGCTGGATGATAACATTCCGGCGATCTTCATCATCCCGCCTGCGGGAAAGCAACTCCAGCTTGCCCATGCTATCCAGCGCACGGGTTATCACCGGCTTCGTCACATTCAACTTGTGGGCTAGGCCACGCACCGTGTGGGGCGGCGGCTCCATGTAAACCGTCAACAGGATACACAACTGACGGCTGGATAAATCGATATCATGCTCGCGCACAACATCCAGAGAAAAATCATGCAGCAATTTCAATGCTTGCGCTGGCCGGATTTCGATTGCCATTCTGGCCGCCTTCCAAAAGAAACATTCTGCATTATTACGGAGGCGTACCATTTAAACAAGAAAAAAATATTAAACCTTTGATTAAGATTAACATTCTAAAGAGTTTAGCGATCAGGAATTTTGACTTGATGACCAGCTTGGCAACAACGGCATTGTACCTGGTGGCTGCGCCATCAAGCGGCTTTGCGTTTCATAAAGCTCGCGCTGAAGCTTTTCCGCTTCTTTTTGCTTGGTATGCAGATCACGCCTGATGCCCATTTTCTGCCACCACCCTATCAGTCCGCCCGCGACAGCACCGGCGATCATGCTCAGGCTAATAACAACAAATAACGGCATTGACATTGCAAGATTGGCGTTACCACTGGAAAAGGGATCAATTGACACTTGCACGCTTTGACGGTTAGCCACGGCCAATGCCACCAGCACTAAAGCACAAGGCACCACCACAACCCATGTCATTACATTCCGCATCACCTTGACCCCTTACCTTTTGTTAATCTTCGTCATCCTCAGGGCCGAAATCTTCTCCCCTGTTCAAACGAGAACGCATTTCTTTGCCGCTTTTAAAAAACGGTACGGCTTTTTCATCCACATCAACGGCTTCACCCGTACGCGGGTTCCGCCCCTTGCGTGCTGGACGCTTCTTCACCGAAAACGCACCAAAACCGCGCAATTCCACGCGATCGCCCTTTGCAAGGGCATCCACGATTGTTTCTAAAATTGCGCTCACAACATTATCAATATCCCGCTGATAAAGATGCGGGTTGGCTTCGGCAATACGAGCCACGAGTTCCGATTTAATCACGCATAATCCCCCTTCAAAACTTTAAGGATAGAGCTGTTTTCCCTACCCTGTTACACACTGTTACCGGCGCCGGTTTTCCAGCTATTGCTCCCTCAGACCTGCCTTCTTATAAGCCAAAATATTATAATGCTTTAACTTGTGGACAGAACTTTACTTTTCCACAGGTTGCCAAATGGCGAGAACGCCGTCAAGCGCATAAATATCAATTGCTTGCAGGGAATTTTTGCGCACACGCTCCGCCCAGCTCGGCAAGCCCATCGCATCAAGAGTAAAACTCAAGATACTCTTGACAATTCCCATTTCCGAAAAGGTGCCTTGCGATGGTTTCCATTCGTGTTCTTTCAGGTCTTTGGAAACATTATGTTTTTCCGCTAACCATGTCCGAATGTCTTTTTTTGAGCCTATCTGGTCAATAAGCTTTATTTCCAAAGCCTGCGCACCTGAAAAAACACGGCCATCGCTTACCCGCTCCAAATCTGCCCCTGTAAGCTGACGACGCTCTGTGACAAGGCCTTTAAACCAGTCAAAAGAATCCATCACCATCACACGCAACGCTTCGCGCGCTTCAGGGCTGGTAGGCTCCAGTCCATTGGGTGCCGCTTTCAACGGAGCGCTTTTTACAGACTCGACATTCACGCCAATTTTATCCAGCAAGCCTGTGAGGTTTGGAAACTGCACCAATACCCCAATCGAACCGGTTATTGAGGTGCGGTAGGCAAAAATGCGCTCGGCTCCCATGGCCGCAATATAACCCCCTGACGCAGCAACCTGCTCCACCATTGCAACCACAGGCTTCGTTTCATTCAGTTCACGAATGGCCTGATAAAGCTTTTCGGACGCTGTAATGCCGCCACCGGGACTGTTGATTTGCAAAATCACCGCTTTCGCTTTGCTTTTCTGCAATTCTTCGAACATCTTATCGCGCTTTTCGTCATCCATAATCACGCCGGAGATATTCACCACCGCAACATGCTCACCCTGCGGCATGCCGCTTGTCGCACCCCAACCCGCAATCCCTATGAGCACAGCAACCAACACTATTGCCACCACGCGCCATAGAACAAGGCGCTTGCGCATGTGCATCCGCGCATACAAAGCATCAGACGAAAAAGACATAGGGTTCTCCTGAATGGATAAAAGAGGACGAATTATCTGGAAATGCTGGCAAAAACGACAGGATTGTTTAACGCATAATCGCCTAAAAAATAATTAAGAAGAATTTAAGATTTTCAAAAGTCATTGCATTTCTTTATCTCTTGACGCGTTAATCATTCATTAAGTATAAAACAGTTTGTTAAAGTACAATTCCGTAGTGTAAAAGTGTGTAAAAATTATGTTTCCAATTGCTTCTGCTGCTGCTTCGCGTGCTGTATCTCCGTCCAGAGCCAACTCTTCCTTTGATGACACCTTAAAGTTTGCTGAGACATCGCTTCCAGACAGAACAATCCCTGCGAATTTACTTCCCAAAGCGCAATCTTTCCCGGATTTAAGGGCTGCAACATTTCACGATGAGACTCAATCTCCCTTAACTGTTTTGGGCATGGATTTGGAAACCCTTGAGGGCGGCATTCTTGCTTTGCAGGGTGAAGTAAAATCCAAAGAGGCCATGCTGCATGCTCTGCGGCAATCACACGATGCTTTATCAGAAAAAAGCCAAGCTGCGATTGGAAAACTTGAGTATGAAATTGTTCAACTGCAGGCTAAAATTCAGGAAACCAACCACAGCAAAAACGCGGCACGCTCGGCTGCGCGTGAGCGTGGAAAGGAATGGCAAAATTTCCATCAGAACCGGCTTGATGAAGCAAACGCGCGCGCGGATGAAAATCAAGCTAAAGCTGACCGACTTATCGTAGAAAATGCCGCTCTGCACCAGCAGATACATCAGCGTGATGCTCACATTACAAGTCTTGAAGAGCAGTTAGCAGGTATGCAAGGGCGATTGGACGGTGTCAGCGTTGATCGTGCCCATCTCGGACAGAATTTCAATAATCAGGCAGACGTTATTAGGAATTTAAAAAAACAAATAACAACAATGAAAGAAGAACGCGAGGCTGTATTTAAAGAATTTCAAGGAAAAGAAAATGAATATAGAACGCAAATGAGCAATTTAAGAAGTCAAATTATTCAGGATGATAAGGAAAAGGCAGCAGAACTTAGAAAAGTCACTTCAACCATGGAAATGCAAAGTGATACAATTAACTCTCTGGATAAATTCATATCTCAAATGAATGAGAAAAAACAAGATATTTCTGAAGAGTTAAAACAGGTAAAACAACAACTTCAGACCGTTAAGAAGCAAAACGCATTTCTTCATGAACAGTATAATACAATGAAAGAAGAGCGGGATTCACTTCAAAGAAAGATTGATAGCAACGGCAAAAAGTAGCCTCTTTCACTAAACTCATATTGCCGCTTCCTGCAAATCGCGGTATGCGTAAAGGATGCACAGTTTACCCGATAATTTTGCTGAACGTGTTGATGTCTGCGTGGTGGGCAGCGGTGCCTCAGGCATGGTTGCCGCATTGCTTCTGGCACAGGTAGGCATCAAGACGGCTCTGGTGGGAAAACCAACGCCGGATGATCCGCGCACCACGACGCTGATGCAAGGCGCTCTTGGGGTTCTTGAACAGATTGGCGTTTGGGAAAGCCTCGTTGCACACTCTGCCCCGCTGCGCACCATGCGCATTATAGATGCCACCCGCCGCCTGATCCGCGCACCGGATGTGATCTTTAACGCCGCCGAATGTGGGCTGGATGCTTTTGGTTATAATATTCCCAATAGTGTCCTGCTCAATGCGCTGCGTGAAGCCGTACTGCGTTCTCCCGATATTGCTGTTATTGAAGACAATGCGACTTGTGTTCTGCCGCACACAGCATATGTAGAGGTTACCTTTTCCGAAGGATGTTCTTTGCAAGCCCGGCTTGTGGTGGGTGCAGACGGACGGCACTCTTTGTGCCGCACTGCCGCTGGAATTCGTGTGACGGAACATCTCCTTGAACAAACTGCGTTTGTGGTGAATGTAGCCAATGATAAGCCGCATCATGGTGTTTCAACAGAATTTCATACCGAAACTGGCCCTTTTACGGTTGTGCCGCTGCCAGAAAGGCTGCACACTTCCATTGTGGCTGTGGTAAAACCTGACCAGGCCGATGCCTTGATGGCAATGAACACTGCGGCACTGGGTACATTTCTTGCCGCACGTTGTGGCCGCTTTCTGGGAGAAATGATGCCCGTTTCCACAGCAGGTGCGCGCCGCTTGCTAACCCTGAAAGCCAACACAATTGCAGCCAATCGCATTGCGTTGGTAGGGGAAGCTGCCCATATCTTCCCGCCTATTGGCGCACAAGGGCTCAATCTGGGTGTGCGTGATGCCGCCGCACTGGTTGATATTGTGAAAGCTGCCGCTCTTGCAAATGCCGATCTTGGCGGTGAGCCGGTTATAGCCGCTTATAACAAAACGCGCCGTTTTGATATTTTCAGCCGTAGCTTTGCTGTGAATGCGCTTAACCAGTCTCTGCTTTCGCCGTTGCTGCCCGCACATGTTTTCCGCAGTGCCGGGCTTTCACTGCTTTCTTCCATACCCCCCTTGCGGCAAGCCGCCATGCGTATTGGCATGGGTGTTCCGTTTTATAAAAAATCTCTTCGCAGCCTATGAAGGCTGTATAGAGCACAAGCACGATCAAATAATCATGCTTGCGCTATCAGTATTGGAATTTGGCTATCGCGCACCTGCACTGTGCTTTTCTTCAATCTTGTTCCAGATGATGCTCGCCACATCGGGCCCACCCAACCGCTGGATGGCGCGGATGCCCGTCGGTGAGGTCACATTGATTTCTGTGAGATGGCCATCAATCACATCAATCCCCACAAACAAAAGGCCACGCGCTTTAAGCTCTGCGCCCAGCCGCTCGCAAATTTCCCGCTCCCGCGCTGAAAGCTCGGTTTCTTTGGCGGCGCCTCCGCGCACCATATTCGAGCGGATATCACCCGCAGACGGCACACGGTTAACCGCACCTGCAAATACGCCATCCACCAGAATAATGCGCTTATCACCCTCCGTCACTTTTGGCAGAAACTTCTGCACCACCCACGGCTCACGGAACAGGCCAGCAAACAAATCATACAGCGAGCCAAAGTTCATGTCTTCCGTCTGAATACGAAAAACCGATGCGCCACCATGGCCATAAAGCGGCTTCATCACAATGTCACCATGAATTTTACGAAACGCTTCAATCTGCGCCTTATCCCGCGTAATCACCGTTGGCGGCATCAAATCCTGAAATTGCAGCACAAATACTTTTTCCGGCGCATTGCGCACCGCGGCAGGATTGTTCACCACCAATGTTGTGGGCGGCAGCATCTCCAGAAGATGGGTGGCCGTTATATAGGCCAGATCGAACGGCGGATCCTGCCGCATGAGCACAACATCCATCTCCGCCAGATCCCGCTGCTGCGGCGCACCCAACACCGCATGGCTGCCCTGCTCATCCTTCACTGTCAACCCTTGCAGCGGTGCTGTGATGCGCCTGCCCCAGCAAGACAACGTATCTGCGGTATAATAAAACAGTTCGTGGCCGCGCCGTTGCGCTTCAAGCAACAATGCAAAGGTTGAATCCCCCGCAATCGTGATGTTCTCAATCGCATCCATCTGGACAGCAACGCGCAATGCCATAACTTCCCACCCTTTGCATTTTATTTTTATCAGATATCAATGCGTGTTTTCAAACGCATTCACAATGTGCCTTGGCAAACGGTGCGGCGCAATCACAATAGCATCAAACCGCATGGAAAAATTCGCAAATTCAGGATGCTGCCGTAAAAAATCCTGCGCACCCCGCGCTATGCGCGCGCGCTGATGGGGACGGATAGCCAGCATGGCCTCATCAATGCTCTGGCGCGCCTTTACTTCCACAAACACCAGCGTAGAACCACGGCGCACCACCATATCCAGCTCGCCTACAGGAGATGCCCAACGCTGATGCAGCACTTTATAGCCTTTGATACGCAACAGCCACCCTGCCAGGCGCTCGGCTCTCAGCCCAAACAAGTAAGATTGCTGGCGCCACTGAAGGCGGTTGTTTGCTCTCAACCCTGCTCTCCATTGCTGGCAGCGCCCAAGGCAAGGGCGCGCGCGTAAACCGCTTTACGCGGCCATCCGGTGCTGCGGGTTACTTCAGCCACGGCATCTTTCATGCTTAAATGATCCATTGTTATGGTTAACAAGCGGTCAACGTCGCTTTCCAGCGCCTGTTCTTCTTGCAGGGGAGCGCCCACAATAACAACAATTTCTCCTTTGGGCGCGGATACTTGCGCATAAAACGCGGCCAATTCAGATAATGTTCCGCGATGCGCTGTTTCATAGGTCTTGGTCAGTTCCCGCGCCATCACCGCAGGGCGATTTCCCAGAGCCATTTCCATATCGCGCAACGATTCGGCCAGACGCGGCCCCGTTTCGAAAAACACCAGCGTTGCCGGAATGGACTGCAACTCTTCCAGCCTTTTACGCCGCGCCATCTGCTTCGATGATAAAAATCCCTCAAAGAAAAAACGATCCGTCGGCAGTCCCGCAATCACCAACCCTGCCATGACCGCAGATGCACCCGGCAAAGGCACAACCCGTAACCCCGCTTCCGCAACCGCCCGCACCAGCTTGAAGCCAGGATCCGAAACCAGCGGCGTGCCAGCATCGGAAATGAGCGCGACCGATGCGCCTGATTTCAGTTTTTCCAGAATCTTTGGCAGCATCTGCGTCTCATTATGCTCATGATACGCTTGCAACGGTACAGAGATAACATAACGCTGCAACAGCTTACGGCTCACCCGTGTATCTTCGGCCAGAACAACATCGGCTGCCGCCAGCGTTGCCAGTGCGCGCAGGGAAATATCCTCCAGATTGCCAATGGGAGTAGCCACCACATAAAGCCCTGAAGGTAACGTGGGCGCAGAAAACTGTTGCCCTTGAATGCTGTATGTTTTTGGCTGTGCCATGCCGGTATTTTCTCCTGTACTCCCATAGCCTGTCTTGCCTCATTTATCAATGATTTTCATTCTGGAAAATCCCTGTATCCGCAAACCAATACGGTCAACATCGCAGCTTTGCTTTTCTGCGCCTCTCAGATTTTTGCCATACCTTCATCGCAGTAACCGTTCTCCCGCTTTAAAAATGCACCAAAATGTGCCAAGGTGTCTTTCTTAAGGACGCAGCATTAACCAAAATGAGAACACGATGTCCGCTTGCACACAATCACGCTTCCCCTTTTTCCCGCGTGTTGGCGGTATGTTTGCTGCCCTGATAATGGCAGCATGTACCATGAACGATGCACCGCCTTCTGCCACCGCCAACTATGCCCCACCACCCGCCACCACATCCCTCGGCTCTGGTCAGGTCAAAACAGCGCTGATTTTACCCCTCTCCGCTTCTGGAAATGCAGGAAATACAGCGCGCGCAATGAAAAATGCCGCCGAAATGGCGCTGGAAGAATTTGATGCCCCGAATGTACAGATCATTGTCAAGGA
Organism: Methylopilaceae bacterium; assembly: GCA_048594375.1. Lineage (GTDB taxonomy): Bacteria > Pseudomonadota > Alphaproteobacteria > Rhizobiales > Methylopilaceae > JBMDXK01. The sequence goes on from JBMDXK010000033.1 coordinate 7,786, forward strand.
TGATCGCGGAACCCCTCAAGGCGCTCAAGCTGCCGCTCAGGAAGCCATCAATGACGGTGCAGAAATTATAATTGGACCTTTGTTCTCACCAGCGGTTGCCGCTGCGGGTCAGGTTGCGGCGGGCAGCTCAATTCCCGTCATCGGCTTTTCATCCGATAGCAATGTCGCCTCACGGGGTGTTTATCTTCTCAGCTTTCTGCCTCAAAGCGATGTCGAACGCATTATCAGCCATGCGGTGCGCAGCGGAAAAAAATCATTTGCCGCTCTTCTGCCAGATAATGCCTATGGTTCTGTGGTTGAAGGCGCATTCCAGGAAGCCATTGCCCGTCATGGCGCACGGGTGGTTGCTTTGGAACGTTATGGCTCTGGCAAAACCCAACAGCAAGAAGCGGGAAAACGCATTGCCGCCGCACTGGAACAGGCAGATGCGATTTTTATTCCGGACGGCTCCGATGCACTGCCGGAATTGATGGCAACACTCCGCAGCAACGGATTATCCACACCAAAAACCATGGTATTAGGGTCAGGATTATGGGATGATCCCACCCTCCTGCGCACCGCAGGGCTGGAAGGTGCGGTTTTCGCAGCACCGGATAAATCCGGTTTCAGCAGCTTTTCAGCGCGTTATAGCCAGCGGTATGGTTCCGCTCCGGTGCGCACTGCAACGCTTGCCTATGATGCAACCTTGCTGGTGGCCGCTCTTACAAAAACCCAAGGCGTGAACCGCTTTTCCGAATCTGCTCTGACCACGCCTTCCGGCTTTCAAGGGCTGGATGGCCTGTTCCGCTTCCGCGCGGATGGCACCAATCAACGGGGATTAGCAGTTTATGAAGTGCAAGCAGACGGATCGCGGGTAATCTCACCCGCACCGCGCAGTTTTGACCAACTGGCGGGATTGTGACGCATAAGGACAAATACCTCATATATCGCCGCTATTCATGAAGATGAATAAAGCAAACGCATAAAATGATTATGCGTTTTTGCTGTTTTAGCGCAGATTTTACCAAATAAAACGATCGCTTTATTGGAAATCCGCTATAAAATTTGGGATTAATATTTTCCTTTAAACACCAAGGGTGCTACTTCTGCTTGAGCAGAAGAAGAGACAATCTGCGCCAAATTTGGGCGACCGACCAAAAATCCCATATTGATGCTGCATTTTACATAATGTGTTTGATTGGCTTCTGCCTTCACTTGGGTAGAGCGCGTCACTTCTGTCTTGGCCGATACTTCGTGCGTACCCGGTTCCAGATCCACAAAAAATGCACTGTTGGGAGTGCACGTTCCTGTTTCTCGACCGTTTACACGAACTGTTGGCTGAACTGCTGCACCCATTACTCCATCACGATACACAACAATACGGCTTTGGCCTCGCGCTGGAGGCGCAGTGGCTTCTGGCGCATCTTTGACAGCCACCCCTGAGGCACATCCTGAAACCAACGCACCCATCAGAATAGTCAAAAACACCAGCCGCATAACACTCTCCCATTAATCTAAAAATTGCATCCAGATTGTTAATCTCCCCTTTATTAGTATGTCAATCGCCACAATGAGAATTACACATGAATTGTTCTGTGTTTTTTATAGAAGAAAAAAATATTTACTGGCAAAATAATTTGCCAATAAATGACACTGCTGTCGCAAAAAATCTTTTGACGGACTTCCATGAATCCGATATTTTTCTTCAAAAGCCGCATTAGCTCAGTTGGTAGAGCACGTCATTCGTAATGATGGGGTCGCTGGTTCGATTCCGGCATGCGGCACCAGTTTTATTGTATAGTTTTAATAATTTAAACACTGCGCGATCATTGCGCTTAGCCGGTGCTTTTGTCTTACCGGAAAATCGTGAACGTTGCTTTTACTGCAATTATTCCGAATAGAACGAACGTGAACAAAATGATTATGGGTTTTTGCTATAACCTCATACATATAAAATGATTATATGTTTCAGACTATAAGTCATGGTTTGGTTGCAAAGTTTTTTACTGTTTCGCATTTCCCTATGGATTAGCTACGCTGGCCGTTGGTTCCAAATAAAAGTGATCATTTACTTTGGAACCCAATTATTACACTTTTTACACACGACCGATAACCTATAAAAATATCATTTTGTTTCAAGCTATTGCCCAATACCCGTCATTCTGCAATGATGCAGAAGTTCATGTGTTGTGCGTTGCTGATGCAGCCTGTTTGCTGCTTTGTCAGCGGAACCAACCCCTTACAAAGTTCATTGTATCTGCATACCCGCATTGACTATTTTTCTGCGGCACAATTCCAAAATCTGCATTTTTTATTGCGAACCTTGCTTTGCTCAAAATAATTATTAAGAAAGCCATTCCAAGCATGCGCGACCGCCGTTCAATCCTCCGCTCTGCCCCCACTCCTCCATGGGATTCTCTTTGCCCTATCCGCGAAGAACTGTTCAGCATCGAGCGGCTTGAACAGCACGCTCTCAGCCTTGCTGCCGAACAAGCCATAACGTTCAAACCCAAAAAAGTAATGGCGCTTACTGCGCGGCTTAAAGAAAATGCCGGCGTGCTGCTTTCCGCCTATCGCGCCAGCGCCGCTACCCTTGAGGCAGGACTGCCTATTGTTCCCGCCGCGGAATGGCTGCTCGATAATTATCATGTAGTGGAAGCGCAAATTGATGAAATCCGCAACGATCTGCCGCCGGGTTATTACCGCCAGTTGCCCAAATTAAAAGACGGCCCCTTTGCAGGTTACCCGCGCGTTTTTGGTATTGCGTGGGCCTTTGTTGCCCATACAGACAGCTATTTCGAGCCGACCATGCTGCGCCGCTTTGTTCAGGCATATCAAAATGTACAGGTGCTTACCATTGGTGAATTGTGGGCAACGGCTATCACTTTGCGCTTTGTGCTGTTGGAAAATCTGCGCCGCCTTGCTGTGCAAATCCGTGATGGGCATCGCATGCGCACTCAAGCTGACAGGCTGGCTGATCGCATTCTTGGCACCGCAGAAACACCTGCCGAACCCATGATCGCAGTACTTGAACCTCTGGAACAGGCTCCTATCGATGAATTGTTTGCAGCGCAACTCGCCAAACGGCTGCGCAACCTTGATCCCGCTGTCACCCCTGCCTACGCATGGCTGGATCAACAGCTTGAAAAACAAGGAACATCTATTGATGAAGTGGTTGCCCATGCTCAACAACGGCAAGGAGCATCCAACGTTTCGATGCGCAATGTCATCACCAGTATGCGCGCCTTATCAGAGCTTGACTGGGCAGAATGGATGGAAAGCGTCAGCGCCGTTGACGTAATCCTGCGGCAGGATACGGCTTTCCAGCGCATGGACTTCCAGACCCGCAATCTTTACCGCAGCGCCATTGAAGATCTGGCGCGCGGCTCCTCTCTGGAAGAAACAGACGTTGCCCGCCGCGCTCTTGCGCGGGCAGATCAGATGGTGGATGAAAATCCTGCATCCCGTGACGTTGGCTATCATCTCATTGCAACAGGACGGCGTGCATTTGAAAACGCTATCGGCTTTCGTCCCCGCTGGCGGGCATGGCCTGCCCGTCTGAGCGTGCGCTGGGGGTTGAAAGGCTATGTTGGCGCCCTCGCCTTTACAACAGCATTGTTGCTGGCTATCGCCCTGTGGACTGTAAGCGGATCCGCAGTAAGTATGCCAATACTGCTCCTGCTGGGTGCTTTTGGCTTCTTTGTGGCGTGGGATAGCGCAACGGCACTGGTTAATCGTGCCGTGACTACTCTCATTGGCGCAACGACTCTGCCCGCACTGGATCTGGAAGGAGGCATACCTGAAAATCTGCGCACCATGGTGGTTGTTCCCACGTTGCTGGCCTCGGAAACCAGCGTTCATGAAATGGTGGAGCAGCTTGAAGTACACCATCTGGCCAGCTCCGGCGGCGCTTTGAGCTTCGCAGTATTGACAGACTGGATGGACGCCGATGCTGAAATGCAAGCGGGCGATGACGATTTGCTGGCAACGGCACAAGCAGAGATTGCAGATCTGAATGCACGTTATCCGACACCCCATGGCCACGCGCGTTTCTTTCTGCTGCATCGCAAAAGGCTTTTCAATGCCAAAGATGGCATATGGATGGGCTGGGAACGCAAACGTGGGAAATTGCATGAACTCAACCGGCTGTTGCGCGGCCATACCGACACCAGCTTTATCACCATCCCGCCTGATCTCCCTACTAACGTGCGCTACGTTATTACACTGGATAGCGATACCCGTTTACCCCGCGATACTGTACGCCGTCTGGTGGGCAAAATGGCGCATCCGCTCAACCGCGCCCGTCTTGCCGGGGATGGCAGACGCGTCATCGATGGCTATGGCATTATGCAGCCGCGCGTTACGCCTTCTTTACCGCTTGGAAATGAAGGCTCTTTCTACCAGCAGGTCTATTCTGCGCCCGGCGGTATGGATGCTTATGCGGCCGCAATTTCTGATGTCTATCAGGATTTGTTTGGCGAAGGCTCCTACACCGGCAAAGGCATCTATGATGTGGATGTTTTCGAGCAAACCCTTGCGGGACGCGTTAAAGAAAACAGGCTCTTGAGCCATGATCTGTTTGAAGGCACCTTTGCACGCGCTGGCCTTGCCTCCGATGTGGAAGTGGTGGAAGAATTTCCCGCCCGTTTTGATGTCTGCGCCAAACGCCAACACCGCTGGACACGGGGGGACTGGCAATTGCTGCCCTATATGATGTGCCGCGGCGGCGTGCCTGCGGTCGGCCGCTGGAAAATGATTGATAATCTGCGTCGCACGTTATCTGCCCCCTTCACATTCCTAGCCTTTATTATCGGCTGGACGCTGCCTCCGCTGGCAGCGTCTATCTGGACAGCACTGGTCATTGCAGCCATTGCTTTGCCCTCATTCCTGCCCGTATTGTGCGCGGTGCTGCCGCGCAATAACCGCACCACCAAGAGCAGCCATTTCTATGCTCTGGGCAATGATTTGCGCATGGCAGCCTCTCAAACAGCACTGAACATCGCCTTTACAGCGGTACAAGGCTGGCTGATGGTTGATGCTATTGTCCGCACGCTCTATCGTCTTTATATCAGCCGCCGCAACATGCTGGAATGGACCACAGCTGCTCAATCCCAATGCAAACCACAGCCCGACATTGCCGGATATTACAGCCAGATGATTGCTCCGGTCATCTTATCTCTGCTGGCAGCACTCCTGATCTTCGCTGTCTCACCGTGGAGTCTTGTTGTTGCAGCCCCTGTTCTGCTGGCATGGATAAGCGCACCTGCGCTTGCCTATTGGGTCAGCCGTCCGGCACGAACCAGCTCTGCTGCGCCATTGTCGCGCGATGAAGCTTCCGCGCTCCGGTTGATTGCCCGTAAAACATGGCGCTATTTTGAAACCTTTGTTACAGAAGCCGACAACTTCCTTCCTCCCGATAATTTCCAGAATGACCCCAAACCTATTGTTGCACGCCGAACATCGCCCACCAATATCGGGCTTTATCTGTTGTCCACGGTGACAGCCCATGATTTTGGCTGGACAGGATTGCTCTCCACCCTTGAACGCATGGAAGCAACACTTGCAACACTCAAAAAAATGGATACCTATCGCGGTCATTTTTACAACTGGTATGCCACGGCAGATCTGCGGGTTCTGGATCCGCCCTATGTCTCCTCGGTCGATAGCGGCAATCTGGCAGGCCACCTGATTGCTGTCAGCAACGCCTGCAAAGAGTGGGGCGCACTTGCTCCATCTCGTCACGCACTGATACAGGGAATTGCCGATCATATAGAAATGGCACGCTCTGAATTATCCGCCTTACCGCAGAGCGATCACCCCGCGCGGCATTCCTTGCAGAGTTTGCTGAATGAAATGGATGCTGTGCTTTCCAACGGATATAGCCCTGTATTTCTGTCCACAATGATGCCTCTCAGCATTCGTGCTGCCTGTTTAACCGATGCGATTATGGGAGAAGTTGGCGAAGAGGCGGCCACGGAATTAGTTTTCTGGATAAAAGCGCTTGAACGCACTGTTCACGAACATCAGCGCGATGCCGTTGAGTTGGAAAACAATGCCAATGCAATTGCCGAGCGGCTGGACTTTCTCGGCGATGCCCTGCACAGCCTGGCGATGAAGATGGATTTCGCATTCCTGCTGGAACCCAAACGCAAATTGCTTTCTATAGGCTTTTCTCTCGCCGACAACCACCTTGATGAAAACTGCTATGATCTTCTTGCATCAGAAGCGCGGTTAGCCAGCTTATTTGCCATTGCCAAAGGGGATGTGCCGGTGAAACACTGGTTCCGGCTAGGGCGTTCGGCCACCCCGATGGGCAAGCAATCCGCTCTGATCTCGTGGTCGGGTTCGATGTTTGAATATCTCATGCCTTCGCTGGTAATGCGCGCTCCCGCAGGCAGCCTGCTGGAACAAACCAACCGGCTGATTGTGGCGCGCCAGCAGGAATATGGTCAGGCTTTGGGTACGCCATGGGGCATTTCTGAATCCGCTTACAACGCCCGTGATATGGAATTTACCTACCAGTATTCCAACTTCGGTGTTCCCGGACTTGGCCTTAAGCGGGGTCTTGCAGAAAATACCGTTATTGCACCCTACGCAACCGGCCTTGCAACGATGGTTGATCCCCGCGGCGCTTTGAAAAACTTCTCTCTCCTTGAAACCATGGGGGGCAGCGGCACATTCGGTTTTTATGAAGCACTGGACTTTACGCCCTCACGGGTGCCTGAAGGCCAGACGGCTGCGGTTGTGCGTAATTTCATGGCACACCATCAGGGGATGACCATTGTCGCCATTTCCAATACACTCAATGGTGGACGTATGCGCACACGGTTCCATGCCGAGCCAATTATTCAGGCGACCGAACTGCTGCTGCAAGAACGTGTGCCACGGGATGTAACCGTTGCGCATCCGCGCGCAGAAGAAGTTAAAACCGCAACCGCCAATCTGATACCGGATATACCTGAAGTCCGCCATCTTGGCTTGCCGCAGGAAGTGTCTCCGGTCACGCATCTGCTCTCCAATGGCAGCTATGCCGTTATGCTGACTTCTGCCGGCTCAGGGTATAGCCGCTGGGGGGATATTCAGGTAACACGCTGGCGGGAAGACGCCACGCGGGACGATTGGGGTGCGTATATTTTTGTGCGCGATACCGAAAGCGGGCAAGTATGGTCCACAGCGTATCAACCCACAACCATGCTTCCCAACACTTATGATGTCATTTTCTCGGAAGATCGCGCTGAAATTCTGCGCCATGATGGCACCATCACCACCGCAACAGATATTCTTGTCTCATCCGAGGATAATGCCGAAGTGCGCCGTGTGACGCTTACCAATAGCGGCACCACCACCCGCACCTTTGATCTGACGTCTTACAGCGAGCTTGTTCTGGCCGAAGCTGCCGCAGATATGGCGCACTCCACATTTTCAAAAATGTTTGTCCAAACCGAATTTCTAGCCGAACGCGGTGCCATCATTGCCACACGCCGCCGCCGCTCACCCCATGAACCGGAAATATGGGCGGCGCATCTGGCAGTGGTGGAAGGAACAACGGAAGGCGAGATCACGATTGAAACGGATCGCGCCCGCTTTATCGGTCGTGGCTGGACAGCAGGCACAGCAACCGCACTGAACGGCTCCCCGCTTTCAAATACAGTTGGCACGGTGCTTGATCCGGTGTTTGCACTGCGTCGGCGTGTGCGGATCAAGCCCGGAAAAAGCGCCCGTGTGGCCTTCTGGACACTGGTGGCTGGCAGCCGTGAAGAAATACTTGATCTGATTGACAGGCATCATGATGCCAGTGCCTATGATCGCGCTCTCACTCTGGCTTGGACACAGGCGCAGGTGCAATTGCGCCACCTTGAAATGAAAACGACAGAAACCGCAGATTTCCAGCGGTTGGCTGCGCACATCATCTATGCCGATTCCCGTCTGCGCCCTCCTTCCGAGGACATAGCACGCGGCGCAGGACCACAGGCACATTTGTGGCCACACGGCATTTCCGGTGATATTCCCATCATTGTTCTGCGCATTGATGATATTCAGGATATAGCCGCGGTGCGCCAGTTATTGAGAGCGCACGAATATTGGCGCATCAAAAAACTTCCCGTTGATCTGGTGATTATCAATGAACGCGCCTCATCCTATGTGCAGGATTTGCAAATTGCCATTGAAACGGCTGTGCGCACCAGCCAGTCACGCCCACGCTTTGACAAGCATTCCGTACGGGGAGAAGCTTTCACGCTGCGCGCGGATCTTATCAGTAAAGAGGCACGCCTTTATTTGCAAGCGGTTGCGCGGGTCGTTTTATCCGCCCGGCGCGGTGGCATAGCCGATCAGTTATCACGGCTGGAAGACAAGCGGTGCGTAAGCATCAATTACCCCTCACCCCGTTCCGAACCCTTCCATTTACCAACACCGGACAATCTTGAATTTTTTAACGGCACAGGTGGCTTTGCACAGAACGGACGTGAATATGTTATTGTGCTGAATAACTACAGCACAACACCCGCTCCATGGATCAATGTGATTGCCAATGCTGGCTTCGGTTTTCAGGCCTCCGCGGATGGGAGTGGTTACACGTGGGCGGTGAATAGCCGCGACCATCAAATTACCCCATGGTCAAACGATCCGGTTATTGATCCTACTGGCGAGTGTTTCTATGTGCGCGATGACGAAACGGGAGAGCTGTTCAGCCCCACCGCTCAGCCCATCCGCGATGGCGGCACCTATATTGCCCGCCATGGCTACGGTTATACGGTTTTCGAGCATACCGCATCCCACATTGCCATGACTCTCACGCAATATGTTCCGCTGGAGGATCCTATCAAGATATCCCGGCTGCGCCTGCACAATACATCCAATATATCCCGTACCTTGTCTGTGACGGCTTATGCCGAATGGGTCATGGGAACATCACGCAGCGCCACCTCTCCTTTCATCATTACCCGTATTGAACCGGAAACCGGAGCCATCCTTGCCACCCATCCATGGGGCGAAGGCGCTTTTGGACCCAGAGTGGCGTTCATGGATATGGCAGGGCAACACATCAGCGTCTGCGGTGACCGCCGCGCCTTTATGGGGCGAAACGGCTCGCTGAAATATCCTGAATCATTGATGGGAACCAATCCCCTGCCACACCACACCGGAGCAGGACTCGATCCTTGCGGGGCATTGCAGACCACCGTCACACTGGCACCGGGAGAAACCATAGAAGTCGTCACGTTCCTTGGAGAATGCACAACATCTGCCGAAGCCAGCGCCCTGATAACCAAATATCGCCAAGCCGATCTGGATGCAGCGCTCACCGAAGTTCAACAACACTGGGATGAACTCCTTGGCGCCGTACAGGTGAAAACGCCTGACCGCGCCATGGATATTATGCTCAACGGCTGGTTGCTTTACCAGACACTGGCCTGCCGGATCATTGCGCGCTCGGCCTTCTATCAGGCCAGTGGCGCTTACGGTTTCCGTGACCAGATTCAGGACGGCATGGCGCTCACCTTCTCGCGTCCGCACCTGACACGCGGGCATTTGCTGCGTGCCGCCGGACGGCAATTTATTCAAGGCGATGTCCAGCATTGGTGGTTGCCGCATTCCGGCCAAGGTGTGCGCACCCATATTTCCGATGACCGCGTATGGCTGGTGTTCGGTATCGCAACCTACATTGAAACAACCGGCGATTATTCCATTCTTGACGCGATTATTCCCTTTATCGAAGGGCGCCCTCTTCAGGCAGGAGAGCATGACGCTTTCTATCAACCGGATATATCTTCCGAAAAAGGAAGTGTGTTCGAGCATTGCGCCCGCGCCCTTGACCAGTGCATCACATTGACAGGAAAACTTGGCATGCCGCTGATTGGCACCGGCGACTGGAACGATGGCATGAACCGCGTCGGCGAACAAGGCAAAGGTGAAAGTGTATGGCTGGGCTGGCTGCTGATCCGGGCGGTGGATATGTTTGCGCCCATGGTGGAGAAACGTGATCCTGAACGGGTTGCGGCATGGCGTCATCACGCCGCCTGTGTGCGCAATGCCATTGAGAACACAGCTTGGGATGGCAAATGGTATCGCCGCGGTACATTCGATGACGGCACTTTCCTTGGCTCGTCACGCAATGATGAATGCCGTATTGATTCGATTGCCCAGTCATGGGCTGTCCTTTCCGGCGGGGCTGATCCTGTGCGTGCAAAACAGGCCATGGCTTCCGTGGAAAAGCATCTTCTGCGACCCGATGACAGAATTGTTGTCTTGTTCACCCCGCCTTTCGACAAGACCGCACATGATCCGGGATATATCAAAGGCTATCCGCCAGGATTGCGGGAAAATGGCGGACAATATACCCATGCGGCTATCTGGACCGTTATGGCCTTTGCCAAACTTGGTCAGAGCAAAAAGGCACACGAACTGTTCAGTGTGCTTAATCCCATCAACCATGCCGACTCTCCAGAGGGGGTCAACCGCTACAAAGTGGAGCCTTATGTGGTGGCAGCAGATGTCTATTCTGTGGCTCCCCACGCCGGACGGGGTGGCTGGACGTGGTACACAGGCTCAGCAGGATGGCTCTACCGTGCAGGACTTGAATCCCTGCTTGGAATACAGAAAAAGGGCAACACTTTGATGATCCAGCCCTGCATCCCCAAAACCTGGCCAGGTTTTGAAGTAACAATAAACCATGAAGGCCAGCGCTATCACATAGTGGTGGCCAACTCTTCAGGGAAATCATCAGGGATAAGCATCACTGTGAATGATGAACCGCTGCCGGTTGTGGAAAATTGCGCTGCAATCCCTTTGCACGGCACGCCTTCAACATAAAGCCGAGTACCAAATAAAATGATCGTTTTATTTGGTAAAACTTTGCGACGAAGCGCAGAAATACCGGTGTGTAAATCTGCGGTTTTTATTCTGCGTTCTGCTTGCATTTACATGGCTTGACGTCTCTATCCTTGTGCGCGTATGAAAGCATAAAATTGCATTCACTTGGGGACGGGTTTCCCCCGTTGCCTCCCTGTATTTCTGTTGTACGAGGCTTCATGAAAAATCTTATTGAAGGTATGGCCAAGTTTGCCAGCGAAATTTTTCCACAACAACAAAACCTCTATCAAAATCTCGCGGCTGAGGGGCAACGCCCCAAAACCCTGATGATCTCTTGCGCTGACTCCCGCGTTGTCCCCGAACAGATTACACAAGTCGGCCCCGGAGAAATTTTCGTCTGCCGGAATGCCGGAAACATTGTTCCGCCCTTCGCTGAAAGCATTGGTGGTATTTCTGCTGCTATCGAATATGCTGTTGTTGGCCTTGGTGTTCATGACATCATTATCTGCGGCCACTCCGGATGCGGGGCAATGAAAGCAAAGCTGGATCCGCAATCTCTGGATCAAATGCCGAGCGTTCGCAAATGGCTGCGCCACGCCGATGCCGCCTATGCTATTGTCTGTGAAGCCTACCCCAATGATATGGATGGCATCACTCAACTGCACCATCTCGGCCTTGAAAATGTGCGTACACAACTTATCAATCTTTGCACGCACCCCTCTGTTGCAGCACGCCTCGCCCAAGGCACCATTGCCCTGCACGGATGGTTCTTTGAAATTGAAGTTGGCCGGATTCTTGCTCTTGATGATAAAACAGGTAAATTTATTGCTATCTCAGCTGACATGGCAGAGGTTCCTGTTGCATATCCTCCAAAATGCAGGGTTGTGGTTGGGGATAATCTCTAAATTATCTGCATCCTTGCACGCCTTTAACCTGTTTCATTGCGACACGCCTAGGCGCTTGATTATTAACATGAATCACACCCGCTTGGCTGTGTCGCATCTAAAAACCTCACAAAACGCATGGCAGGCATGCATTTTACGGGATTGCTTAATGATTAATATTAAAGCATAACGTTCACACACTGATTGCATCTTGGATCCGCTAATTTCCTCCCGGCGTTGATCCTACGCAGCCAGCTGTTCCCCTCTAGAAGGCATCGTGTATTTATACGCATCCCTTCTTAACTTCAGCCGGATCTTCGGATCCGGCTTTTTTTTATTTTTATACAAAGAATTTTTATTCCTGGATAAGCATTCCCCGTGCGCACATCAGGCGTAAAACACCGGCTTTAACTTTCACGCCCAGAACTGCCCCAAAACAGGTTTTTTACAAACGCAGTATTAAAAAAGAGAAAGAACCCGTTTTTTTGGTGACTTCTGGTGATAAATATTTGTATTAACGTGGATTTTTCTTTAAAAAATATTCGAATATTCGAATCTATGCTATATTGAGGAACAAAAGTGAATACACCACGTTTACTGCATACGATTGAGGAGTAACATTATGCAGAAGCTTATCATATTTATTATGGCAGCTTTCCTGATGATTCCACCGCTTACGGCGGCGCCTACATCAGCACAAGCTCAAGTCACCGTACGCCCGCATCATTCCGGCTATTATGGACGTCCCCACTACCGGCATCACCGCTATAGCGACCGCCGTCACTACAGAAACCGGCATTATAGCCGTCCTTATTATGGGCATAACCGCCGCTATCATCGCCGGAACAATGATGCCGCTATTGCTGCCGGTATTGCTGGGCTGGCTGTAGGTGCCATTGTTGCTGGATCCGCGGCAAACAACACACGGTACCGCGCATCCAGTGACCACCACGCTTACTGCCATTCCCGCTACCGGTCTTATGATGCACGTAGCGGAACGTTTGTAGGCTATGATGGACGGCGTCACTATTGCCGCTCTCCCTACTAAAGCAAGCCAAGTACGCTTGCGACACATTTAAAGTGAAGAATGGCAGTCTTTCTGACTGCCGTTTTTTATTGCCCTAATATACCGGCTAACCGCCAACAAGACATGCGAACTGTTGAATTTACAGTACAAGCAACAAAAAACGAGAGAGGCTCTTCAAAGCCCTCTCCCGTTTTTCAAAACTGGGGCCGAGTACGCACTACCTGACATCGGCAAAATAATAAGAGCAAATGCCTTGCCAGTTACCCAAATCTGATGACAAAAAATTATAACAAATTGAAATACAATACTTTTTTGACAACATAAATGTTCCGCATGCCTATACTACTCTTTTATGGATGTTCCAAAATGGAATAAGTGTTGCAAAATGGAATTACACACCGCCCTGATTTGCAACATTCATTATCTCCTCTTGCGCTTCCTGCGCGGCGCAGAGTCTATAAACCCGCATCTCCACGTCAAAAAAAAATCTTGTAAAATGCCGCTGTAAGTACGTTCTATCTTGCCGGTTTCGCGCGGCAATGCTATTGCCATTTTATGAGCACTGTACCGCAAAAAAACATTCGCAATTTTTCCATTGTGGCCCACATCGACCACGGAAAATCCACTTTGGCTGACCGGCTGATCCAGCTTACCGGAGGACTGACCTCCCGTGAGATGACAGAACAGGTTCTGGACTCGATGGAAATCGAGAAAGAACGCGGCATCACCATCAAGGCACAGACAGTGCGCCTTTCCTACACCGCCAAGGATGGCCAGGAATATGTGCTCAACCTGATTGATACTCCTGGACACGTTGATTTTGGTTATGAAGTCAGTCGTTCGCTTGCGGCCTGTGAAGGTTCTTTGCTTGTGGTAGATGCCTCTCAGGGGGTTGAAGCGCAAACTCTGGCAAATGTGTATCAGGCCATCGATAACAACCACGATATTGTGCCTGTCCTTAATAAAGTGGATCTTCCCGCTGCTGAACCTGAGCGGGTTAAAGAACAAATCGAAGAAGTTATCGGCATTGACGCATCCGATTCTGTGCTTATTTCCGCCAAAACCGGCATCGGTATTCCCGATGTGCTCGAAGCCATTGTTACTCGCCTTCCGCCTCCCAAAGGCGACATAGATGCACCGCTCAAAGCAATGCTGGTGGATAGCTGGTACGATACTTATCTTGGCGTTGTTGTGCTTGTGCGTATCATTGACGGCGTTCTCAAAAAAGGCCAACGTATCCGTATGATGGCTGCCAAAGCCACTTATGATGTGGAAAGACTGGGGGTATTTACCCCAAAAATGCAGCAAAAAGAGCAGCTTAATCCGGGTGAAATCGGGTTTTTTACCGGCTCCATCAAAGAGGTGGCTGATACGCGCGTGGGTGACACGATTACCGATGAGCGGAAACAGGCCTCGGAAATGCTCCCAGGGTTTAAGCCAGCACAGCCTGTTGTATTCTGCGGCCTCTTCCCTGTGGATGCTGCCGACTTTGAAGATCTGCGCACAGCTATTGGTAAATTGCGGCTCAATGACGCCAGCTTTTCGTTCGAGATGGAATCATCTGCGGCATTAGGCTTCGGTTTCCGCTGCGGTTTCCTTGGCCTTTTGCATCTTGAAATTATTCAAGAACGTCTGGAACGCGAATTTAACCTTGATCTCATCGCCACAGCGCCCTCTGTGGTGTATGATATCTATCTGCAAGATGGCTCTGTCCAGCATTTGCATAATCCCGCCGATATGCCCGAAGTCATGAAGATTACGGAAATTCAGGAACCATGGATTCGCGCAACCATTCTGACGCCGGATGAATATCTGGGCAGTATCCTTAAACTTTGCCAAGATCGCCGTGGAGTTCAGATTGATCTTAACTATCTGGGCAAGCGCGCCATGGTAACCTACGATCTTCCCCTCAATGAAGTAGTTTTTGACTTCTACGACCGCCTTAAATCCATTTCCAAAGGGTACGCCTCCTTTGACTACACCATCACGGATATGCGCGCAGGTGATCTGGTAAAGATGTCTTTGCTGGTGAATGCAGAACCTGTGGATGCCCTTGCCATGCTGGTGCATCGCACCCGCGCCGAATCACGCGGACGCTCCATGTGCGAAAAACTCAAAGACCTCATTCCGCAGCACATGTTCCAGATCCCTGTACAGGCTGCGATTGGAGGAAAGATTATTGCCCGCGAAACCATCCGCGCTTTGCGCAAAGATGTTACTGCCAAATGTTATGGCGGCGATATTTCCCGTAAACGCAAACTGCTGGATAAACAAAAAGAAGGTAAAAAGCGGATGCGTCAATTTGGTAAAGTTGAAATTCCGCAAGAAGCTTTCATTGCCGCGCTCAAAATGGATAATTAGTACTTTTTATGCAAGGCATGTAAGCATTGCGTGCAGTCAGTTCTTGATTGCACTGCGTTTTTTGCTGCACGGGGATGATGGAGCTTTTTAATATGGACAATCATCGCAATCCGCTTTTACAAGAAGCGCAACTCCGCTTCGACGATGGCGATTATGAAACCATACGGAACGGAACTTTTGTTCGTTGCGCTGTTACAGGACAACACATTCCTCTTGCTGAACTGCGTTACTGGTCAACTCAGGCGCAAGAAGCTTATTCATCCGCAGAAGTTGCCCTTAAACGCGCCATTGAGCTTGGCTTTACCCCTTCAAGATAAGGAATGAAAAGCTTTTTTATCATGGTGCGGCAACAGCATAGTACAATGACACAGGTTTTTAAATGCACTGGTCGCTGACTGGAATGCCCTTATAAAGCAAAAGCATCTGTGGAAGCGTCCGTTTCCATAGACTGGATAAAGTCAAACAGTGTAGGTGCAGCCTCCATATCCTCTTCGCCTTCTTCAGACGCAAAGAATGCAAGCGGAATTCCCTGCGGAACAAATTCACGCTTGATGCCTTGAATTGGCGCAAGTTTATCGTCTTCCGGCGATGCGGGAATTTCCTGATTATTATAGCGCGCTACGGTCTCGCTTTGAGGAAAATAAATAGTGTTGTTTTGTGGAGCAATAAATCGTTGCTCTGAATACGCAAATTTTTCACTGTTCCAGTCTGAAGAATAGCCATTGACTGCTGCAGCAGAATCCATGGGGGATTGCTGTCCCCATTCCAATTCGTTCGCGGCATATCCCTCGGCTGTATATGCGGCGGAAGAATCCCCCGTTCCGTATTCATTACGGTTGATAATGTCACTATTGGCCTGCGAATATGCCGTGAAGGGGCGGCTGGAATAAACAGGAGGCTGTTCGCCGAGACTGGGTGTCCATGGCTGCTCAGGCTGCGGCTTTGGCAGCGTATAAACCGTGGGTGCTTGTTGGTTTTGCGGTTGAGATGGCGCCGTTCCCTGCGAAAGAGCGCTTACCATCTCCGTTACAGCGACAACAAGTGATTGCAGTGTAGGCGCTGAAATCTGCGCACCAGGTGTTCTTAAACGTGCAATGAATTGGGTGATAAGATAATCAAGATTTTCGCCACTAAGCGCTGAGTCAGAGGCTGACTGCTGGCCTGTCACAGGCCGGATTAAGGTAGGCCAATCGTCAAGAATGGCAGCATCATATTCCCTACCACCGATAATCTCACGGGTGGAGCGACGGGATGGCTCTAATCTTTGAGGAAAGTCTACCATTGTTCAATTTTCTCTAAGTAATCCTTAGCTTCCATCATGCCTTTCAATTGTATTTTATTTCTTAACTGTTTTTTTTATGTGATGTTTTTACCAGTGGATTTACATTATCCTTAATAACCTTGTTCTAAGTATGGTTACCTGTGCATATATCTTTTATGATAGCATTTTTACTACATTAAAGAATCATAAAATGATGATGTATATTGGCTATAAACCTTTGTTTTAACGTGGGAAACAGCTCCGCGGCTCTCCGCTCAATAATTTTCCTGCATTGTGAATTTTAATCGCTCATAAAAACTCTGTTTGCACTGCGTTTTTCAAGGCTGATGCTCTGTATTTTAATATACACTCTCAATGCTATCTATGATTCTCATCCGTCTTTAAAACAGAGAAAGGAGTCCCCGTGACTTATAAAGTTGCTGTGTTGGTTGGTAGTCTGCGCGAAAATTCCTACAGCGCAATGCTTGCTCAGACATTAAAAGAACTGGCTATGCCAGCGCTTGCTCTCGACATTATACAAATTGGCGATCTTCCTTTTTATAATCCTGACCTTGATGACAGTAATGTGCCTGCACCGTGGACGCGCTTTCGGAATGATATTGCTGGCGCGGATGCGGTTTTATTTGTGACGCCCGAATACAACCGTTCCTACCCGGCAGTGTTAAAAAATGCGCTGGATGTTGGCTCGCGTCCTTACGGCAAAAGCGTGTTCAACGGCAAGCCCACGGCCATTGTAAGCCAGTCACCCGGCCTGATTGGCGGTTTTGGTGCCAACCATCACCTGCGTCAGCCGCTGGTGTTTCTGAACATGCCGATCCTGCAATCCGAGGTGTATATCTCGAAGATCAACGAGCTGTTTGACACCACAGGCAAACTGAACAATGAAGGCACAAAAGAATTTCTGACCAGCTTTGTGAAAAGCTTTACCGCATGGGTTGCTTTGCACGCCAAGAAATAGGCTCTTGACTTTTCGCACCAAGAAAGGGAGGCATACGCCTCCTTTTTATTTTCAGGCCACGCCCAGTTTTTTCTGCAGGCTGGTTGAAGACGTTGTGTATTGAAATACAATGCGTTTTTCTGGATTGACCTGACGCGCAACCGCTTGTGCCATTAGCGCGCCCTCATGAAAACCGGAAAGGATGAGTTTCAATTTGCCCGGATAAGTGTTGATATCACCAATGGCGTAAATACCTTCCACACTGGTGGCAAATTTTTCGGTATCCACTGCAATGAGATTTTCATTGAGGTTCAGCCCCCAATCCGCCACAGGCCCCAATTTCATCGTGAGACCAAAGAACGGCAGCAGCATATTGGCATTGATGGTGCTGACCGCGTTATCATTGCCTTTGTAACTCACCCCTACAAGATCGGGGGCTGTGCCGTGCAGTTCGGTCATCTGGCCGAACACCAGATCAATCTCGCCTTTGTCCGCCAGCTCGCGCATTTTATTGACACTATCGGGCGCAGCGCGGAACGCATCGCGGCGGTGCATCAGCGTAACGCGGCGCGCTACCGGATGCAGGTTCAATGTCCAGTCCAGCGCGGAGTCACCACCGCCGACAATCAACACATCCTTGCCGCGAAAAGCCTCAATCTTGCGCACAGCATAAAACACCGATGTGCCTTCATACTCTTCCACCCGATCAACGGGGGGCTTTTTCGGTTGAAAACTGCCACCACCGGCGGCAATGATAATCGTTTTGGTTTCAAACGTTGTGTCTGCATCGGTTTTCAGCAAAAAATGGCCGTTTGGCAAACGCACAATCTCGGCCACCATTTCATTGTAATGGAACGTGGGAGAGAAGGGTTTGATCTGTTCCAGCAGATTATCCGTGAGTTGCTGGCCGGTAACCATCGGCAAACCCGGAATATCGTAAATGGGTTTTTCCGGATAAAGCTCGGCACACTGCCCCCCCGGTTTTCCTAGAATATCAATGACATGGGCTTTAATATCCAAAAGACCCAGTTCAAAGACCGCAAACAGCCCCACAGGGCCTGCGCCAACAATGACAACATCGGTCTGGATGGTATTACTCATGTTCTTTTCCGCTCCGGCACTGCCGGAACGCCTCTGCTCGAAAAGTTCCGTCCCTTTCTTAAGCGCATTCTGCATCGAAAGTACAGGGAAAAATCATCGTTTAGAAGTGTGCAAATGAACCGATTTTAAAGGTTTGCGAGTCATTCTTTTTACTATGAAACGGTTTATGTATATCACTGCTGTGAGTGTCAGTCTTGTTTCCCTTTCAGGGTGCGGCTGGCTCGATTTTGAAGAACGCGAGCCATGGCGCGCCGAAGTGGAAGCCCGTTGTCTTGCCAGCAAAACGGTGGTTGTTTCGGACTATATACGCCCGATGCCCATGATTAAAGGCCCCCGTGTCTGCGGCGTGGATCACCCGTTTCATGTGACAGGTCTGAATGGCGGACAAACCAGTGTTGCCCCACGGGCGCGGCTGGGCTGCGCCATGGTGCCAGCACTTGAACAGTGGATGCGTGAAACAATCCAGCCTGCGGCGATGGCGCTCTATGGCGTGCAGGTGGTTGAAGTTAAAAATATGGCCTCTTATGGCTGTCGTCCGCGTAACAACCAGAAAGGCGCACCGCTTTCCGAACATTCCTTCGCCAATGCTCTGGATATTGGTGCTTTCCGCTTTGCGGATGGACGCGAAATCACGGTAAAATCGGGCTGGAAAGGCGCGCCGGACGAGCAGATGTTCTTGCGGCAGGCTCTGGCCGGAGCGTGCAAAAGCTTTACCACCGTCTTAGGCCCAGGATCGGATGCTTTTCATTACGATCATTTCCATCTGGATTTAAGAATGCATGATCCGCGCGGAATGCGGCGGGTATGCAAGCCCGTACCGGCGCCGGATACGCCTGTAGCCGGAACACCTCTGCCCCATCTTGCGGTGATGCAACCCCTCATGCCGCAACAACAACCCGCCTATGACTACGCGGCACCTCCGGTAACACCGCAGCAGGCTTATCCCTCGGCCACAACACCGCAGGTCATGCCACCTTATGGCAATCAGACGTATGGTCACACACCAATGCAGACGCCAGCACAGCCTTCTTATAATCCACCGCAGCAAGGCAATCTGACGCAGGTTCCAGCACCGGAAAATGACCCTTTCGCCTATGATCCTGATGCTACGGGAAGCATAACCTCTCGTAAAATCAGGCAACACCAATAAACCATAAGAAAATAAGCTTTCCGATAGTTTATGCCACCCATTGACATTGTATGGCCTCACTTTAAAGAGAGTGTGTAGGAACTTTTTTGTTCTCTTCCTGTTAAAAAAACGGCCATTCTGCATTATTGCAAATCTTGGGGATTTTATGAAACATTTCATTCTGTTTGGCATTGTCAGCCTTCTGGTCAGTATGATCCCCTCTATGAGTTTTGCGGAAACCCGCTGGGATATGCCCGCCCCCGGAGGGCAGAACCGGGTGCAAACTAAAATACTCGCTTCTTTCATAGAAGATGCGAGTAACCGCTCTTCTTCAGCGCTTCAAATTACACTGCATCCCGGTGAAACCCTGATCCGCCAGAACGACACTCTGGATGCCCTTAAAAGCAATATTGTTTCCATCGGTGCAATGAATGCCGATAGCGTTTTGCGTAGCTATCTGGATATTGATGCCGGCATTCTGGCTTTGACACCCCAAAGCTATGACAAAGCGCGCGCACTTTATAACACTATTAAGCCTGCGCTTGTTGAAGCTTTGGCAAAAGATAATCTGGTTGTGCTGGCTTCAGTGCCACACATGGCGGTGGGTATTTTCAGCACACGCCCCTTGCACTCCATTCATGAACTGCGACGCCAATATTTTTCCAGCACCGAAAATGGTTTGGATTTCTTTGCCCGATATATGGATTCACCGCTCAGCGATGAACCCGCCAACGATATTCCCGCAGGTAAATTCAATTATATTTTCAGTGATGCTCTTTCCAGCAAGCCCTATGAATTGCCCGCCAAAGGGATTGGCTATTTCTACGATATCAAACTTCTGGTGCCTTATGATCTGCTACTAGTGCGCAAAAACGCACTGGAAAGCCTTCCTGATAGTGAACGCCGCGCTTTGATGGATGCAGCAGCAACTCTTGAAACACAAGGATGGGAAACTGTAAAAAATGAGGAAATTGCAGCCATAGGTTTGCTAAAACAAAATGCTGTTAAAGTTATTCCCGCAGCGTCAGGAATTGGACTGGACTTTAAAATGATGGGCGATACTCTTGCAGCAGAGCATCAATCACTTTGGCGCGAAAAAGGCATTCAATGGCCGTAAAGCTTTGGAATAGAGCGAAAGGTTAATACATTTTCGCTTTAATAATTTCTGCAAAATCAGG
Organism: Methylopilaceae bacterium; assembly: GCA_048594375.1. Classification (GTDB taxonomy): domain Bacteria; phylum Pseudomonadota; class Alphaproteobacteria; order Rhizobiales; family Methylopilaceae; genus JBMDXK01. The sequence continues at coordinate 28,473 of JBMDXK010000033.1, forward strand.
CTTTGGCGCCTTTTCAAAATCATGCCCCGCACTTTTTAAAGATGAACATAGACTCATAGATTAAAATTAAGTATATAGAGGAAAATCCTGATAAAGTAATCATTCATTTTTGTTATAATTCTTTGTTTTCTCGCAGAGTTTTTTTAGCTAGGCTGACCGTCGGTTCCAATAAAATGATCATTTTACCGGAACTCGGCCATAGAATGCTGTTTTAAGCTTTGCATTTAAAGAAGCCACACGCTGGCTTGGGTTAAGCCAGGAATAAAGATAGAGGTTTATGCTCATGCGTTTGTGTTCTTTGCTTACTGTATCTGCAGCGGCGGCGGCGCCAATTACACCTTCTTTCACCCATCACTTATCGCAAGCCGCCACTCCTTCGCATATGCCTTTGAACCCTGCCATTCCCCGCGCGCAACCTTATTCTAATATTCTTGACAAGCCGGCAGTAGAGCCTCAACGCATAGATATACATTTGGCAGTGGCACCTACCGCAGCAACACTAGAGGGTTTTTCTGAACAAAAAACCAGAAATCCTTACCCGGATTTTGCCCCTCATAACGGCACGATCAACAGCCATTTAAACAGACTTAGTTTGGCCGCTGAACCGGATGTGATGGCGCGTGATGGCAATAATAATAACTTTTTTGACTGGGAAGATCTTGCTCCCGTTTATGCAGCCAAAAAAGTTTTTTCCGATGAACAGTTCGTCAATTTTCAAGCAAACGGTATTGTAGAAAAGACGCTTGCTAACGATGCCCCCTTTATTTTACTGGGAGAGCACCACAATCAAGGTGGAAGTTTTAATACACAGCCCGTAAATCTTGCCGAAAAAATTGCTTTGCAGTTGAAAGAGAAGGGCTATACCGTTCGCTATGGCATGGAATTTTCAAATTATGAGCTGAATGGATATACTCATAACAGCACTCTCTTGCGCGATTTAAACGCAAAAAAAATCACCCCAGAAGAATTTTCAGACCAATTTGTAGAAAACTTATCCAAAAGCTATTTCACCAAAGAAGAAAAAGAGACATACACAAAGAACGAGCTAGAGAATTATCTGAAAAATGATTTTTTTGTTTTAAATATGCTCAATAGCATTACACGCTTGCATAAGGCTGGCGCAGAAATTTACGGCTTCGACCCGTTGAGGGATCCCGTATATAAGGATAAAGTCCTTGATAGCCTCCCCGCGGATGCAGAACCGCCCACAAGGGACGCAGAAATGGCAAATTATCTAACCCTTAAACATGCACTGTCTCCCAATCCAAACACCATTGATCTGATTGCAACCGGAGCATTCCACGCACGGAAAAACGTTGATCCCAACTATCTCAGCATGACTCCACCTGATGCAGCCCAATTTATCACGCGCAATAACATCACAAGCAACCCGTTTGCGTCTGATAACTTTAAGCCGTTGGCTACACGTCTGAGCGATCGTTTTGGAGATAAAAACGTTATATCCGTCAATGCTTTTCCTGTTCGTACAACAGAACTTGAAGACGCTCTTGGCATTCCTGCGGACAGCACCCTGACGGGTGAATACACAGCTATTCCGGGGTATGAGTTTGATGGTATTACCCCGACAACAGGTTCCTGGAATGCAGAAAACCCGCTTCCTGCCTCAGTATTGCAAGGCTATGCCTAAAATAACAGCTTATAGTGATTTCATGTAAAAGCGTTTACACTTTTCCTGAAACTGCTATATGTTTTGCAACGCCATGCTAACGGACACAGTTACATGGTTTCCCTAGAGCGCTTGTGCGTTGTGCTTCTTTGTGCAGTTTTTTTTTGCTTACAGCCCCCCAGAGTTCATCTCGGTAGGCACGGGTGGGGGGTTGTTCAGGAGAGTAATCGAAATACGCTCATTGGCAGCCATATAAGGGTTATCGGGGAAGAGAGGATCCACCGTTCCGCGCCCCATGACAGAATGAATTTTTCCATCTTTCAAGCCCGATTCTTCCAAAATTGCGCGTATAGCATTGGCGCGATCACTGGTAAGTTCCCAAGGCCCATAATCCGAGCCATCGCTTGGGCTATGAGCCGAAGCATGGCCTGCAACACGAATCTGATACGGCAGTTGTTGCAGTACAGGCGCAATCGCTTCTACAGCCTTTTGTGTGTAATCGTATGGCTTTTTTGAATTTTCGGGAAACATGGAGCGCCCCTGCTGATTCATCAGTACAATATCAAGACCATCACGGGTTTCCTGTATCAGAAGGTTATCCCGTATCTGGGTAATTTCCGGCATTGCATCCAATGCCTGACGAATACTGGCCGCCGCACTTTGAAACACCTGCCGATTGCGCGAACGAATATCCACATCAAGCGGATTGGTGGCCTCATTTGCACCCCCCTGCTCTGTTCTTTGTCCACGCCCCGCTTCTTTTTGGGCGCCATATTCATCTGAATTATCTGTATTGGTAGCGCCACCAGCCGCACTTTGTGACGTACCCGCATTTTGCGCACCATCACGATTCATCGCCGTGCCGCCCATGACGCCACCGGCACCACTTTGTGAAAAACTAATTGCTGAGGGTGAAAAATAATCTGCCAAACCCGCTTTCTGCTCTGGCGTTGTCATGTTGATAAGCCACATCAGCAAGAAAAACGCCATCATTGCTGTCACGAAATCAGCATAAGCGATTTTCCATGCTCCACCATGGTGAGCATGTCCGCCTTTTTTGACTTTTTTTATAATAATCGGCGCTTTGCCATCTTCTGCCATTCTGTTTCTCTAGCCTCTGAAATAAGGATCAGGCGGGACTTCCTGCCGCAGAAAGATCTGATACTGCTTGCTCTACTTCGGCAAATGTAGGGCGCACTTCAGACATCAGTGCTTTACGCGCAAACTCCACTGCCATAACTGGCGGGTGACCTGCAATGTGGGCAAGAAGCCCTACTTTCATGGAAAGAAAATATTTGCTTTCTGCTTCATACATACTTTTCAAAGAATGCGCCATCGGCCCAAAAAAGCCATAAGCACAAAAAACACCCAAAAATGTTCCAACCAGCGCGCCACCAATCAAATGGCCGAGCACTTCAGGTGGTTCCGTAATAGAGCCCATGGTTTTAATAACGCCAAGCACCGCCGCAACAATACCCAATGCTGGCGTGCCATCCGCAATTGCCTGAAAGGCCGCAACAATCCTTTCTTGTTCCTGATGATGCGTTTCAAGCTCTTCATCCATCAATGCTTCCATCTCATGCACATTGTTTGTGCCAAGCATAATCATGCGCAAATAATCGCACATAAATTCAACCGCATGATGATTATGTACAAAACTCGGAAATCGTGAAAACAGCGCTGATTGTTCAGGATTTTCAATATGCTGCTCCAGAGCAACAACCCCCTTGGATTGTACCAATTTAAACAGTGTGAATTGTAAACCCAACAATTCTATATAAGCATTTTTATCAATTTTAGAGCCCTTAAACAGCTTTCCCAGAGCGCCAACAGATTGCTTCAACACTGGCCCGGAATTGGCAATGACGAAGGCTCCCATGGCAGCACCCAAAATAATGACCCCTTCAAAAGGCTGCCACAATACGCCAAGTTTACCACCCATGGCTGCATAACCACCAAAGACGCACACCAACACAATGATAATGCCAACAATAATGCGCATATTCCCCGCCCCTCGCAAAGCTGGTCTCTTCCCAGCCCTAGGCTATGAATAAACCGCCGAGCTTAACATACAGTTTAGCATTGATTTATTTGATGAATTTCAAGGCCAATATCATACTATTGTAGCAATAAACCTCTATCCTCCCTTCTAACGCTGCTTAATATGCCTAAAACATATTTGATGTGTGCTATCTGTCCATAATCGTTTCCACAATCACTATCGCTTGACCGTAACACACCGTATCGTAAGGAACCTTCAATCTATTCTTGAAAGAATGCAAAGGGACGTTTAAGAATAGAAGTCTCACAAAGCTGCTTCACGACCTCAAAGAGTTTCTCAAACAATTTTATTCGCTTTCAGCCCAAAATCTCTGTTCTGGAAGGCTCGTTTTTATTACGAATTTTCTGAAATTTTAAGGAATGTATGATGCCTGTGAATGCCGTCAGTATTGATGCCAAGCATCTTGATCGCCAGACAATGGGTGACCGGGAATTACAACTTGAAATTCTGAAACTTTATCGGCATCAGGCACGGTTATTTTTGTGTCGGCTTGAAACCGTAACAACCGCGCAGGAATTGCGAGAAATTACCCACACCTTAAAAGGTGCATCATTGGGTGTGGGCGCTCAAGCCGTTGCCCAAGCCACAAAAGTTATGGAAGATGCGGCCCGTACTGCTCTTGAAAATAACAGCACAATAACGCACATTGACCGAAGACCCGTAATTGATGCGGTGAATGCTGTTCTGGAAAGTATTCAAGAAATAACAGCTCAGGAACACTGAGTTTTATAAATGAGAGCTCTTTTGGAATAATCGAGCAAAATCACAATGAAACAATTCTGTTTTGATTTTACAGCTCTGCATTACTACTCATACTTCATGCCTTGGCTTTTAAATTTAATAGAAGGGGCTGACATCTAATAATATTTTTTGAGCAGCGATTTGAGGTCTTTGAGGAGCGCTGCCGGATTGCCAATATTAAATCTCCATTCGCACTCTTTCAAGAAGAGTTCAAAATACCGTTTGGGTGCGCCGTTGAACTTTCGCAAGTGGCGTTTTGTCTGTGATCAGAGCCGTCGGCCAGCGTAGCTAAATTCTCAATGCCGTTGATATGGTTATGTTTTTGCTCGCCAAAATGGGTTGAGTGATTGATACAAAAATGGTGAAATTCAAATACATCAAGCGCGTTGTAACTGCGGTAGTTATCGGTATAGACAATCTATAATCCTCCAGATCATCTAAAACCGTTTTATGGAACCCAGATAGACTTCTTACCAGTATTTGCGCAACTCAAGTTTGAGCGGCTATGCCCCTGCGCATCATTCTATGGATAAAAGTTGCCACGCTTTCGGTAACGCCTGCTTTATCGGCATATTGCATCCAGTTTTCGACATGGGTACGCCTACGCCACGCTCTTCGATCCAGCTCACAGCGCCAATGTCTTTGCCCCAAAGGCGAACGGTTGCGTTCGTCATGCTTCATCTTCTCCCCACGCCCAGTCAGTTGCTTTCTGGACGGCGTTGCGCTCACGAGCGCGTTGGCGCTCATGCCCCTCATGCCTGATGCGCTCAACCGGCCTGATATCGGGATCTGGCAAGGCTGCTGCCAGCCGATCACCGAGGTTGAGCGCCGCCAGCACACGTATCAGGGTGTCGAGAGAGACATTCTCGCCAGCCTCAAGCCGCTTGATGCTGCGGACTGATACGCCGGTCTCGCGCGCAAGGCTCGCCTGAGTGAGGTTCCGGCTGAGGCGAATACGGGCAATCCGCGTACCCAGCTCGCGCAATTCTCGCTGTACCGTTGTGAAGCCCTGCACAAAAATTGGGGCCATATCCTACACCTTATCCCGAAAAATCTAGTTAGAGTGTATTATATGGCCCATAATTATATTTTTCAATAGGAGACCAACTAGGGGTCATATCCGACCAATTAAAGAGCATTAAAGCATATAAAAGGCCATATATAGCCCCATTTATTCAAACTGCTTCTCAAGTAGCTCCAGGGCGCCTTCCTTTAGGATACGTTTGTCATTTTAGATTGCCCCCGTTGCTTTTACGCCCACTATGTCCATCAATCGGCTATAGCTATCAACCACGTCATATTTCACCTTATCGGCCTCGATGCGCTGGTTAATTTTATCAAAGAACTTTCGGGCGCATTCGATTTTGGTCTTTTCGATTTCCCGCAAATCCATTGACGACATGCTGCCTTTGGTTTCTGCGACGAAATAAATGTGCTTCACGGTTCCTTCCTTGAAGGAAATAGCCCAATCTGGATTGTAGTCACCCACGGGCGTTGGAATCAGGAAGCCGCGAGGCAGTTTTGCATAAACAACCACCTCCGCGCTGGTATCCAGCTCCGTCACGAATGCCCGCTCAATTTTTGAATCCGTAATCACATAATCGTAAATGTGATTTTTCAGTTTCTCGCTGGCCTTAGTGAAGTCCTGCTTGCTCTGCCCAGTCGTAAAGATGTTGGTGTCATAGCTACCAGCCACTTCGTCATAGCTCAGGCGCTCAATGATAATGGTGGCTTTTTGCTCATTGATAAGTCGTGATGCCTCGGAAATGAAGTGTTCCGGGTTCTGCTTAAACTGGGCAAAAATAGCTGGCTCCAGCGCCTTGAAGATAGTGGCCACTGTACTGCGCGTTAGGTGCGCATTCTCGGCAAGTTTACCTAGCAGGTCATACTTAACCATTGAATGAATAGAGGCATTATGCGTTTCAGTGCTGGTTGCCTGTAACTGGAAGCCATCCCCTTGTTTCAGCTGGGCATCAGTTATCTGATCGCCTTGTATGCCGGTTTGGATAGTGTATTGCAGGGGAGAAACACGCAGTTCTTTATTTAACGTCTTAATACAGTTCGCAATCAGTTCTTCTGAATCAAACTCTACGCGATACACTGCGCGGCGATTGATGCGCCTCCATAGCTCCTGAAATTCCTTTTTCTTGAAGTTTGCATTGAGAGGATTGGTTTTTGGTTTGCGATCATCACCTACATCTGGAAGCTGGCCTGCGCTGAACACGCTGTCCACCAGTGCCAGAATTTGCTCCGCATGGGGTGCCAATTCCTCTGGCAATGGCGCAAGCGTACCGTCGGCCTTGGCCTGATGGTAGGCTTCGGCAATCTGGTCGGCATCATCCGTGTAATCATTTTTCAGCAAGTATTTGTATATCTGCTTCGCCATCGCAGGGGTGACCTGCAATGTACCCGTATCCGTTTTTATGGTTTTGCCCGTGAAATATGCTTCATCGGCCTTCCTGGGACGCGCGGACAGTGAATCGCTAATTTCCCTCTGAAGGTTGCCAACAAAATCCTTATAGCTTTCGCTTGCAACCACGGTCAGGACGTTAATTTCATGCACAGTGGCCGGGTGATCTATACGGTCGCCATTTTGGTTCACACACAACCGTAACCCCCGCCCGACTTCTTGGCGGCGGGATATGGTGTTATCGCTGTGCTTCAACATGCACATAACGAAGACGTTGGGGTTATCCCAGCCTTCACGCAGTGCTGAGTGCGAGAAAATAAAGCGTACAGGCTCTGCAAACGATAACAGACGCTCTTTGTTTTTCAGGATGAGGTCGTAGGCATCCACGTCATCCGAATCTACGTCTATGGTGCCGACTT
>JBMDXK010000034.1:0-288524 GCA_048594375.1 Methylopilaceae bacterium
GACTTGCATTTCCAACGCTGGGCGCCTCTAACAACCCCATTGCGAACACGATCCATACACCCGCACCGAATACAAGCCATTCAACACCTCATATCAACATATAATATCTATATACAATATCATTCCTCAGTTAGCAAAGCCTTTACGCGTGCCTCTTTAAATTCAAAGAGGATTTTATTACTTGAATTGGGTTACTGCTTGAACTTTTTTTTGTTATAAAAAGTTTGTGTTTTTGCTTCTTTTTGCTTATCATTTGAAGTTGTTAAGGAAAAGGGAAATAAATGAGCATTGTTCGTCCTCGCCCTCAGGTGATGCGCGTTACTCCCACCGCTCTGGCGCGGGTGCGCGAAATTTTAGAAAATGCGGATGACGCTGCTGCCGGTTTGCGCGTCGGCATTAAAAAGGGAGGCTGCGCCGGTATGGAATACACCATGGAGCGCGCCACTGAAATCAGGGCAGGGGATGAAGTCATCGAAAATGACGGCGTGTGCATTCTGATTGATCCCAAAGCTGTGCTGTTTCTGCTCGGAACAGAAATGGACTTCGTAACCGATAAATTTTCAGCGCGCTTTGTCTTTAACAATCCCAATCAGGTCTCCGCATGTGGCTGTGGCGAGTCGGTGGAGATCAACCCTCTGCCGGAAAGTGCATTAACCGCCTAAAAATCAGCGTTTGCATCTTCACAAAACACTGCAAAGCCGTTATGTAACAAGCAACGTAATGATGATACTTAGGCATTCTTTATGGTAACCCTCCTTGATACTGTAAACGGCGCTGACCGCCGCCAGCTACGCCATCCCGAAAAGCAGAACCGCCCCGAAAGTGCCGTGCTGCGCAAACCGGACTGGATTCGTGTGCGCGCGCCCGGCTCGCCGGTATGGCGGGAAACCAATGCCATTGTCCGCGACAACAAACTTGTGACCGTATGTGAAGAAGCCAGTTGCCCGAATATTGGCGAATGCTGGTCAAAAAAACACGCCACCTTCATGATCATGGGCGATACCTGCACCCGCGCCTGTGCCTTCTGTAACATTCGCACCGGCATACCGCAGCCGCTTGACCGTGATGAGCCGCGCCGCGTTGCCGATGCCGTTGCCAAACTGGCGCTCAAACATGTGGTGATTACCTCCGTGGATCGCGATGATCTGGCCGATGGTGGCGCTCAGCATTTCGCCGAAACCATTCAGGCTATCCGCGAGAGCAGCCCCGCAACCACCATTGAAATCCTGACACCCGACTTCCTGCGCAAAGACCGCGCCCTTGAAATAGTGGTAAAAGCGCGCCCCGACGTGTTCAACCACAATCTGGAATGTGTGCCATCGCTGTATCTGACTGTGCGTCCCGGTGCGCGCTATTTCCACTCTATCCGCCTGTTGCAGCAAGTAAAAGAACTTGATCCAACCATTTTCACCAAATCCGGCATCATGGTTGGCCTCGGTGAAGAGCGCAACGAAGTGCTGCAGCTCATGGATGATCTGCGCGCCGCCGATATTGACTTCCTCACCATCGGGCAATATCTGCAACCCACCCGCAAGCATCATCCCATCAAGCGCTTTGTCACACCTGATGAATTCAAATCCTACGAAAGCATTGCTTATGCCAAAGGATTCTTGATGGTATCCAGCAGCCCACTGACCCGCTCATCCCACCACGCCGGTGAAGATTTCGAGCGCCTTCAAGCTGCAAGGGCAGCAAAACAGAAAAACGCGCGGTAGGATCAGGAAAGCTAATGCCGCAATACCGTACAACCCGCCGCGTTCAGCACAGTGCCGAAAAGATGTTTGATCTGGTGGCGGATGTGGAAAAATATCCGCAATTTGTGCCGCTGTGTGAACGCTTACGGGTGCGTGAGCGGACATCAGGCGATGAAGCCGAAGTGCTGCTCGCGGATATGACTGTTGCTTATGGGCCTTTCCGTGAAACGTTTGTCAGCCGTGTGCGGCTTGAGAAACACAATTTCCGGATTGTTGTTGAATATATTGACGGGCCTTTCAAACATCTCAACAATATCTGGCAGTTTCATCCTGCAAGCGATCAAGCCTGTGACATTACTTTTTTTATTGACTGGGAAATGAAATCCCGTCTGCTTTCCATGACTGTAGGAGCCGTTTTTGAACGCGCCTATATGAAATTTGCCGAAGCGTTCGAGCGGCGTGCGGATCAGGTTTATGGGCGCGGCAGTATTACATAATGCAAAAAGCATTGCCGTTGTTTCATAGCGCAGGGATTTGTGCAACGATAGCCGATGTTTTTTAACGACAGGATCATTGATGATTGCACCGCCCAACAATTCAAAACCAGCCAGCAGCACAAAAAGCCCGCGCTTTGTGGTGCCATGGAACATTGCTCTTATCTGGTTTTTGCGGCTGACTGCAATTTTCCAGCTTACCAAGGGAATTTATCATTGGGCCGTGTTGCTGGGTCTTTTGGATGGCAACGGTTTTGTCTTTACTGAAACCAGTACCCAGCACCAGATTATTACCATCTATTTTTCGGTTCTTGATCCTGTGGCTGGCGTTGGCCTGTGGCTGACGTCCTCATGGGGAGCCGTATTGTGGCTATTGGCTGTGGCCAGCCAGATTTTGACCATTGCCGGTTTTCAGGGGGCTTATAGCCACCTCTGGCCACTGCTGATTCTGGAGCTTGCTTTAATGTCAGGTTATTTATGGCTTACCTGGAAAGTTGCAAATAATACGAAGTAGATTCTGAAACAATATTAGTCTATTTCAGAATATTGTTCCTTTATAGCACTGTATAACGCAATTATTTACCAATTGTTTAGATCGGTTAATACTTTATTATCCATGATTGATCATCTTTTGTTGAGTCTTGAAAATAAATGCAAATTTAATTCTAATGTTTAAGGACATTTTTATCACTTGCGGCTAAATTTCATAGCAAGACAACTAATTCTTTGATTTGGTGACCACCATATTCCGAGAACGAGAGTGAGGGTGAGTGATGAAGAATGTGGCACGCGTAAATGAGAGCGCTACGGAAACGCAGGAAAATCAAAATGGCATTCGTCCATTATATCTGGAATCGCTGACGCTGGTTGAGCGTCTGCACCGCAGATTGCTCGATGTCATCAAGGATGAATTTGACCGCCGTGGACGCTCCGACATCAACAGCGTGCAAGCGCTGCTGCTTTACAATATTGGCGGCTCCGAGCTTACCGCTGGCGAATTGCGCACCCGTGGATACTATCTGGGTTCCAACGTTTCTTACAACTTGAAAAAACTGGTTGAAGCAGGGTTCTTGCATCATCAACGCTCACGGATGGATCGCCGGTCGGTGCGGATCAGCCTGACGGATGCCGGTCAGGAAATCCATGATGTGGTGGATGCCATCTATACCAAGCATATAAAATCAATCGAGCAGGTTGGTGGTATTGGTGCCGACGAATTCCGCACCCTTAACGTTGCGCTGCTGCGTCTGGAGCGATTCTGGACAGACCAGATCCGCTACCGCTTATAAGGCGTCTCTGTGACCCTGTAGCCTGAGATATATAAAATGATTATATGCCTTGGGCTATAAAATATATGGTGGTTAAAAGGGTGCTGTGATGGCACTCTTTTTTATGCTCTTGCGGTGTGTTAAAAATATTAAAGCTTTTCATGCTAGAATGCTTGGAAAAGAATATGCTTTTCCTTTTGGTTTAAGAGTGCTTTTTTTATGTTATAATAAAGTGGGTTAGCGTTATTCTTTAAATCGGAATTTAAGGAAAATACTGTGGCGAATGGGTTTTCGATAACACCAATAACGCCTGCTGTAACCGCTGCTACAGCAGTTTCTCCCGCGCCACCTGCCTCCCAGACGGCTGCCGCTGCTGCGGTGAATGCAGCCGCAAATGCGCAAGCGGTAAACACGGCTGTACCCGCTCAGGCAATACTGGTTCCTGGCCAAACAGTAACAGCGCAGGTTTCGCAGGTGCTGGACAATGGCGCGGTGCGCCTCACCACTCCCGCCGGTACGGTTGATATTAAGCCTTCTGTGCCTTTGCAGGTTGGCATTGCTGTGGTTATTCAGGTTCCGCAAGGCAATGCGCCTTTAAAGCTGACCTTGCCGCCTTCAATCGCTCCCGTCAATGCAACCGCCTCTGCGACCGTGGTGAGTGCTGGCGTGAACAATAACCAACGCTTTACCGCAACAGCCAATGCCATCAACGCCCAGAGCGCCAGCTTCTTGGCGGAAATGGTGGCAGCGCACAGTGCAGGAAGAGTTGCTGGCACAGCAAAGATGCCTTTGCCCGAATTGCCAAAGGTGCAGATCCCTCAGCAGGTATCGGAAGTGGTGCGGCAGGTGATCGGGCAGGCGGTAACCGCAGCCGTTACCCGTCAAGACAGTATGCTGCCGCTGTTTTCAAGTCTGAAACACGCTGTGGCACATTTCAGCCCGCCCATGGATCTGATGCGCACCACGGCTTTGCCAACGGCCGCTGCTCCCAGTGCGCCGGTAAATCCTTTGGTTGAAAGCCTGTTTCCGCATCGGGCGCAGCACATGGTGGAAGGGTTGCGTTTGCAGGGGCAGAGTCAGGATCCGGGGCAAAGTCCGGGGCAGGGTGGATTAACGCCCGCTCCCGCACTTTCAGGCAATACGCCAGTTTTTCCTCACAGTGTGCTGCAAGCCGCCGAACGGGTAATCGCCGCGCAAATCCCTCTTGGCCAGACAGTCAGTGCCGCAGATGTGCGCATGGCTCTGGCGCAATCAGGACTGTTCGTAAGCCCCAATGCCGTGCAGCCATCAGGCGCTGGCGCTCTGCCAGTTTCAGCCACACCAACCGTGGATACAGCGCTGAAGCTATTGGGATTTCCAACACTGAATACCATGCCATCACCGGCTGCGATTGAAAAAGCACTGACGGGTCTTGTGGAACAACAGGCTGCTCGCAATGCCGCACCGCCACCGCCAATCCCTTCTGGCGGCGTTCCTGCGGTGGATAGTTCCATAGCCAGAACACCGCTCACGCTTGCTGGAGGAGGATCGCCTATGGTTGTGGATGCCGTTGCGCGTCTGATGGGCATAACGCTGCCCGCCGGAGCGCCGGTAACCCTCGATATGCTTAAACAGGCGGTGATGCGGGCATCCGGCTCAAGCGGAAGTGCGGCAAAGCCGGTTGCCGATTTTTCCGCAAAACCTGCACTCAATCTGTCCGCTGCGGGAGCAGGTTTACCCCTGCCAGCCACTAATCTGAAGAATGCGCTCTCCGGTTTACGCCATGCGCTGGTGCAATGGATGGGGTCGGGGGTGGAAGCGATTCAGGCTGTCTCGGCTGTGGCGCGGCGACCCTCACCGCCGCGTCCTGTCGGCAATCCGGTAGCACAGGCCGGAAATGATATGAGCAGTGTAAAAGATATGTCGCTCCAGCAACTCGGTGCAAAAATGCTGGCTCAAACCGAAGCCGCTCTGGCGCGGCAAGGGCTGTTGCAATGGGCATCGCTGCCCGAAGGCGCAGAGCGCGGCATGGGACGCGCGGACGGGGTAGGTCAGCCGGTCATTTTTGAAGCGCCCGTGTTGATGAATGGACAAAATGCCATCATCCAGTTTCATATTGAACAGGATGCAGGCGATGGCAATAGCGATGACAAAGACGGTAAGGGCAAGTCCTGGCAGGCAAAATTTGCGGTTTCATTCGAGCCTCTGGGCGCGGTTCATGCCCATGTAACATTACGCGGGGATGTGGCCAATGTCTCGCTCTGGGCAGAACGTGCAGAGGCCGCAGAAATCTTGCAAGCCAACATGCTGGATCTGCGTGATGCGCTTGCAGGTGCCAATTTTGAAGTGCATGACCTCAATTGCCGCGCCGGTAAGCCCAACGAAGCGCCAGCGCACAACGGAAACAAAGCTGCCAGCGGTTATTTTCTGGATCAAAAAACATGAGCACAGAAGATTTTGACAATGCCGCCGATGCTGAAACAGGCCAATCCCGCGCACGGCGTCTGGCGGTTGCGCTGCACTACGACCACCCCGGCACTCCGCGCGTGGTGGCTTCCGGCAAAGGCATGATTGCTGAAAAAATCATCGAAACCGCACAAGCGTCCGGGGTGCATATTGAAGAAAATGCCTCCCTTGCCGAAGCTCTCTCACAGGTGGAGCTGGATCAGGAAATTCCTGAAACCATGTTTGTTGCGGTTGCTGAAGTGATTGCCTTTGTACTGCGCGCATCTGGTAAAATGCCAAAATAATTTATTAAAAACAATGCTTTGCTGCATTTATTTCATGTAAAGGTAAAGCGTTATTGCTGCTGTAGGCTGCGCAGCAGATCCACCGCTCCTTGAAGAATGTAAAGGGCTGCGTGCTGGTCAATCACCTTGGCGCGGCGGCTGCGGCTGACATCCTGCGCGATTAAAAAACGCTCGGCCGCCATGGTGGAAAGCCGCTCGTCCCAGAACAGAATAGGCAAATCCGTATGCTCTGCCATGTTGCGCGCAAAGGCACGGGTGGATTGCGCGCGGGGGCCTTCCGAGCCATCCATATTCAACGGCAAGCCCAACACAAACCCGCAAATGCTGCGCATCTCTGCCAGTTCTTTCAGCCGCACAATATCAATGGAAAACTTCTTGCGGGCGATGGTTTCAACCGGCGTTACAATCCGCCGCGTGGTATCACACACCGCAACGCCGATGGTCTTGGTGCCAAGGTCAAGCCCCAGCAGACTCCCCGATACAGGCAGTATTTCGGCGGCATCACGCAAAGGGAGAACAGGAGCGGACATTCGGCTAGAACCTTATGAAAAACAGCTTGTTTTATGCGCAGCCTTGCACACAAAGGGCAAGCGGAATCTGCACGATGCCGCAAACATTCTTCTCCTATAGCCTGAGATAGATACAATAATCATGCGATTGGAACGCCGCTAGAGAATGCGTTAAACCGCCGCAAGATGCGGATATGCCCTTGCATGAAAGAGCAAAGTTACTTTGAATACAAGAAAAGGCGTAAAAAGCATAAAAGGGAATCAACCACAATGCAGCTGACATGGTTTGGACATTCGGCCTTTCGGATTGAAATTGCCGACAAAGTGGTGCTGATTGACCCGTTTATGACAGGCAATCCGGCATTTGACGGCGATGTAAGACAGGCCAGCAAAGGCGCAACCCATATTCTGCTTTCCCACGGGCATGAAGATCACATTGGTGACACGCTGGCCATTGCTCAGGCGACCGGCGCAAAAGTGGTTGCCAATCCGGAATTATGCCAATGGCTTGCCGAACGCGGCTTGCAAAAAACCGATGAAATGAACACCGGTGGCATTGTGGATCAGGGCGGCTTTTCGGTCTCTCTGGTGCAGGCCTTTCATTCATCGGGGGCGGTTGTAAACGGAACAGGCCATTACCTCGGCCAGCCCCAAGGCATTGTCATTATTCCTGATAATGGCGCAACCCTTTATTATGCGGGCGATACGGCACTGTTTTCGGACATGAAACTCATCAATGATCTTTACAAACCACAGGTCGGGATTTTGCCTATTGGTGATCGCTATACCATGGGCGCCAAACACGCCGCCTATGCGTGCCGGGAATTTTTGACGCTGGAAACCGTAATTCCCTGCCACTACGGGAGCTTTCCGGTGATTGATGCCAACGCGGATAAATTCCTTAAATCCATGCAGGATATTCCCAGCACGCGGGTGCTTGTTCCTGTGAAAGGCGAGCCTTTTACAGTTTAGAACGTATTGCGTACACCGCACGGGAGTGTTACACAAAACGCTCTTTATATGTGAAAGGAATGTCCCAATGGCCGTTGACGAAACGACAGTGCGGCGTGTAGCGCGTTTGGCGCGCATTGCTGTCACCGATACCGAAGTTGCATCCTTGAAAGACGAAGTGAATGCCGTCATTTCGTTTGTGGAACAGCTTGGTGATCTGGACGTTTCGGATGTAGCGCCTATGACAGGGGTCATTCCTTCCAGTCTTGCGATGCGCCCGGATGCGGTCAATGATGGCAACATTCCTGAACTGGTTTTAGGAAATGCCCCCGAACGCGAAGGCGATTTCTTTGTTGTGCCGAAGGTTGTGGAGTAAGCGCCCGTGTCTAAACTGAATGATCTTACTCTCGCCCAAGCGCGTGACGGCCTGAAAAACGGTGAATTTTCTTCTACAGAACTCACGCAAGCCTATCTGAATGCCATGGAAGAAGGGCGAGCACTCAACGCCTATGTGCTTGAAACGCCTGAAAAAGCACTGGAAATGGCAAAGCAGTCCGATGCACGTCTTGCGGCCAAACAAGGCGGCGATCTGGAGGGGATTCCCTTTGGCATCAAGGATATGTTCGCCACGCAAGGTGTCCGCACCACAGCCTGTTCTAAAATTTTGGAAAATTTTGTACCGGCCTATGAATCAACCGTCACGGCAAATCTGTGGCGCGATGGCGCGGTGATGTTGGGCAAACTCAATTGCGATGAATTTGCCATGGGTTCGGCCAATGAAACATCCTGCTTTGGCCCTGCGGTATCGCCATGGAAAGCGCAAGGCTCGAATGCCAAACTGACTGCTGGCGGCTCTTCAGGCGGCTCTGCCTCCGCTGTGGCTGCGCGGCTTTGCGTGGCCGCAACCGGCACCGATACTGGTGGCTCCATCCGTCAACCGGCTGCATTCACGGGCACTGTTGGCTTGAAACCAACCTATGGCCGTTGCTCACGCTGGGGTACGGTTGCGTTTGCGTCCTCCCTCGATCAGGCCGGAACCTTTACCCGCACTGTGCGCGACACCGCCATTATGCTGCGTTCAATTTCAGGCCATGACCCCAAAGACTCAACATCCGTTGATCTGGCCGTACCGGACTTTGAACAGGCTGTCGGCCGTTCCATCAAAGGTTTGAAAATCGGCATTCCAAAAGAATACCGCGTTGAAGGAATGCCTGCGGAAATTGAATCCTTATGGGAGCGGGGCGCGCAATGGCTGCGTGATGCCGGTGCGGAAATCGTGGAAATTTCTCTGCCGCATACATCCTACGCTTTGGCGGCCTATTATATTGTGGCGCCCGCAGAAGCCTCTTCCAATCTGGCGCGCTATGACGGTATTCGCTACGGCGTGCGCCAAGCCGGAAAAGACATCAATGCCGTATATGAAAATACCCGCGCCGCTGGTTTTGGTAAGGAAGTACGCCGCCGCATCATGATTGGTACCTATGTGCTTTCTGCGGGATATTACGATGCTTATTATGTAAAAGCCCAGAAAATCCGCACCTTAATCAAGCAGGATTTCGATACCGCTTTTGCTTCCGGTGTGGATATGGTGCTGACTCCCACCACGCCTTCAACGGCGTTTGAACTGGGCTCAAAAGGCAAAGCTGACCCCATCGAAATGTATCTCAATGACGTGTTTACGGTCACGGTGAATATGGCGGGTCTGCCGGGCGTTTCGGTGCCAGCGGGAATGTCTTCCGATGGTTTGCCGCTTGGTTTGCAGCTGATTGGCCGACCCTTTGACGAGGAAACGCTGATTGCCGGCGCAACGGTGCTGGAAAGTGCTGCCGGAACGCTGCCACAGGCGCAAAAATGGTGGTAATGGATCGCCCTTGTTCATAACGTGCAAGCCAGCTAGCATCGCTGACTGGCTTTTCTTTTGCTTGCCTCACCACGGTGGAATTGAAAAAGGAAAAGCTATACCATGCAGCAGCTCTCCGATTTACGCCAACGCATTGATACTCTTGATAAAGCATTGATTGATCTGCTTGCGCAGCGTACCCAATGCATCAGGGAAGTGATTGACATCAAACAGCGCGAACAACTCCCCGCAAGGATCAATGAACGGGTGGACGAAGTGCTGGCAAACGTTCGCGCTTATGCGTCAGAGCAGGACGTGGATCCAGAACTCGCAGAGCATCTTTGGCGCGCTATTATTGAATGGTCCATTGCGTTTGAAGAAAAAAAACTCAAGCCGGAATAAACGGTTGAGCAACACTCTTTTTAGAAATAACATGTTTAAATAGGAGAAATTGCCGGAAAGAGAATCGGCTTTACTCCTCTGTAAGAAATATAAAATAACGAGCGGGATAGAATGAAAAACAAGAGCATTAAATTTTTTGGATCCGCCCTCATTGCCTTCGGAATGGTAGGAATGCCTGCTTTTGCCCAGGCTCCCGCCGGAAATGCGGCACCACAACAGGGGCAGGCGCAGCCTCAGCCGCAACCGTGGAGCGCCAATTGTGTCACCGATGGCCGCAAAGGAAATTTGGAATGCCTGATGCAGCAGCGGGTTGTGATGACCAATACAGGACAGTTGCTAGCCTCTATGACCGTGCGGATTCCTGATAATAACCGTCGGCCTTTTGCTGCGGTTCAGGTGCCTTTTGGCATCAATCTGCCTGATGGCCTCAAGCTGGAGGTGGGGAATGCAGCCTTGGAAAACCTTGCATTCCGTACATGCGATGGTGGTGGATGCTACGCAGAGGGTGAATTGAAAGACAATACCATTGCAAGCTTGCGCAAGGCAGAAAGCGTGAATGTTGTTGTAAAGGATCTTTCAGGACGCGAAGTCAAAGTGCCGGTTTCATTGGAAGGCTTTTCAGCGGCCTTTGATAAAATTCGCTAAAAGAAAAACTCATAACCTGAGCCATATAATCATTTGTATGTCTCAGGTTATCTTTGTTAGGCTTATCTCTCACCGAGAAGACGTTACGGTATTGGCGCAAAATCGCACAATATTGCAATTGCGGAGATAGAATAACGAACTCAGAAACGATTTCGGAGGTATTTGACGACGAAGGAGGATGTTGCCCTGTGAAGATTGAAACCTTTGCAAGAGCTATCCCAGTCGCCGAACCAGACACATTTTCTCTCTCTATTGCGTTCGTGCATATATATATATAGAGAGAGAGCTACTGCGGGTTATTTTCCAGAGTGGAGAATGTAGCGCGCATCGCAGAGCTGCATACAATGTCTTGATATTTAAGTAAAATGGTCGGAGTGGCGGGATTTGAACCCACGACCCCTAGTCCCCCAGACTAGTGCGCTAACCGGGCTGCGCTACACTCCGTGACCATGCGCAACTCTTTAAGCCGTTTTTAGCGCAACTGCAAGTATGAAAATCAAGAAAAACAAACGTTATCACCTGTTTTTTAATGCATATTTATTGTGCTGTTTATTGCTCTTGCTGCAACGGGAATCCTGCGATAAAACCCTTGCATGAACACACAAAATATTTCCAAAACACTTCATATTATTGGTGGTGGGCTTGCAGGTTCAGAGGCCGCATGGCAGGCAGCACAGGCTGGCGTGCCGGTGGTTCTGCATGAAATGCGGCCACAGACCACAACCAACGCTCATAAAACAGACCATCTTGCCGAGTTGGTCTGTTCCAATTCCTTCCGTTCCGATGACCATGAAAACAATGCTGTTGGCTTGTTGCACTGGGAGTTGCGCCAGCTCAATTCACTTATCATGCGCTGCGCGGATGCCAATCAGGTACCCGCAGGCGGCGCTCTGGCCGTTGACCGTGAAGGATTTTCTGCTGACGTTACCCAGGCTTTGGAAGAACATCCGCTGATTACCATCAGCCGCGAAGAAGTAAAGGGCTTGCCTCCCGAAGAATGGGGCAATGTGATTATTGCCACAGGACCTTTGACCTCTCCGGCTCTGGCGGAAGCCATCAGTGCTGTATCCGGTGCAGATTCACTGGCGTTTTTTGATGCGATTGCCCCCATTGTTCTGACGTCCAGTATTGATATGGACATTGCATGGCGGCAATCCCGCTATGATAAAGTAGGGCCGGGCGGTACAGGTGCAGATTATATCAACTGTCCCATGGATAAAGCCCAGTACGAGGCTTTTGTTGCGGCTCTGCTCACGGCTGAAAAAGTCTCCTTTAAAGAATGGGAAGCCACTACACCTTATTTTGATGGCTGTTTGCCCATTGAGGTAATGGCTGAACGCGGTGTTGAAACTCTCCGGCATGGACCCATGAAGCCGGTTGGCCTCACCAATCCGCGCAGCCCTGAAATCAAATCCTATGCCATTGTTCAGCTCCGGCAGGATAATGCACTGGGAACGCTCTATAATATGGTCGGCTTTCAAACAAAATTGAAATACGCCGAGCAAATCCGTATTTTCAAAATGATTCCCGGTTTGGAAAACGCTGAATTTCCACGCCTTGGCGGCTTACACCGCAACACATATCTGAACAGCCCTCAGGTGCTTGATCCGGTTCTGCGGCTTAAGGCGCTGCCACGTCTGCGCTTTGCCGGCCAGATCACCGGCTGCGAAGGCTATGTTGAAAGCTGCGCCGTAGGCTTGTTAAGCGGCCTGTTTGCCATCAACGAAGCGTTGCCCCGTCCACCGGCAACAACGGCGCTGGGTGCTTTGCTCAATCACATCACGGGCGGTCATCTTTCAGTTGAAGGCGAAGGCCCGCGCAGCTACCAACCGATGAACATCAATTTTGGCCTGTTTCCAGAGCCGGATCAGGCGCCACGGGATGAAAACGGGAAAAGATTGCGCGGTACGGCGCGGGGTATTGCCCGCAAGCAAAGCTATACACGCCGTGCCAAAGAGGCTTTCAGCACATGGCGTACACACTGCCAATCCAAGGGAGATTGCAATACGCATGATCTGTGACAAACCATTATAAAAAAAGGCAAAATGGCAAACAGGCAATTTTCATGTTACCGTAAGTAATAAGCAGGTGTTGGATATAAGCAAACGTGGCTTATCCTGAAATCTGGAAACAAAGAGAGCTTATGAAAAAAACCGCTACGCTTTACCGCATGATGATGCCGAAACACCATTGCCCCTATGGAATCAAGGCAAAATATTTACTGGAGCGTAAAGGCTATACAGTTGATGATGTGTGGCTGACCACGCGCGAAGAAACGGAAGCTTTCAAAGCCCGGCACGATGTTCGTACCACACCGCAAACCTTTATAGACGGTGAGCGTATCGGTGGTTACGACGATTTGCGGCGGCATTTTGGAAAGAAAGTCTCTGATCTGAAAAAGACCAGCTACAAGCCGGTGATTGCTGTATTTTCTATTGCAGCGTTAATGGCCTTGGCAACAAGTTACGCCATGCTGGGAAACATGCTGACCGTGCGCGCTGCTGAATGGTTCATTGCGTTTAGTATGTGTCTGCTTGCAATGCTCAAATTGCAAGATGTGGAAAAATTTTCTTCCATGTTTCTGGGTTATGATCTGTTGGCGCGTCGTTGGGTACCTTATGCCTATCTGTACCCTTTTCTTGAAGCCGCGGCAGGGGTGTTGATGATTGCCCACGCGTTAATGTGGCTATCGATTCCCATTGCGTTATTTATTGGATCAATAGGCGCAATATCTGTATTCAAAGCCGTGTATATTGACAAACGTGAAATGAAATGCGCTTGCGTGGGCAGTAGCAGCAATGTGCCGCTTGGTTTCGTATCCTTTACTGAAAATGTGATGATGATTGCCATGGCAGTCTGGATGATGGTGATGGCATCTTAAAATGCTCAACACTGGAAATGCGCTATGGCAGAAGCACCCTTATCGTCATTTCAGCAATCCTTTCCGACTCTGCGGTCATCTTTGGGATGTGAAAAATTAAACGGGCGGAAGCTTAGCGGAAGGGAAAAAGTTTTGCGTCTGGATCATCTTTTCCGTTGAGCTGAGATGCAATAATTTCCGCTGCAATTTTGCTAAAGGTAATCCCATTGCCCCCATAGCCCATTGCCGCATACACATTGGGAAATTTAGGAAGTTCTCCAATCATGGGAATGCCAAGTGTGGTAGACCCAAAAGCGGCTGCCCATGAATGGGCGGGTTTCCCAAGAGTAAATCCTGTAAGCGAGCGTATCTTTTCAATGATATTCTGGGATTTTATTTTGAGTTTTTCTTCATCTTTATAAGCATCGCCAGAATCTTCATCTTCACCCCCTGCAATGATACGGCCATTATCTGCCATACGGAAATAAAGATAAGGATCAGAAGCTTCCCAAACGAGAAAATCATGGAGCCATGAAGGTGGATTGGCGTGTGTGTTGGTGGCGATAGCCCATGTCGAAATAATGCGGTGTTCTTTGTGCGCAAGCGCTTTAAGAAATTCGTATCCAGTGCAGAAAATGGCATGGGAAGCTGTGAGAAGGGCTCCGGTTGATGTGGCAAGAACAACTTTATCATTCAGAGAGATAAAATCGGTGATCTCCGTATTTTGAATGATTTCAGCTCCACGGCTAGCTGCTGACCGCAAAAGCCCGGCAGTGAGTTGGGCGGGGTTTGCGGAAGCAGATACATCACTGACAATCCCCGCGGTGCGGTCAATCTGAAATTGTGTTTTTAGCTGATTTGCATCAAGAAAATCAGCCTTTAAATCAATGGAGCGTCGGGCTTCAGCCTCGGCCTTTAACGCACGAAGGCCATAAGCATTGCCTGCAAGATAAAGTGTTTTCTTGCGTTGCATGTGGCAGGAAATACCAAGTTCATGAACGCGGGTTATCAGAGCATCAACCGCTTTTGCAGAACGAAGCCATACTCTTTCGGCATCTGTTTTTTGCATATGTTTGGAAAGTTTGAACAAAGGAACGTCAATTTCATGCTGGATCATGGCAGTACTCGCCATACTGCTCCCCAGAACAGGTGCCCGGCGGTCAATAATGGCAATGCGGCGTTTGTTGTTCATGAGAGCATCAGCAATCAGCGCTCCGCTAATGCCTGCCCCTATGATAATGACGTCATAATGGGAGGATGATGGTTTGTTGCGTGTGCGTACAGCAATATTGGGCGTGGTCTGCCAATAAGGACGAGACGTCCGAAGTGGGCGCTGACAAGTGATCTTATTTTCAGACATGATGCTCTCGCGGTATTGTACTTTGCCAAAATAACAGCGAATGGCATAAAAGAGTTCACAGGCTGAATGAAAATTATCCGCAGAGAAGAGGCACAGCACCCATGCGTTACGCCTCCAAAATTAACAGGTGATGCAAATACGGGGGCTAAAAAAGAAGTCATGGCCGCGCCACTCGCTGCGTTTCGAGAGAAAACAGTTGATAACGCAGCTTTATAGACCTTTTCCGCCTAATTTTTAGGCAGGGTGAATTCTTTTTAAGCATAATAGTCTCAAAATAACCTAACAAAAATTCAAAAAAACTGGCAGAAAGATAAACAGTAAGCGCATACGTGCAGAGCTTTTTGGAAAGGCTTATGCAACATATGGCGTTTTGTGAAAGGCTGGAAAGAGCAATGAAAAAAATAGAAGCCATCATCAAACCCTTCAAGCTTGATGAAGTGAAGGAAGCCTTGCAGGAAGTGGGTGTGCAGGGAATAACCGTCACCGAAGCCAAGGGGTTTGGTCGCCAGAAAGGGCACACAGAACTGTATCGCGGCGCGGAATATGTGGTGGATTTTCTACCCAAGGTAAAAATTGAAATTGTGTTGTCAGATGAAGCGGTTGAAAGAGCAGTAGAAGCAATTCGCAAAGCTGCACAAACAGGCCGCATTGGCGATGGAAAAATCTTTATTTCAACGGTGGATGAGGTAATCCGCATCCGGACGGGTGAAACAGGCACTGATGCTGTTTAATACGGCACATTTAACACAATCAGCATGACAATAAAAGGGAAGCTTTAATGAAAACGGTTCAGGACGTTCTGAAGTTTATTGCGGATAACGATGTAAAATATGTCGATTTCCGTTTCACAGATCCGCGCGGAAAATGGCAGCATGTGACATTCGATGTATCCATCGTTGACGAAGAGCTGTTTGAAGAAGGCGTCATGTTTGACGGTTCTTCCATTGCGGGCTGGAAAGCCATCAACGAATCCGACATGTGCCTGATGCCAGATCCGACATCTGCAACCCTTGATCCGTTTTTTGCGGCTTCAACGCTGTCGATTGTTTGCGATGTTCTTGAGCCAACAACCCGCGAAGCATATGTGCGCGATCCACGCGGCACAGCACGCAAAGCAGAAGCTTATCTGAAATCAACCGGCATTGGTGATACCGTCTATGTTGGCCCTGAAGCGGAATTTTTCATCTTTGATGATGTGAAATATGCCACAGGCCCTTACAATACAGGCTTCAAGCTGGATTCAACCGAGTTGCCAATCAATTCCGATACGGATTACGAAGGCGGCAATAACGGCCACCGTATTCCCATTAAAGGCGGCTATTTCCCTGTACCACCGCTGGATTCTTGCCAAGATATGCGCGGCGAAATGCTGGCGGCCATTGCTGAAATGGGCGTGAGCGTTGAAAAGCATCACCACGAAGTGGCATCCGCCCAGCACGAACTGGGTATCAAATTTGCGGAACTGGTCACCGTTGCGGATCAGATGCAGATTTACAAATATTGCATCCACAACGTTGCGCAAAGCTACGGCAAAACCGCAACCTTTATGCCAAAGCCGGTGTATGGCGATAACGGTTCCGGTATGCACTGCCATTTGTCCATCTGGAAAGAAGGCAAACCTGTTTTTGCAGGCAATAAATATGCGGATCTCAGCCAGGAATGCCTGTGGTTCATCGGGGGCGTTATTAAGCACGCAAAAGCACTGAACGCATTCACCAACCCAAGCACCAATTCTTACAAGCGTCTGGTTCCGGGTTATGAAGCGCCTGTATTGCTGGCGTATTCCTCCCGTAACCGTTCCGCGTCTTGCCGCATTCCCTTTACGTCTTCGCCAAAAGCAAAGCGTGTGGAAGTGCGTTTCCCTGATCCTACCGCAAACCCATACCTTGCTTTTGCGGCTCTCCTGATGGCAGGTCTTGACGGAATCACCAATAAGATTGATCCCGGCGCTGCTATGGATAAAGACCTTTACGATCTGCCACCGCGCGAATTGAAAAAAATCCCGACCGTTGCCGCATCCTTGCGTGAAGCGCTGATGGCTTTGGATAAAGACCGCGAATTCCTGAAAAAAGGTGACGTGTTTACCCAAGATCAGATTGACAGCTACATTGAGCTGAAAATGCACGATGTAAACCGTTTTGAACAGACACCGCATCCGGTTGAGTTTGAAATGTATTATTCTGTCTAAGAAGAGACGAACAGCAAAAAACCCGATGCGCAGAGCATCGGGTTTTTTTATGCAATCACATTAAGCCGCAGCAGCGCAGTTTTGCTCT
The DNA here is from genome assembly GCA_048594375.1 of Methylopilaceae bacterium. GTDB lineage: Bacteria > Pseudomonadota > Alphaproteobacteria > Rhizobiales > Methylopilaceae > JBMDXK01. Next base: position 17,029 of record JBMDXK010000034.1, read on the forward strand.
GTACTAAGACGTTGCACTCAAGAAAATTTATCCGTTTTTGCGCTCCAGGCGACAGGCAAGGGCAGCATAACCCGCAATAGAAACTTCTTCCGCGCGCATGGTGGGCAAAAGACCTTCTTGCTCAAGAATTTCAATGGGATTTTCAAACAGCCCTTTCAGGCTTTGGCGCAGCATTTTCCGCCGTTGGCCGAACGCTTTTTGCGTTACAGCTTCCAATTCTTTCAAAGGGCAGGGAAACGGTGAAATGCGCGGCACAAGATGCACCACGGCAGAACGCACCTTAGGCGGCGGCACAAAGGCAGAAGGCGGAACATCAAAAGCAATATGCGCATGGGCGCGCCAGCCAGCCAGCACACCCAACCGGCCATAATTATCGGTACCCATGTGGGCAACAATCCGGTCAGCCACTTCCCGTTGAAACATCAGCGTGAGCGATTCCCAAAAAGGCGGCCATGTTTCTTGTGTGAGCCACTCAACCAGCAATTTCGTACCAACATTGTAGGGGAGATTGGCCACAATGCGGGTCGGTTCGCCTTGCGATAAAGCCACCATATCGCATTCGAGCGCATCGGCTTCAATAATCTCAAGACGGTTGGGATAATGATCGGCAATTTCGTGCAATGCAGCAATGGCGCGGGAGTCTTTTTCAATGGCAATCACACGTTTGGCGCCACACGCCAGCAAAGCGCGCGTAAGCCCCCCCGGACCCGGACCCACTTCAATCACGGTATGGTTTTCCAGCGACCCTGCCGCACGGGCAATCTTGGCGGTAAGGTTCAGATCAAGAATAAAATTCTGCCCCAGACTTTTCCGCGCGGAAAGGCCATGCCGTTGAATGACATCGCGCAAAGGGGGCAGATCATCAATGGCGCTCATGCAGACCTCTCTACAGTAAGACGGTTGGCCAGACGCAGGGCTGCGAGCAGACTTGAAGGGTCAGCACACCCTTTGCCCGCAATATCAAAGGCCGTACCATGATCCGGTGACGTGCGCACGAAGGGTAGCCCCAGTGTAACATTCACGCCGCGATCAAAAGCCAGTGTTTTGATGGGTATAAGCGCCTGATCGTGATACATGGCCAGCGCCACATCATAACGCTGACGGGCTGCTGCGTGAAACAGTGTATCGGCAGGAAAAGGCCCTTGCGCATCAATACCTTCAGCGCGCAAGGCTGCAAGTGCAGGTGCGATGGTGGTGTTTTCTTCATTGCCCAGCAAGCCGTCTTCTCCGGCATGGGGGTTGAGCCCTGTAAAGGCAAGGCGGGGCTGTTCAATGCCAAACCATGTTTTAAAATGATGATGCGCTGTGCGCCCCGCATGAACAATGCGTTCGTGCGTTAAAGCCGTTGGCACAGCCTGCAATGGCATATGCACCGTGATGGGAATGACGGCCAATTCATCGCACCAGAGCATCATCACCGGGGGAGAAATCGGGAATCCATGCTGGTGCGCCAGCGCACCCAGATATTCTGTATGACCAGGAAAGGCAAAGCCTTGTGCCATCAGATATGACTTTGCAATGGGATTGGTGACAACGGCTTGCGCCCGGCCTTTAACCGCATCCTGCACCGCAAGGTCAATGGATTCAATCACCGCTGGTGCATTCAATGCAGGGGGACAGTTGCTTTGAACGCGATGCTCTAAAGGCCGCACCGGCAGGGCTTTTGCAAAAGTTGCCGCTGTGGTTTCCGGCGTTGCCACTTCAATTGGCACCGTCCAGCCCAAAGTTTGCGCGTACTCCTGCATAAATTGCGGATCAGCATAAAGCAGAAAGGGCGGTACATTGTCACAAAGGCGCTGTAGCCAAACTTTCAAGGCGAGTTCGGGTGCAATTCCCGTTGGCTCCCCCAGGGTAAGTGCAAGCGGTAATGCCATCAGCGATAAACAACAACAGCTTTTTCGCGCAGGGTTTTAACGTAATTATCAGCCTTATCTTTCAGTGTGCTTTCAGCCAGATCCATTTGCGCTTTATTGCGGATCAGCGAGTCATCACGAATTTCTACTTTGTCGCAAATGGCAACAATTTCAATACCGAATTCGTTACGGTCTGGCTGGGTTGCCTGACCGACGTTCATTTTTTTGACTTGTTCATAAAACCCTGCGCCAAACTGTGCAGAGGTGCGGTAAACGGGTGCTTTAACGGCAACATCGCGCATTTTGTGTGCTTGCGCGATTCCATTATCACAGGATTTAAAGTTTGCGCGCAAATTTTGTGCCTGAGCGCGGCGTTGGTTGACCTGTGCTGCGGAAGCATTTTTAGGCAATACGAAAATAATCTGGCGCAATGTATAGCGGTAGCTTTTTTCGCCTTGTTTTTTGAGTTCCTGCACTTTCAGAGCAACATCTTTTTCAGAAACGGCACCGGCAATGTTGAATTGCGAGGTGATGAGTTTGCGGTAGAGCATTTGCGACCGGATGTTTTGCTTGAAAGTACGGTCACTGGCTCCTGCCTGTTGCAAGGCTTTTGAAAGTTCGCTGGGAGAAAGCTTTACATTTTGCGCAATGGCATTGTAACGCCCATTGATTTCCTCATCGGAAACAGAGAGGCGGCGTTTTCCTGCTTCTTGAATAATGATGATTTCTTCGACAAGCTGTTCAAGGGTTTGCTTGTTTCCCGGCGTTTTTCGCGTGGTGAGTTGCGTAAATTTCGAGCGTTCAGAAACTTCTGCCGAGGTAATCGGGGTGCCATTCACGGTGGCAACAATGGATTGCGCGAAGGCAACAGGCGCACTTATCATCAGTGATGCCACGGTGGCCAGCGCAGCCAGAGAAAAACAACGCATAGAAATGGGACGGGTAAGCATCATTGAAAACCAGGCAGCAAAAAGAGTTGAAAAAGAATGCCGAAAAGCAATCTCCAAACTGTTTAATATAAAATAGAGGCATTCACAAGGCAGGAATTAGCGCACCGGAGAGAGGCCATTTGCTTGGAATACATCCTGCCCTTCTTCGTTTTTCATGTCGCCATCAAGCAAAGATTTAAGCGCCAGACGGAACATGATTTTATGCACGGGATCTTTGTTACCGTTGCGGCTCCAGTCGGTGCCATAGGTTGCGCTGACCGCAAGTGTTTCATCCAGATAGCCAACGCCCACTTGGGTAGCATCGAATTTTCCGCGATCCAGATCATACCGCGCTGCGCCAGCAACAAAAAAGTTTTCGGATAGCCGCAAGCGTGTGTTGGTTAACACACCTTCGCGCGTATCGTTGAAACCGATGCGGGGCTGTGCGTCATAGCGGCCATACATAATGGCGGCTGAAACGGGGCCTTTTTGGAAACGGCTTTCAAGTTCAATCATTTTTGCCTGGAAGGTATCTTCATCAAAGCGGAAACGGGAGCTGAAAGAAATCGTTTCATTGGGCTGGAAATAAAGCCGGGATACATAATCAGAGCGATCACTTTCCAAGCCGGAGTCAAGACCTATATTGGCAATATCTCCGGTGGCGTAGGAGTTGCGGCCAAACAAGTGCAACGATTGACCAAACATGGCATTGAAAAAGCCGCCATTGTTCAGATTGAGGGTGTATTGCACGCCAACATTGGCGCGGCTTCCGCCCTCTGCGCGATCCCAGCCAGAGAATTTATCCCATGAAAACAGGGTAGTGTCATCAAAGAACAGGCTTTGCGCGTCTTCGTTATAAAGATCACCGATGTGGGTTTCATTCGGACGAATGAGAATTTGTCCAATCGGCTCAAGCACATGGGTTCCAAGAGAATTGACCATGGCAAACGGATAGCGGTATTCAAGACCAATACCGGCCATACCGCGCAAGAGAAATTCAGAATCCGTATTGAGGAAGGTTGCTTCCTGAAGGGAATCCTGCGGATTTTGCCAGATGGCATCGCCGCGCAGGAACGCGAACGGTGTCCAGACTTGCCCAACCGGATCAATAAACTGCCGCTTCCAGGTGGTATCTGCAGAAAACCGCGAATAGGTACCGGCAATGCCGCGCGCAACACAATCGGTTGCCACATTCACGCAAGAATAATTGCGTCCGGGGAACAGGCTTGGATTTATGGGAGCGCCACCAAATGCCAAAGATGTGTTGGCTGCGGTTGTCGGCTGCAAGTCAGTTTCATCGCGGGTAATGGTTGCGGTGTTGACATTGAAGGACAGTTCTCCGCCCAGCACAGCGCGATCCACCACGCCGCTGTAGTCCAGCAAGGGTGCCACAACCGGCAGTTCGTCCTGACGGTCATCGCGGGAAAGCCCAAGGAAGTGATAACCGCGCAGATCAAAGTGGTTGCGTTCGCCCAAGCCGGTCAGATAGAGCGTTGATATGTTTTCAGAAGTGGAAGTATCCCACAGATCATAATCATCCAGCACGAAGCGATCGGAAACAACCGTAACATCCCACCCCCATGACCAGCGGGAATTGATATCGAAATGGCCAGTGCTTTGTAAAGTGCCGCGGGCATCTTTATCCTGTGCGCCGAGGGGAGCTGCCGGAAATGCGGAAGGATCCGCCTGTATCAGCCCAGCCGCACGCACAGAGTAGGAACCATTTATGAGGCGGTGACGGAATTCGCCTTTGAGCATCAGCCCTTGTTTGCTCATAATGACAGGGGCAACAGTCACATCCATATTCGGCGCAATATTCCAGAAATACGGAATTTCAACACCGAATCCGGTTTCGGTTGAAAAAATATAATCCGGTGCCAGAAAGCCGCTTTTGCGTTTTACGGTAGGATCCGGGTGCTGGAGAAAGGGCGCCCAGGCAATGGAGTGGCCTAAAAATTCAAACCGCGCATCTTCATAATAGACCATGCGCTCTTGTTCATCATGGATGATGCGGGCGGCTTTAATGCGCCACAGCGGTGGTTTGCGGTTCGGGTCATAATAGCAAGAAACACAAGCCGTATAGACACCTTTGTCAAGAACAGTGAGGTTGCCATCAACGCGGCGGGCATTATTGGCCACAAATCCGGCGTTTTCAACGGTTTCAAACTGGATCGAGCGGACAAATCCATCTCTGAAATCATCAGACAGATCAACTTGGGAGGAGCGCACAATATTGCCGCTTGGTTCTTTTAGGACCACATTGCCAAACGCCTGAATGCGCTTGTTTTTCTGGTCATAAACCACCCGGTCAGCTTGCAGGGCGCTGCCATCATAGAAAATCTGCACATTGCCAACGGCAGAGACGCGTTCATTGGCATAATCATAGATCAGCTCGCTGGCATCCACCAGCATTTTTGCATCCGCGTTACGAACGCGCTTGGCGGCGGCATTGGCAAACAGGCTTTCGGAGGGTGTCTGTGCGTAAGCGGGTGTGCTGAAAGCGCAAAGCAATGCTGCGCCAGCAAGCAAGAAGAAGCGATGGTTGCGCAGGAAGGGGGCGAAAGAACCCGTCTCCATTATCCATCCTCCTGATGCAATAAAACAGTTACGCTGAGCAGCATCCCCATGATGGCGGGAACCCATGCTGCGGCTGCGGGGTGAACGAGGCTTGCAGCTCCCAAATCACCCGCGAGCTTCACAATTACATAAAGCACAAACCCGGCTCCAATGCCAACAACAATTATGCGTGCAATTCCACCCATGCGGAAAAATTTGAGCGATACGGTTGCAGCAATTAACGCCATCGTAACAAATAGCGCGGGTTTTGCGATCAGAGTGTGAAATTGCAATTCGAAACGGGCTGTGGGTAACCCGGAAAGGTTGGCGCGTTTAATGACGGAAGGCAGCTCCCAGAAGGCGATTGCCGTTGCGGGAATGGACGATTCGGTTACTTGTTCGGGTGTGAGGTTGGTATTAAGGCGGTAAGATGCAACGGTTTGGGGTGCATTTTCGGGTTTGAGAATACGCGCGTTGCGTAAATCCCAATAGCCTTTTTCCAGCCGGGCGGATTCGGCTTCCACCCGTTCAACAAAAGCGCCTTCATGGTTGAAAGTGAAGGCTGTGATCCCCATCAGATAATGCCCCCGTTCAAGGGCGCTTTCGCCGCGCAGGATGGATTGCCCGTCTTTGCTGCGTTGCCGTATCCAGGAGAGCTGTGCGGCGGGTGTGGCGCTGGTATTGCTCAGCATGGCGCGTTCAAGGGCAACGGATTGCTCTTGCAGATAGGCGGCCAGTGGGTTGTAGGCGGTTGTGCCAAGAATACCGGCCAGCAATGCCACCAGCAGTGCAGGGGCGAGAAATTGCCACACGGAAAGCCCTGTGGCGCGGGCAACCACCAGTTCCAGCCTGCGGGAAAGATTAAGAAACGCAACCATTGCGCCGAACAATACAGCAAAGGGCAGGGCTTGTTCGGTCACGGAAGGCGCACGCGCCAGCGCAAGGAGGGCAAGCCCGCCCATGGAGGCGTTGGGGGCATCGGATGCGCGCCGGATAAGCTCGATGTAGTCAATCACAAACACCAGAGCGAGCGTTGCAAGGATAACAAAGGCAATGGATTTTGCCATGGTGCGGGCAACATAAAATCCGAAAGTGCGGCCAACGAATGCCATTTGAAAAGTTCCTCTTATGCGGCTTGCAAGGCAGGGCGGCGATCAAACCAGCCGGCAATGTAGGCCAGAGATAAGGCAATGGTGAGCAGTGGCAGGGCATAAAGCAAGCCGATAGCCCACGCATTGGAAGCCACGAGATTGGTCAATCCCAGCCCGGCCAACCTTACGGCGAACACACCGGCAATGGCCAGTGCAAGGCTTTGGAAGCGGTTCTGACGGGTGGTGCGGGCGCGTCCAAGCGCAGCAAAGGCAATCATCATGAAGGCCAGCGGGTAGAGCGGGTTGACAAAGCGGTCGTGCAGTTCGGAGCGGAAGCGGCCGGGCAGGGCTTTGTAAAGAGCATCGTCAGGATTGGGGTTGATGAGTTCGGAAAGGTAGCGTTCGCGGGGTTTGTAGAACGTATTTTTGGCGCTGGCCGCTTCTGCGAGCGGCGAGAGATCAAACGCATAGCGGGCGAACACAACAATGGCGGTATCATCGCCTGTGGCTTGCCGTTGTACCGAGCCTTTTTCCAGAACCAGAAACGTTCCGCGTTCGGTTTCTACCACCCGGCCTTGTTCGGCAATATAGGTGAGGCGCTGCGCGGGATCGCGGTTGTCTTCCACGAAGAGGCCGAGCAACGCACCGCCGGAACCGCGCGCGCGCATGTGCAGGGTGATGCCTTCATCCAGTGTGGTAAAAGCGCCTTCGCGCAGCACGTTGACCACCACATCGGCGCGGATTTGCGTCACCATATCGCGCAGTGTGCGCATACTGGCAGGAATGGCAGAAAGGCTGAGAATGCCCACAACCATTGAGACAATGACGGCAAGGATAACAAAGGGGCGCATCAGGCGCAGCGGTGCGATGCCTGCGGCGGTGATGGCAGCGAGTTCGGAGTCGGCATTCAGGCGGTTGAGCGTATAGGCGATGGCGCCGAACAGCGCAACGGGTGCCACCACCAGCGCAAGAGAGGGCAGGGCAAGCAGTGTAACCAGCAAAAATGTCCAGAGTGTCTGGCCTTGTGCGGTTACCAGATCAAATTCCCGCAAGGCTTGCGTTACCCACACCACGCCGGTGAGGACACCAAGCCCACCCAGAAACACAAGGCTGGCCTGACGGAATAAGGATCGCTCAAGAACACCGAACATTGTTGCAACTTTAATTAGTGAAGAAAAATCATTGAAAAAGCGCTATGCCGCATTTTAATCGGCGGAAAAAAGTCCTACACTCACAACACTCTCGGCTTCCTTTACGCATAAATCGGTCACAGTGATCGCGCTATTCCTTAAAACCTATGCACATGAGAATCGAGGCTTTCTTGTGGAGGAAAGGTAAGGATTCTTACTTCTTGTAAAGCATTAAGGCTTATTCATCAACGTGAATACAACGGAGGATTATTCCCGCTATGGCAAACCATCCCAAAATAGCTTTTTCCAAATGGACATCTGCGCCTGAAAAGACGGCTGTTATCTTTGTTTATGATGATCTTGGGCTTGCGGAAGCCGCTCGTTTTACACCGGAGCTGGCTGGCATTGTTGCGCGTGCTGCCGAAGCTATGGCGTTCAAGGGAGCGTTTGGCAAGGTGCTGGATTTAGCCGGTGTTGCTGGTGATTCTGTTGGCCGGTTGTTGGTGGTGGGTTTGGGTTCTGCCAAGGAAAGCGCTAAAATTGACTGGATGAAACTGGGCGGCCATGTTGCGGCGGCGCTTGGGAAGGTTGAAAAGGCAGGCATTGTGTTGGATGCGCCTCAAACGGTTATCAGCGCGGAAGATGCGGCGCAATTTGCGCTTGGTTTGCGGCTCCGCAGTTATCGTTTTGACACTTATAAAACCAAGCTGAAGGATGAGGAAAAAGCGCGGCTTGAGCATGTCGCGCTGCATGTGAGCGATGAGCAGGCGGCTAAAAAAGCGTGGAAGCCTGTGGAAAGCATTGCGGAAGGCGTTGAGCTGGCGCGTACGTTGGTGAATGAGCCACCGAATGTTATTCATCCTGAAGCGTTTGCGGATCGCGCTGCGGAGTTGGAAAAGCTGGGCGTTGAGATTGAAGTGCTGGATGAAAAGAAGCTCTCCAAGCTGGGTTTTGGCGCGCTGTTGGCGGTAGGGCAGGGTTCGCATCGTGAAAGCCGTGTGGTGGTGATGCGCTGGAATGGCGGCAATGAGGGCGATGCGCCGGTGGCGATTGTGGGCAAAGGTGTCACCTTTGACACGGGCGGGATTTCCATTAAGCCTGCGGCCAGCATGGAAGATATGAAGGGCGATATGGCGGGTGCGGCGTGTGTTGTGGGTCTCATGCACGCGCTGGCAGGACGTAAGGCGAAAGCCAATGTTATCGGCTTTATTGGTCTTGTAGAAAACATGCCTGATGGCAAAGCCTACCGTCCGGGTGATATTCTGACATCCCTTTCGGGTCAGACCATTGAGGTGATAAATACCGATGCGGAAGGCCGTCTGGTGCTGGCGGATGTGTTGTGGTACGCGCAGGATAAATACAAGCCGGTGGCCATGATAAATCTTGCAACGCTTACGGGCGCGGTGCTGGTGGCATTGGGGCAGGAAGTGGCTGGCCTGTTTTCCAACAATGACGAACTGGCGCAGCGTTTGAGTGCGGCCGGTGATGCCACGCAGGAAGAAGTCTGGCGTTTACCCATGGGCAAAAAGTTTGACAAGTTGATTGATTCCCGTTTTGCGGATATGAAAAATTCCGGTGGGCGTTATGCGGGGTCTATTACGGCGGCGCAGTTTTTGCATCGGTTTGTGAATGATGTGCCGTGGGCGCATCTGGATATTGCCGGTACAGGCATGGCGGCGGTAAAGAGCGACATCAATACAAGCTGGGGTTCCGGTTGGGGCGTAAGATTGCTTGACCGCTTCATCGCAGACCATTTTGAGAAATAAAGACAGAGTGAGGGCAGGATTTTCCTGCCCGCTTTTTTATGAGTGGAACCATGACCGAAGTGTTTTTCTATCATTTGCAGCGTTATCCGCTGGAACGCGTATTGCCCATGCTGCTGGAAAAATGCCTTGAACGGGAATGGAATGTGCTGGTACAGTTCCGGTCAGATGAACGCATGGAAGCCTTAAATGAGGCACTGTGGACATTTTCGGACGAAAAATTTCTGCCTCATGGCACCAGAAAAGAGCCGGATCCAGAGCTGCAACCTATTTTGTTAAGCCTTGAGAATGACTCCCTCAATGATCCGCAAGTGCGCATTTTTGTGGAAGGCGCAGAACCGGAAGGGCTGGAAGGTCTGGAGCGTGCCATGGTGCTGTTTGATGGCAATGACGATGCGGCATTGGCTTTGGCGCGCGCGCAATACAAGGCGTTGCGGGATAAAGGCGTAACGCTTAGCTACTGGCAACAGGATGATGATGGCCGTTGGCACAAAAAAGCCTGAAAATGCTTGGCGTAGCTTAAAGTTTGTGTAACGATAAGCCCATGACACAACACGGCGATCCTTTGGAAATCACACCGGAAGTTTTGCTGAAAGCCTATGCTTGCGGGATTTTTCCAATGGCAGAAAGTGCGGATGATCCGCATCTTTACTGGATTGAGCCGCAAATGCGGGGCATTATTCCGCTGGAAACTTTTCATGTGTCCCGCAGTCTGGCCAAAACCATGCGTTCGGGCAAATTTACGGTAAAAGTGGATACAGATTTTGATGCTGTTATTGCGGGTTGTGCCGCGACCAAACAAGGCCGTGAAAAAACCTGGATCAACACGCGCATCCGCGAGCTTTACGGAGCCTTGTTTGAGCGGGGGCGGTGTCACACGGTGGAAGTTTATCAGAACGGCGTGTGCGTGGGCGGCCTGTATGGCATCCGGATTGGCGGCGCATTTTTTGGTGAAAGCATGTTCCATACGGTGCGCGATGCTTCAAAAATCGCCTTGACGCATCTGGTGGAACGGATGCGGGCAGGGGGCTTCACCCTGCTGGATACGCAATTCACCACCCAGCACCTCAAAAGCATGGGCGCCATCGACATCCCCCGCGAAGAATACCATCAGCGGCTGGAATCCGCCCTTAAACTCAGCGCCGATTTTTATGCTTTTGAAAGTAAAGGAACAATTTCCTGAGCCAAACTATGTAATTTGAAACCTCTCAGGAAAAAGACAACGTTACCGCTGCCGTCATGCCGAACTTGGGTTCAGCATCCACGATCTATCATACTTTGCAGCGTGCAAAAACTATACGCAGAAGCCGGCTAGAACAGAGTTGAATGGTAGCAAGATTGCACCGAAAACAAAACCAAATGTGCAAGGTGCCGCTAGGGAAGGAATCGTTTGATATTTATTCAATAATCTGGAACAGAGAAGGAATTGAGAGCAAAAGCAGCGAGCGCCGAGCCAACCGGCGCATTGGGGATGATAGGCAGCCCCAACTGTGGCAAGCAGGCCTTGCTCTTAATTGGAAGGTGAATGCGATGTGGGGTTTTCCGCTAAGCGTCACGCTTGAAGTAAGAAAGACCCGAACGAGTTGGACGCTGCGTTTTCGGGTCTCTCTGAAGTTCTAGCAAAAGGGGACGTGCGAAAGCACGTTCCCTTTTGCTAAGATAGCTTAATCGCAGAATTATTCAAGCCATAAGACAGTTGACCGTTTTAGAAATGCCTCATGCAGATGATAGCTTGGGGGTATTGCATGAGCCAGTTATTGCCGACTGAAATATTGAATCGTATGCCTCTCAGAAAATGACAACTTCACCACGCCCGTCATACCGAACCTTGGGTTCGGCATCCACGATCTATCACGCATTGCAGAGTGGAAAACCTAGAAAGGATTATCTTCTCGTGCCACCCTCATCGCCGTATGTGTTGCGCCCATCCACGCCTAACCCGTATGGCAAAATGGCTTTCCTTAAAAGGTTCGCCATCGCCCTCATAGTTGCATTTAAGCCCACATCAGCCGTTCTGTATTTTTGCGCACAGTGCAGCAAAAATACAGAGTGTTCTTTTCGCCCATACAGAAAACAACACCTAAGGAAACAGTGTGGGTATAAGAAAGGTGGCAGCAGCATTCTGCGCTCATGCAACACTGTAGCTTACAACCAACACCATGCGTGGCTGTTAACGCTGCGCGCAGAGCCGCAGCCAAAAGCCGCATAGATCATTATAGCAACTATTCACGCCTTAAAGATCTGTGATAAAAAAGCAAAAAATCACCCCGCCACGGCTTCTTCATATTGGGCTGAAAGCGCCAGCCACTCTTCTTCCGTTTTCGCAAGCTTAACAACGGCCTCACCGCGCTTTTTGGAAATATCCGCGCTTTTTGCGGCATCGTCGGGGTTGGCTAAAGCCGCATCAAACGCTGCAATGTCATTTTCAAAGCGTTTCATGGTTGCTTCAATGGTTTTGATCTTTGCTTTCAGCGGCGCGGCAGCCGCGCGGCGTTCGGCGGCCTGTTTGCGGGCATCGGCTTTTGAGATTTGTTTTTCGGCTTTTTTCCCGGCGGCTTTTTCGCGGGTATTGTCCAGCAGCAGCTTGCGGTAATCGTCAATGTCACCATCAAACGCGGCAATGGTGCCATCGGCCACCAGCACAAGTTCATCCGCGCAAGCATCCAGCATATAGCGGTCATGGCTCACCAGAATGACAGCGCCTTCAAATTCGCTGAGCGCCTCAACCAAAGCTTCACGGCTATCAATATCCAGATGGTTGGTCGGCTCATCGAGAATCAGCAGGTGGGGCGCTTCAAACACAGCCATACCAAAAGCAAGACGCGCTTTTTCACCACCCGAAAGCAGCTTTACAACCACATCCGCACGCTGCCCTGAAAAACCGATCTGCGCCGTTTTGGCGCGTACCTGCGCTTCGGAAGCAAGCGGCATTTTGTGACGCACATGCTGGCAGGGTGTTTCATTGGCGTTGAGAATATCCAGCGTATGCTGGGAAAAATACCCCACCACCATGCGATCAAGACGGTGCATTTCACCATCCATAAGCGGCAGTTCTTTGGTGATGAGTTTGAGCAGGGTGGATTTACCGTTACCATTGGCACCCAAAAGACCGATACGATCATCGGGCGCAAGGCTTAGATTCATGCGTTGCAGAATAACCTTTTCGCCATACCCCACGCTGGCGTTTTCCAGCACGAGCATAGGCGGGGCGATGGGTTTCGGCGCATTTAGAATTTTGAACGGCACAACCGGATTGTCGATCAGAACCGAAATCGGCTCCATTTTTTCCAGCCGCTTCATGCGTGACTGCGCCTGACGCGCTTTACTGGCTTTGGCTTTAAACCGAGCCACAAACGCTTCCAGACGCCCACGCTCTTCGGTCTGTTTTTTCTGGGCTTTTTGGTCGAGCAGCAGTTTTTCGCGGCGCTGCCGGTCAAAGGATGTGTAGTTGCCTTTATAAAGCGTCAGCTTGCGGTCATTAAGGTGCAGAATATGGTCAACCGATGCGTCCAGCAAATCACGGTCATGGCTGATAACCAGCACTGTGCGCGGATAGCGGGCAAGGTAATCCTGCAACCACAGTGTACCTTCCAGATCAAGATGGTTGGTTGGCTCATCAAGCAGCAGCAAGTCGGGTTCGGAAAACAGCACCGCGGCCAGAGCCACACGCATCCGCCAGCCGCCGGAAAACGAAGAGCAGGGGCGTTTTTGTGCTTCTTCGTCAAAGCCGAGGCCGGAAAGAATACGCGATGCGCGGGCAGGGGCGGAATGTGCGTCAATATCCATCAGCCGGTTTTGAATATCGGCAATGCGCATGGGATCGGTTGCCGTGTCGGCTTCTTTCAGCAATGCAGCGCGTTCGCGGTCAGCAGCCAGCACAATATCAATCAGCGGGTCAGGGCCGGAGGGAGCTTCTTGTGCCACGCGGCCAATGCGGGCATTTTTGGGCAGGTTCAGATCGCCATCATCGGGGTGGACATCGCCAAACACAGCCTTGAACAGCGAGGTTTTTCCAGTACCGTTGCGGCCAACAAAACCCACGCGCGCGCCTTCGGGCAGCGAAATGGTGGCGTGTTCAATAAGTGGCCGTCCGGCCACGCGCAAGGTGAGGTCGTTGATCTGTAACATGCCGTTCTTTTGCCGTTCTTATGGTATCTGCGCAAGCTTTTTCTTGCCGATTTATGCATAAGCGTTTTATATGCACTTGATTCGCCGCAAATGCATTAGATTTGTTTTGCGCGTCCCTGAATTTCAACCGCGCAAATCCATTATCGGTGATGCAGCATTTAACTCAAGGTGTAACATGGCAACAGAACGTACATTTTCTATTATTAAGCCCGATGCAACCCGCCGTAACATCACCGGCAAGATTGTTTCTTATATTGAAGCTGCGGGTCTGCGCGTTGTTGCGCAAAAGCGTGTTCAGCTTACAAAAGAACAGGCTGAAGGTTTTTATGCGGTGCATAAAGAGCGGCCGTTCTTTAATGATCTGGTATCTTTCATGATTTCTGGTCCTGTTGTTGTGCAGGTTCTGGAAGGTGAGAACGCGGTTGCGAAATACCGTGAAGTAATGGGCGCAACCAACCCTGCGCAAGCAGCGGAAGGCACGATCCGCAAAGATTTTGCGGAATCCATTGAAGCAAACTCTGTTCATGGTTCGGATGCACAGGAAACAGCAGCCGAAGAAATCAAATATTTCTTCAAAGATGCTGAAATCGTAGGTTAATTGTAAAGCCTTCTTAAAATTTCAGAACAGCGCGCCCTTCAAAGCGCGCTGTTTTTGTATCCGCCTGTGAATAAGCCTGAAAAAAGCGTGTGAAGGCTAAAAATTCTTTTGACGTTATAAGAGCGTTCAGCTACATAGAATGCGTTGCCGGCTTAGCTCAGCTGGTAGAGCAACTGATTTGTAATCAGTAGGTCGCGGGTTCGATCCCTGCAGCCGGCACCATGATCCTCTTAGGAAAATGACACGCTCTACTTTTTTCGTGAGACTGGAAAAAAGTCTCACGTGAGACTTTTTCAAAGATCAGAAGCACATTTTCTCCTTTTCAATCCAGTTTTGCAGTTGTGTTCTAAAGTATTTAATTAGCGTCTTTCTCACTTTTTGCCGCTTTGACAGTGTTACAACACACCATTACCTCGCTAATTTTGGTGATGAACCGCGGGCTGCGTTTAGCCACCCGCGTTATCCGTTTGTGGTGCATAACAGATTCAATGGCTATGCATATGAGAGTGCCTCCGGCGTAGTTCTGGCCGCGCACGTTCGCCGTTCCAGTCACCTACAAACCAGATGGTTTATTATTTGGGTTGCGTTGCTTCCAATAAATATCATTGAGAACATTTTCAAAAGCCGTGGAAAAATTGAGACTAGCATTTTCAATCATCCGGTATTTTACAGATAAAACCGCAGATTTTAAATCCAGCAATAAATTAGACCCCGATTCAAACATACCTGCCCCTTCATACGGAGGAGGGGGTTCCACCACCATGGGCAACGCTTTAGGTGCAGAAGCATTAGAAAAAGCTGCCAAAGAATACATGCGCTCAGTGTCATCTCTGTGCGAAAAAATCTTGACTGAATGGCTGAAAGAAAAAGGCTTTTTGCCGAAATAAAAAAGAGCGCTTAAGCGCTCTTAAAATTCAACTATTTTCTTCCAGTGAAAGGAATTACTTCACCACTACCTTTTTCAATCGCTTTTCGTGAGATTTGAAGCTGAACTATTTCTCCATCTTTTGCAAACCAGCCCTCTGGCAGGGATGTAAGACTTTCGACATCATGAGCAGGGATTACAAATTCAGTTTCCAATAAATCGGCTTTAGTTCGAACTCCCCCCTCGACAAGGCTTCTTATTGCATGCGAAAGAAGCTGAGGTTGAGGTTTTGGCCATTCTTTATCCATAGGCTCACCGCTATTCCAACGCTTGAAGCTATAGTTCTTATAAAGCTGAGTTGCCATTTGTGAATCGATTATATTTAAGTCCGCACAACGCTTAATCATGGCTTTAATCGAACAACGCCACCTTTCTTTCAAAGCCAAGAAGCCTGCTAAAGTGGGCGACTTAACCTCAAGAGGAAATGCTGTTGCAGGTAATAAAAATGCACTAGCAAGGCGAAAGGCTTGATTTTCTATAAGCTCAAAATCTGCTTCAAATTCTGCTTGGCTAAGTCCACGATGCAAAACAGCATGAGCCATTTCATGAGCTGCATCCATCTGTGTACGAAAAAAACATTCTTTATCTTTGGCAAGAAGAATGTAAGGGCGTTTGTCTGCTTCCGACCAGTTGCATACTCCATCTAGACGAGAAGAGTCTGCATAATCATGGATTACAACAAATCCGTTTTTTTCGAGAACGGAAATCACATTAGTAATTGGCCCATCACCAAGTTTCCAAAGCTGTCTAAGCTCCCCCGCAATAACTTCAAGATCAGTTTCAGTTAAAACTTTAAAAGATTTCCCACCTAGAAAATCAGGAACATTGTAATGTGGAAAATCAAAGTAGTGTTGAAGCACAATCGAAATATCTTGTGCCCAACGTAAGCGTGCTTTTTCTCGCGCCTGCACTGCTGGCTCAATCATTTTTCTAGCACGTAAAAAAAAGGCTCCTGCGCCATATTCATTCATTGGACGCAAAAAGTAATTTCTTCTTACATTTAATGCTTGAGCAAGTAAATCCAAAGCCTCCGGCTCTGGCGTAGTTTCTCCCGTTTCCCAACGAGAAAGAGAACTGGACGGCTTACCAATTAAATTCGCAAGAGCAAGTTGTTTATTAAAACCGCGCGCTTCTCTCGCTTCACTCAGCCGCGCCGCTACGAATCCAGGTGTACCGGGGCGCATAATTTATTCTCCAATTTAACAGCTTAGGATATAAGCTATTTCATTCTAGCTATGTTCCTGATCGTCATCTGCTCGCTTTTGCGTTTCTGGAGGCTGATATGCCACAGAAGTTTTAGCCGCAAGTACTGGTTTATCAAATTCCACAGGAGCAGGTTCATAAAGTTCTAACACATCAGTAATTGATTTATAAAAAACTAAAGTGTCATGAAGATGGTCAACAATTGCAATAGCAACTTCTTTAATTCCATCCTCTTGCCGTTTATCAGGACAGATGAGCAAAAATACGCCTATTGGATTAATAATATGTGTAACAGGATCGAACATGTCTCGAGTTTGTGTAACAACTCGATTCAATTTCTCTACAAGAGTTTTACGTGATTTATTTTTATTTGGAAGAACGCTCGGCTGAACAATAGCAGCACGAACTAATATCGCTCTTTTTGAACGCACGTGAGCCTGATAAAGATGAATCTGTGTTTCTTGGATTAAACCACTTTCAGAGCCTGTAAGTCCTGCGCTATAAGCACACCGCAACATGTCTTTCTCAATTAAAGATGTACGTACATTTCCTATAATACGTCCCCTATCTCGCTCTATAACATCGAGTGCTTTCGCATATTCTTTTGCAAATTTTCCGTGAGCATGAATAGCTTCATTAATATCAATCAAAAACCCACGTGGAAACTCCTCCGTGATAAACTTTCCCCATTGAATGTCGGTCATGCAAAAGCACCTCGAATTGCTTTATATAAGAAAAATATGCGATTTCTCTCCACAATGCAATAATCTTTTTGCGCTTCGTACATGGTTATCTTCACAATTTGGCTTCTCTTGATATAAAATTTATCATTCACCCCAACCTAATCCCGCCACTTATAACAAAAGCCACCAGCCCACCCACAATGCCGGTGACCATCAGCCAGTTGAGCTTGATTAGCACGCCTGACACTTCTCGATCTTGCGGTCAAGCTCGTTCAGGCGCGAATCCAGATGCAGCCACTCAACAGAACGTTCGGCTTCCTGAATTTCGGTCTTGCGCTAAAAATGCTCTAGCGCCGTCACTCGCTTTTCCAAAGCGTCCGCTGCCATGGACTCACGCCGCGCGCGAATCGAAACACTGCTTTAACAGGTGCTGAATGCGCAGGGGAAAAGGGCAGGGAGATAAGTGCGATAATAAACGCCCGTCTAACCTTAAACGGCAGGCTAGACAATGTAGCCTGCAAATAATTGATCTTATTGAAATAAAAAATAAGATGGAGGCCACGGAGGGAATCGAACCCCCGTACGAGGATTTGCAGTCCTCTGCGTCACCACTCCGCCACGTGGCCTCTTGAAGCACCAGCCGCTTGCGACTCCGCTTATGCAAAAGGGATATAGCAGAGGTTTATATCAAACAGCAACAGACAAAATGCGCTCTTGTGCATTATTTATAATGTTATTAAACACAAAAAAGAATGAACCGGGTATAGAAGGTAATTCACACAACCTTTTTCACGGGATTGTATGCCAAACAGAGAGCTTTTCCATGAATGTCCACACAACTGATTATGCTGCCGCCCGTAAATTTATGACTGAGGGGCAAATCAAACCTAACGATATTACCGATCAAAAATTGCTCCGAGCATTCCTTACAGTACCTCGCGAACATTTTGTGCCTGATTCTCTGCGGAATGTGGCTTATGCAGAACGCGCAATTCCCTTCAATACCCAACGCCAGATGCTGCCGCCGCTGACACTTGCCAAGATGATACAAGCACTTGATATAAAAAATAACAGTGCAATTCTCGATATTGCTGGCGCGCCCGGCTACACCGCAGCGCTGCTGGCATCCATGGGAAATACCGTCACCGTACTTGAAGAAAATGATACGCTTGTCGAAAACACCCGCAATGTTCTTGGCTCCTGCGCTGTGGATAATGTGCAAATTGTAAAAGGGACTTTCAGCGACGGTTTCGCCCTTGCCGCCCCTTATGACTGCATTATTCTTGAAGGCGCAGTCGCAGCAGTGCCGCTGCACCTTGTCTCTTCACTGAAAGAAGGCGGACGACTCGTCACAATTCTTGTCTCTGCACGCGGCTCTAAAATCATGCTCTATACACGGGTAGGTGAAAAACTCAGCGGACAACCCGTATTTGATTCTTTTGCGCCCTTCCTTCCAGGCTATGAACCCGCAGAGCAGTTCGTTTTTTAAGAAAGAAAGTATTTCCATCTGAAAGAAGGAAATAAAACGCAAAAACTTCCTGAAAAACAAGCAAATAAGTGTTAAAAAAGTCTTAATGCGTATTCCCAAACACCCATGGGGCATGTAACGTCACAGCCGAAATTCATTCTCGGAACGATGGCGGAGTAGCCCCATGGACACAGCAGCACATCCCCTTTTCCGGCTCAGGACATTGCGCTCCCTCTCTGTGGCCGCGCTCATGGCCGGTATGCTGTGTTTTCCCGCAGTGGTTTCTGCCCAGACACTGGAACAGGCTCTCGGCAAAGCCTATGCAAACAACCCTTCTTTGAATGCACAACGTTCCGCTTTACGCGCCACCGATGAAGGGGTCGCGCAGGCCAAATCCGGCTATCGGCCGATCATTGTCGGCTCTGCCGATGCAGGTTTAACCTCCAGCAATGTGCGCACCCCCACGATTGGCGTGCTGCCGGGAACACGCAACGGTTCGGATAACAAACCGCGCGGAGTAGGGGTTTCGCTTGAGCAACCACTGTTTGACGGTTTCCGTACGCCAAATGCTGTAAAAGGTGCAAAAGCCGGTGTGCTGGCTGGACGCGAAGAGCTGCGCAATGTCGAACAGAATATTCTGTTCGACGCTGTGGAAGCTTATATGAACGTGTTACGGGATTTTGCAATCTATGATCTTCGCCGCAACAATGTGGATGTGCTTTCCGAAGAATTGCGCGCAACCAGCGAACGCTTCAATGTGGGTGAAGTAACCCGCACAGATGTGGCGCAATCACAATCCCGCCAAGCTCTTGCCCGCGCACAACTCAGCGTGGCCGAAGCCAATCTGAAGGCAAGCCGCGCCATCTACCGGCAAGTCATTGGTGAAGATCCCGGTAAACTGTCCGCCGGTCGCCCTGTTGCAGACAGGCTGTTGCCGCGCACACTGGATCAGGCCTTAAAGGCCAGCTATACCGATCATCCGGCCATCAATTCCGCATTCCACCGCGTGGATGCTTCAACACTGAATGTAAAAGTGATTGAAGGGGAACTGTATCCCAGCCTTTCGGTGCGGGCGTCGGCACAATCGCGCTGGAACGACACGGATCAATCCAAACAGCTCAATTCTGCTTCGGTTGTTGGTCAGCTTACCGTACCCATCTATCAGGCCGGTGCTGTCTCTTCCCGCGTGCGGGAGGCAAAAGAACTTTTAGGACAAACCCGCCTTGAGGCCGAAGTCATCCGCGATCAGGTACGCGCCGCTGTTGTCTCCTCATGGGGGGCGCTGGAAGGTGCCAAATCACAAATTGAAGCGGCTCGCGCCCAAGTAACAGCCGCTCAAAGCGCCTTTAACGGGGTGCGCGAAGAAGCAAAAGTAGGGCAACGCACTATTCTTGATACACTCAATGCACAACAGGAACTGCTTGATGCGCGTGTGAACCTCATCACGGCGCAACGTGATCGGGTGGTGACCTCCTATGCGTTGCTGCAAGCACTTGGACGCTTATCGACCGGCTCTTTGAGTGTGAATGTGCAACGCTATGATGTTGAAACACACTACAATCAGGTAAAAGATAAATGGGCGGGTTTGCGTACGCCGGATGGCCGCTAGGCTTTGACCGCCCAAATCTGAAAACAATGGCGTGAGTAAAGGCGAAAACCCAAGTACAGTTTCTGGCGCGTCCGGATTGCACGCTGTGCGCAGTGTGCAATGGCGCAGTATTGTTTCGTTTTGAGGCAACCGCGTTGGTGTTATCCCCCAAAGGGCGCAAATATTAACCATATAATCATTTTATGTATAGACAAACGTCTTGTTTCAGGACAAGTGGCGCCAGAATTTTTGCTATCGCTGTATGAGAGTGGCATACTGGTTCTTGGTTTTGAGGTGCATGATTCTTAATGATGCGTTACTTTCGGTGCGGCAGCATGAGAATTTAAAAATAATCTTTATTAGCACTTTTCAGAATATTCTATGCAGGAGCCTGTTGGTTTTCTTTCGCCACATGCACTTGCAACGCGTATAATAACCTCGTGAGATTATGGTGGAAGCATGGGCAGCGCAGCCAAAGCACAAGAACCGACGATGGAAGAAATTCTGGCTTCAATTCGCCGGATTATTGCCGATGATGACGCTGCGGCAATAGCAGATGAAGGCGCGACGATAGCAATAGAGGAACCCGTTGTGAAAGCTGCTGTTGGATCTGAAATGAATCAGGAAGATATTGATGCCATGCTGGCGGACTTTGATCCACCACCTGTGCAGGCGCCTTCACCCCGCCTCAAGGCTGTGAAAACCAAAGCCGAACCTGAAAAAATAGTTCCTGATTTTACAGAAGATGACGACATTCTGGAATTGACGCCTTCTGCCCAGGTCAAGCCTGCCAAAGAACCCGAACAGGTTGCTCTTGATGTGATGGACGATTTTGACGACCTGCCCGCTGCACCGCCACCAAAAGCGGCCAAGCCGGAGTTTCCAGCGCCTTCCATCGGGGATGTTGAATTCAGGGATGCAGAACCTGAGGCTAAAGCCGATCCTTCCCCTGCGGCCAAGCAGGACGTGCCAGCGCCACAACCCGCACCGTCTGCGGCTCATACATTGCTTTCAGAGCAGACCAATGCTGCCGTTGCCAATGCCTTCGGCTCTTTAAGCAACACAATTTTTTCTCAAAAGCCCCGCACTATGGATGAGCTTGTGCAGGAAATGTTGCGCCCCATGCTCAAAAACTGGCTGGATGACAATCTTCCCGAAATGGTGGAAGGGCTAGTGCGCGCTGAAATCGAGCGCATTTCCCGCGGGCGTTAAAGTTTTTTGCACACGCGCCTCTTTTCTTTGCCGCAATTTTCCCTGCGGCAAAGGTTTTTGTTACCTGCGCCTTATGCGCAATATTTTTTTGTAATACTAAGAATGGTGCTAAAATCTGAAATGACTTCATCGGCCTCCAGATCCTGTGCAGGAATATCGGTATAGCCATAGTCCACCAGAATAACCGGAACGCCGGAAGCCCGCGCGGCATCACGGTCTGTAATCGAATCGCCCACCATAACCGCTTGATCCGCACTTCCCTGGGCTTCCGCAATTGTTTTGAGAATATGCTCAGCGTGCGGTTTGCGGTTTTCAAAATAATCCCCGCCGCATACAGCCTTGAAATAGTGCGTCATATCCAGACTGTTGAGCAACGCATTGGCCAGTGCTGTAGGCTTGTTGGTGCAGACAACACAGGTGGCTCCCTGAGCAATCAATGCTTTAAGAGTAGGGATTACATGGGGGTAGGGGGTGCTGTGACGG
The DNA here is from genome assembly GCA_048594375.1 of Methylopilaceae bacterium. Classification (GTDB taxonomy): domain Bacteria; phylum Pseudomonadota; class Alphaproteobacteria; order Rhizobiales; family Methylopilaceae; genus JBMDXK01. The sequence continues at coordinate 38,639 of JBMDXK010000034.1, forward strand.
GCAATATTTTCGGCGTAAAAACCCATAAAATGCGCCAGCATCCGTTCAACCCGCTCAGGATCTTTCGCCACGGCATACATCTTGAGCGACCGCTCAATCAACGCTTTGGCGCCATGCCCAACCAGCCGACGCAATTGCTCCATATCCACCGGATCAAGATGTTCATGGCCAAGAGCAAAGTTAAGCGCGCCAATCAAATCAGGAGCGCTATCGACTAAAGTACCATCCAAATCGAAAACGACAGTAAAACCATTTAAAGACATTCGCGCACACCATTTGAATCACAAAGCAAAAGAACGCTATTCTTATAAAAGAAAAGTGAGTCGGTAAAATACTGCGCAACAAGGGAGGAGACATGCTTTTCAAAAAAAGTGGCATCGCTGCGCTGTGTTTCATGGCGCCCTGCTTCACATTGAAAGCTTTTGCGGCCGAAGGTGAATATGTTTTTTCCGCCGCGCCCACCATTGAAGTCAACCGCGTTTACCGCGTCAACCGCTACACAGGCGAAATGGCCGCGTGTCAATACGGCTTGCAAGAAGGCTCTGTTGGCACAACGCTTTGCTATCCGGCTGGCGATGGGGGAGGGGCGCAAAACACACCCGGAGAATATGGCCTCATCAGCTCCAACCATCTCAAAGAAAGCGGTATTTTCCGGGTGAACAAACGCACCGGAGAAATGAGCATTTGCTATGTGCTTTCCAACACAGTTGTTTGTACGCCCTCAACGCGCTAAACATGAGCGATGCAAGCAGAAGGCAAACCTATGACCGCGCAACAGCGTATAACGATTCTTGGATGTGGCTCTTCGGGTGGCGTACCGCGCATTGGGGCAGGATGGGGCGAATGTGATCCGGCTAACCCCCGAAACCGCCGCCGCCGTTGTTCCATTCTCATAGAGCGGAGCGCCGCCACTGGCGAAAAAACCACGGTGCTGGTGGATACTTCCCCCGATGTGCGCGAGCAGCTGCTCGATGCCAACGTAACGGCTCTGGATGCAGTGCTTTTTACCCACGACCATGCCGACCATACCCACGGGATTGATGATCTGCGCGCCTTGTTTATCCATAACCGCAAGCGGCTTGATCTGTGGATGGATGAACGCACAGAGCGCATTTTATGCGAGCGTTTCGGCTATATTTTCCGCAGCCCTGTGAACAGTGATTATCCCCCCATAGCCGAGCTGCACCGCATCTTGCCCCAGCAGCAGATCAGCATCACAGGGGCAGGGGGCAGCATCAGCGCCATGCCGTTCGATGTGGAACATGGCTCTATCTCAGCGCTTGGGTTCCGGTTTGGCAACCTTGCTTACACGCCCGATGTAAACCGCATTCCCGATGCGGCTCTGCCTTATCTGGAAAATCTGGATGTCTGGATTATTGATGCGCTGCGCCCAAAACCGCATCCCAGCCACTTCTCACTGGATGACGCACTGGAATGGATCATAAAAATGCAGCCGCGCCAAGCCATTCTCACCAATCTGCATGTGGATATGGATTATGCCACGCTGGTCAATACGCTGCCGCCGGGCGTTATTCCTGCCCATGACGGCTTGCAGATTGAAGTAGCCCTGCCATGAAACGCACCGTGTTGTATTGCTTGCTGAAAACCGTTCTGCTGATTGCAGCGGCAAAACCCGCTCTTGCGGATTGCAGGCTTGAAAATTTTGCAAACAACCGCTATCAGCTCTGCGTTTTCAACCCTGCACAGGTGCGCATAGCGCTGCACCTGAAAAATCCTGAAGGGGAATATTATCGCAGCCTGGGGCATTTTATCCGCCAGCAAAAAACCGCAACCCGTGAACCCCTGTTTGCCATGAATGCTGGCATGTATCATCCAGACTGGCGGCCTGTGGGGCTTTATATTGAAAACAAACAGCAGATTGCAGCACTCGTGCAAGGCCAACGCGGATCAGGGAATTTTTTCATTCAACCCAACGGCGTATTTTACACAACACACGGCAAAGCGCAGGTTACCACTACGGCACGCTTCAAAGCAAAACACGCCGAATTTGCAACGCAATCCGGCCCCATGCTGGTGGTGGATGGAAACGCTAATCCACGGCTTTTAAGCAACAGCACATCGCGCAAAATCCGCAACGGTGTGGGCGTGCGCAAAGATGGAACTGTCATCGCTGCAATTTCTCTGGATCGGGTGAATTTTTATGAATTTGCAGCCATTTTTAAAGCCCATAAGGCGCACAACGCCCTTTATCTTGATGGCACTGTTTCCAGCTATTTTATAAAAGGCGAAGGCTTGAATGCAGGATACATGCCGCTGGGGCCTATTTTTGCTGTCTATCCACGCTAAAAAAGGGAAGGGGGGGTTACCCTTCCCTCAGCCGATTTAAAACACGCCGTTCTTTATTGCTTCCGGCCTTCGTCTTCATACACCCAGGCAAGATCCATCAAGCGCCCCGTAAAGCCGCTGATTTCGCCTAAGGATTTTGTCTTACCATTCTTTAGATTCACTTCGTAAAGATGGTTGCCATTGGCCAGCCAAGCCTGATGGTTGCCCTCATGATAGACAATGTTAAACGAAACAACCCGCTCAAGAGGAATATCCAGTTTCGCCACGGTGTTTATCATGCCAGCATTGGGGGGATTTTGCAGCACCAGCGAATTGGTATCCGCATCAATATTATACAGTTCAGTCGTAATTTGATTTTTTACAGAATTGGTATAAGAACCCGCGATAACCCTTGGCACACTGTCCGAATTTACATCGTGCTGATTAAAGAATAAAATGCCATCAATGGTGTTTTCGCCGTTTTTAATATTGATCCGATGACTGCCGTTATTGGAGTCAACAATACGCAGCCGATCCAGAACAGGATTGAAATCAACCACGGTGACGGTGGATACTTCAATTTCCCCGGAAATGGTGCTGACTTTTTGTGTTTTCCCGGTTTTATGGTCAATCGTCACAATTTCCTGCCTGTTTGTCACGCCATACAGCTTTCCATCCGCAGGACGAATATCCATGCCCAGCAAAGCATTGCTGTCAACATCCACGCTGTGGGTTACCGCGCGTGTTTCAGGGTTGATGGTGACAATGGTCTTGCCGTTTACCAATCCGAGAAGTGCATCTTGGGCATAAGCTGCTTGTGCTGAAAAAATCATCGTTACAGCGAAAAAAGCAGTTGCTGCCAAGAGCGCATTTTTAAGTGACATGGCTTGGATCTCCGTGTGCATGAATGGTGTGGCGTGCGTATTTATGAGCCGAAAGCTGTTCTGGAACGCTGCAAGGCAACAGTCCAATTTGGCATCAACGCGGAAGATGCTAATTAGTTCAAATATTTAGGCGAAAAAACAGCGAAAGAAGGAAACAATGTGGCAGTCCACTGGTAATTCCTATTTTAGGTTCCATAATATTCCTTATGCGACAAATACACCTCTAGAAAAGAGCGCGCACTCCTCTGCTACATCCAACCCATAATCCCTTGCTGCTGCTTCTTTGCATGATTCCATTCATCCCGATTTGCATTCTGATTTCAGGCCATGTCTGAGACGACGCACGATGCAGCCGTTTTCAACACAGAACCGCTTTCTTTCCTCCACGGGAGGCATTATAAAAAGCCATGCGTCCGAGTCTGCTTGATCCTTTGTTTATTCCGCTGGCAAGCCTTTATGGCGTGGGTGAAAAAACCGCGCGTAATCTGGCACGTCTGTTCGAGCATTCCGGTGCCGAACCGGTAGCAAAGGATGCACTGTTTCATCTGCCGTCAGGGTTCATTGATCGCCGCAACCGGCCAACTCTTGCCCATGCACCGCTTGGCCAGACCGTTGTTGTTGAGGTTACGGTCATGGAACACCGCCCGCCGCCTGCACGCAGCCGCGCACCTTATAAAGTGGTATGCCGCGACAAAACCGGATGGCTGACGCTTGTGTTCTTCCGCACCACAGCGGAACGGATGATGGATCAGCTCCCCATTGGTGAAAAACGCTGGATTTCAGGAAAAATCGAACAGTATGACGGGATGCTGCAAATAACGCATCCTAACCGGATTATGGATGAAGCGGCTTTAGCGCGGCTGCCCCCTGTGGAAACCACCTATCCGCTGACCGAAGGCGTTCCCGCATTTATGGTGGCACGGGCTGTGCGCGCTGCACTGGAAAAACTGCCTGCTGTACCCGAATGGCTGGATCCGGCATTTATGGCACAGAAAAAATGGCCGCCGTTCGATGCTGCTGTGCGGCATCTGCATCAACCAGAACAGCCGCAGGATTTGCTGCCGCAATCGCTTTTTCGCCAGCGTATCGCTTATGACGAAATGCTTGCAGGGCAGCTTGCCATGGCGCTCATGCGTTCAAAAATGCGGGATGAAAACGGCATTGCCACTGTGGGAACGGGCATTCTGCTTCATGCGCTGCGCAGCGCCCTTCCCTTTGCGCTTACCAATGCTCAGGAACGGGCTATTGCCGAAATCCGTGCGGATCTTTGCGCACCAAAGCGCATGTTGCGTCTGGTGCAAGGCGATGTGGGCGCCGGGAAAACCCTTGTTGCTCTTGCATCCATTGTGCATGTGGTGGAAGCAGGCCGACAAGCTGCCCTGATGGCGCCAACAGAAATTCTGGCGCGGCAACATTATGCCGGTATGGTGCCGCTTGCAGAAAAAATCGGTTTGCGGATTGCGCTGCTCACCGGCCGTGAAAAAGGCAAAGAACGCGAGCGAATCTTAGGGCTGGCGCAATCAGGCAATCTTGATCTGCTTATCGGCACCCATGCCCTGTTTCAGGAAAGCGTGCTGTTTAACGATCTTGCGCTGGCTGTGGTGGATGAACAGCACCGCTTCGGGGTGCATCAGCGTCTGGCTCTGGCGGCAAAAGGAGCAGCCGTTGATGTGTTGGTGATGACCGCAACCCCTATTCCGCGCACGCTGGTGCTGACCTATTTTGGCGATATGGATATTTCCATTCTGGATGAAAAACCACCCGGACGCAAACCCATCACCACCCGCCTTGTGGATCAGGAGCGGCTTGATGAAGTGGTGGCCGGTGTTGGTCGCGCTATGGAAAATGGCGCACAAGTTTATTGGGTTTGCCCGCTGGTGGAGGAATCCGAAGTGCTGGATGTTGCCGCAGCACAAGAACGCTTCGCCATGCTGAACCAGTTTTTCCCCGGCAAGGTTGAACTCGTGCATGGCAAAATGAAAGGCACTGAAAAAGACGCGGCCATGGCGCGTTTTTCCAGCGGTGACGTTTCTGTTCTGGTGGCAACCACCGTGATTGAGGTTGGCGTGGATGTGCCAAATGCCTCCATTATGATTATTGAACATGCGGAGCGTTTTGGCCTGTCACAGCTGCACCAGTTGCGCGGCCGTGTGGGACGTGGCAGCAAAGAATCAAGCTGTCTTTTGCTCTATAAAGCTCCTTTGGGAAAAGTGGCTCAATCACGCCTGAGCATTATGCGCGAAAGCGAAGATGGTTTTCGCATTGCAGAGGAAGATCTGAAATTGCGCGGCGAAGGCGAAGTGCTTGGTACCCGCCAGAGCGGCCTGCCCGGCTTCCGGCTTGCAGACGCCGAAGCACATGTGGCATTGCTGGAAACAGCGCGTAAGGATGCAGCCCTCATTCTTGCAACGGATCCTTCCCTCACCTCCGAGCGCGGTAAAGCTTTGCGCGTGTTGCTGTATTTGTTTGAACGGGAAAATGCAGTCAGCCTCTTGCGCGCCGGATAAATTTAGCCGAACCTGTGCTTAACATTTTGAATGAGGCACACCATGACCGCACCACTGGTAACAACGCATTGGCTCAATGACCATTTAAACGCTCAAAATCTGAAAATTGTTGATGCAAGCTGGTGGCTGCCAACTGCCAACCGTAACGGGTATGACGAGTATCTGAACGCCCACATTCCGGGAGCGGTTTATTTTGATCTCGAATCCGTTTCGGATCATACCTCCACCCTGCCCCATATGCTGCCTACCCCTGCGCAATTTGCTGAAGCTGTTGGCAAACTTGGCATCGCCACCGATGACACGATTGTCGTTTATGATGCTGCGGGGCTGTTTTCAGCGGCGCGGGTCTGGTGGACTTTCACCATCATGGGCGCAACACATGTGTTTGTACTCAATGGCGGATTGCCCAAATGGCAAGCAGAAAACCGCCCGTTGGAAAGCGGTGCGCCATCACTTGCCCCCGCAGTGTTTGAGCCTGTGTTCCATGCCGGTGCTGTAGCCGATTATGATGATGTGGAAGAAGCATCCCACAATGACGATGCCGCTATTGTGGATGCCCGTCCTGCTGCGCGATTCAAAGGCGAAACACCAGAACCCCGCGCGGGTGTACGCTCCGGCCACATTCCGAACAGTTTCAATCTCCCTCATGGGCAGATCCTCAATGCGGATGGCACCATGAAAGACCCCGATATTATCCGGGCTATCTTTGAAGCCGCCGGCGTTAACCTGCAAAAAGATATTATCACCAGTTGCGGCTCCGGCGTTACCGCCGCAGTGCTGACACTTGGCCTGACAGTGGCAGGGATAAAAAATACCCGACTTTATGATGGCTCATGGTCGGAATGGGGCAGCCGGTAACGCTGCGGGTTTCCGCTTAATCAACTCAACGCCTTTTCAAAAATTGCGAAAAGGTAAAGTCATTATAAAGTATGGACTTATAATAAAAACGCATAATCAATTGATTATGCGTTCGCTACACATGAGAAAAATCGGCAATTTATACAGGGGTGCTATCCGGCTGCGCCTTGTCGTATTCTGGATCTGTTTCGCAGACAACGCGGTTGCGTCCTGCACGCTTTGCAGCATAAAGGCAATTATCCGCGCGCTCAATCAGGCTTTGAGCGGTATCGTCAGGATTAAAACTGGCAACACCCGTCGAGATGGTGACACGGCCCAGGCTTTCTCCGGTTGAACGCTTGACCAGCTCTTTACGCATTATGGCTTGCCGAATATGATCTGCCACCGTAACCGCAGAACGCAAGGATGTTTCCGGCAAAATAATTGCAAATTCTTCCCCACCAAAACGCGTTGCAATATCTTGCCCTTTTACATTGTGTTTGATTGCAATTGCCACAAGGCGAAGCACCTGATCGCCTGTGAGATGACCAAACTTGTCATTAAAGGATTTAAACTGGTCGATATCCATGACAAGGAGCGAAAATGTTTTTTGTTCCTGACGGGATTCAATAATGATTTTTTCCAACGTCAGATCAAAATATTTTCTGTTGGAAAGCATTGTCAGGGGATCGGTGAGCGACTCACTGCGGATGGCTTCAATATTTTCTTTCAAGCGCAATATTTCATCTTTTGAAGAAACAAGCTTGTTTTCTAAATCCTGATTAGCAATGCGCACATCATTGGTTACCACAATCAAAGTATCTACAATATCCTTAATCGGTTCACTTTGTGGAATATTGCGGATCTCTACAGAAATCCCATCCAGAGAATCGCCATAACCTTTTGTGATGTCTTTTGCAGTATCGATCATGCCCATGACATGACCAACCTCATCCAGCACACGCGCGCCGACTTCATCATAACGGGTGGAAAGACGCTGCGGAGACAGATGAATCTCGTACAGCAGTTCAAGCTCTTTGGCTGATATTTCCTGACGATGGCCAATTATATCATCAACCGCGCGGTTAAACTCCTTATTAAAGCCAGCCGCATAGGTGTACCAGAATTCGTAATTGCGCGGATTGGCCATCTGGTTTGAGGCGCGGATTTTCTCCAAAGCCGCCTTGCCATAGCGAAAGCTGCGCTCAGCGTCATCAAGATCTTCGGTCATGGGAATACCCTCTGGATAAAACGAAACGCAAAGACACAGCCTTTTAGTAAGTTTAGCGCATTACAAAACTTGTCCTATTTTATTCCAAAAGAATAATATTTCCTCAACAAGATGTTCCTGGAAGGCGGGTTGGACGCAATAAAAACTGTGGAATGAAGTCTCCAAACCCGACAATATCCGGTTCAGTGTTTTCAAAATGCGGTTTTCTGCTGCGTTCACGCTTGTTATAGGGTGATGCTTCCGCGCGAGGCGCAGGCACTGCCGCAACGGAATCGGGAATTCTGCTTGCTTCGGGCTGATTCCTTCCCCCTCTTTTGCGCCCACTACGCTTTTCTTGGCGTGGCCTTTCCTGCGCTGCATCCGCGGTTGGCAAATCGTCCAGAGAACGCTCCCAATTAAATTTTTGGGCGGTCAATCCTTCAATCGCTTCGATATATTTTAATTCTTCTTTGCTGGACAATGTAAAGGCCGTGCCGTCTCGCCCTGCCCGACCCGTTCTGCCAATGCGATGCACATAGTCTTCCGCATGGATAGGCACATCAAAATTAAACACATGGCTAACATCCGGCAGATCCAGACCGCGTGCGGCAACATCGGAAGCCACAAGAATATTGGCATGTTCAGAACGGAACTGATCCAGCGCAATCATCCGCGCCCGCTGATCCATATCACCATGCAGCGCAACAGCATTAAACCCATGCTTTTCAAGCGAACGTGCAAGAATGCTCACATCGCGTTTACGGTTGCAGAAAATAATAGCGTTTTTCAAGCTCTCTTCAGAACGCAATAATTCACGCAGAACCTTGCGTTTTTCATACGATTCCTTGTGCGTTCCTATGAGCCGCTGGGCAATGGTTTTTGCGGTGCTGGACGGCTTGGAAACTTCCACACGCTCAGGAGAAGAAAGGAACTGGTCGGCAAGACGCTCAATTTCCGGCGGCATGGTTGCGGAGAAAAACAGTGTCTGGCGCGTGAATGGCAAAAGCTTGCAAATGCGCTCGATGTCCGGAATGAAACCCATATCCAGCATACGGTCGGCTTCATCTATAACAAGAATTTCAATGCCCGTCAGCAGCAGTTTTCCGCGCTCGAAATGGTCAAGCAGACGCCCCGGAGTGGCAATCAACACATCCACTCCGCGGGTAATTTTGACATCCTGATCGCCGAAAGAAAGCCCACCAATTAGTAGCGCCACAGAAAGCTTATGATTGGCGCCATATTTAATGAAATTCTGCTCAACCTGTGCGGCCAGTTCGCGGGTTGGTTCAAGAATAAGCGTGCGCGGCATCCGTGCGCGCGCCCGCCCTTGCTCCAGCAAGGTAATCATCGGGAGGGTAAAAGATGCTGTTTTTCCCGTACCGGTCTGCGCAATTCCCAGAACGTCTTTTCGGCTTAGCACATGGGGAATAGCGGCCTGCTGAATGGGGGTGGGTTGGGTGTAACCTGCCGCATCAACTGCTGCAACAACTTTCGGGCTCAGACCGAGATCGGAAAAGGACATTCAAATCTATCCAGACGCTCATTAAGGGTTATAAGGAAAAAACAGGATCAACAAAAAATTGGTTGCTTTACAGTAAGGCTATAAACAAACAAGATATGTGCAAAATATTGTTTTCTTCAAAAAAGTCAATTCTTCTTCTCGCGGCAATAATTGAAAGCCATAGGAAAGCATTTCGGTTCTTTTCTTTCCAAGCCTGTCTTGCTTTTTTGCTCGCAATGTTTATGTCAGCAAAATAATCATTATATGGAAACGCGGCTAGAGATCCAGCTCCTGAACAAAAGAAGCGCGATCCTGAATAAACCGGAAACGGGCTTCCGCTTTGGTTCCCATCAGCTCTTCCACGGTTGTACGGGTACTTTCCTGATCCTCACGGTCAATTTCAACCCGCAGCAAAGTGCGGTTTTTAGGATCCATGGTTGTTTCACGCAATTGCGATGCCAGCATCTCGCCCAATCCTTTAAACCGCCCAACGTCGATTTTCTTATTGGCGTAAGTGGTTTTCTTCAGCTTTTCCAGTTCTGCATCATCGCGTGCATAAACCGTTTTATCGCCATGGGTGATGCGGTATAGCGGCGGTACGGCCAGATAAAGATGCCCACGGGCAATCAGTTGCGGCGTTTCCTGATAGAAAAACGACACCAGAAGCGAGGCTATGTGCGCCCCATCCACATCCGCATCGGTCATAATGATAACACGCTCATAGCGCAGATCATCATCATTATAATGGCCACGCGTACTGCACCCCAGAGCCAGTAACAGATCTGCAAGCTGCTGGTTGGACACCAGTTTATCCGCACCCGCACTGACAACATTGAGGATTTTACCCCGCAGCGGCAACACCGCCTGGGTTGCCCGATTGCGCGCCTGTTTGGCAGAACCACCCGCCGAATCTCCTTCCACAATAAAGAGTTCTGCGCCCAACGCACCGGCTTGCGTACAGTCGGCCAGTTTGCCGGGAAGGCGCAATTTGCGGGTGGCACTCTTGCGCATGACGTCTCGCGCATCCTTACGGCGCATACGCTCCTCGGCGCGCTCGATCACCCGATCCAGCAGTTTTTTTGCCTGTGCCGGAGATGCTGCAAGCCAGAAATCGAACGCATCACGCAGAGTATTATCAACCAGCCGCGCCGCTTCGGAGGACGACAGCTTTTCTTTGGTTTGCCCTTGAAACTCCGGCTCACGGACAAATACCGAAAGCAGAACCGCGCAACCTGCCATCATATCTTCCGCAATAACATCTTTCATTTTCTTGTTGCCAACAAGATCCGCATAAGTGCGCAAGCCACGCAGAAGCATCATGCGCAGACCGTTTTCATGGGTGCCGCCATCGGGGGTGGGGATGGTATTGCAATACGATTGCACAAATCCTTCGCCATCCTCCAGCCAGGTGAGCGCCCATTCTACTTTTTCAGGGCCTTCTCTGGCAGAAATATTGCCGGAAAAAATCGTGTCCGTCAGCGGGGTAGCATCCTGAGTGAGGGTTTCCAGATAGTCTTTGAGGCCGCCGGGAAAACGGAATGTTTCTTTTTCAGGAATATCCGGATATTGTGTGAGCAATGCTGGCGCGCAAATCCATCGAATTTCAACACCTGCCTGTAAATAGGCTTTTGCGCGCGCCATGTTGAAAACCCGTTTCGGGTTCAGCCGTGCAGGTTCACCAAAAATCTGAACGTCTGGCTTGAACCGCATCCGCGTGCCGCGACGGTTGTTGATTGCCCCTGCATCCGTGAGCAGCGTTTGCGCATGGCCGCGTGAATAGGTCTGGCGGTAAAGCCGTTGCCCACGCGCCACTTCCACTTCCAGCTGTTCAGACAGGGCATTCACCACGGATACACCTACCCCATGCAATCCGCCCGAAGTAGAATAGGCTTTAGAGCCAAATTTCCCACCCGAATGCAGCGTGGTAAGAATAACCTCAAGAGCCGATTTGTCGGGAAATTTCGGATGCGGATCAATGGGTATGCCGCGTCCGTTATCGGTGACCGCAATAAAACCATCCTCAAACATTTCCACCGCGATCCAGTTGGCAAAACCGGCGACAGCCTCGTCCATGGCATTGTCAATCACCTCTGCGAACAAATGGTGCATGGCTTTGTCATCGGTGCCGCCAATATACATGCCCGGCCTGCGGCGTACCGGCTCAAGTCCTTCCAGAACCTCAATATCCGCGGCCGTATAGTTTTCCGCTTTCAATCCCAAAGCAGGCATAGGGGCATTGCTCTTCAACGCTGCCTTTGTTGCAGGGGGAGAAGTGGAAGTGGAAGAAAAAAGATCATCATCTGAAGCCATAAGGCTATATGTTCCCGATTCGTTTAATTATGCAAGCTGGATAACAGAATAATGCCACAATTTACCCGCTGTTTTTTGCGGGTAAATCATTTTGTAGGTGCGGTGCTGCTTAGTTTCTGACTTCGAGCCAGCGTTTTGCCACAGCGCCAAAGACCGTGCGAATGGATTCGTTTTCGACGTCATCCATCACTTCTTCGACAAAAGCAGATACCAGCATGGCTTCGGCTTCGGCCTGCGGAATACCGCGTGCTTTGAGATAAAACAGATGATCGTCATTCAACGCACCGCAGGTTGCCCCGTGAGCGCAGACCACATCATCTGCAAAGATTTCCAGTTCCGGCTTCAAATCCGCTTCGCAGCCTTCGGTCAGCATCAGCGTATCCGCTTTCATCTGGCCATCAGTTTTCTGGGCATCCTGCCGCACAATGATCTTGCCTTGAAACACGGTACGCGCTTCACCGGCCAGCACTGCCTTGAAGCGTTCGCGGCTGTTGCAATGCGCCACAGCGTGATCGACCACCAATGTTGTATCAAGATGGCGTGAACCGCCAACCATGGTAACACCGTTCAGATCAAGATTGCTGTTTTCACCCGCCATTGTGACAAAAATCTGCTGCCGCGCCAAAGCGCCGCCACGGGCTACAGCCACAGATTTAAACAGGGCGTTGGCACCAACTTTTGCAGAAAGCGTTGCCAGATGCTGGGTTTGCAAACACTCTGCTTGCAATTTAATGGCAGTGACTGTTGCCTGATCCTGAACAATAACTTCTACGTAAGTGTTGTTCTGGTGAGCGCCATTGCCGTGATGGCTTTCAAAGAAAGTGACGTCAGCACCCTCTTCCGCTACGAGCAAAACACGGTGATAGGCCGCATGGGCGCTGCCATTTTGCACAAATGCAAGATGGATGGGCTGCTCAAGTTTGACGCCTTTCGCCACGCGGATAACCGCGCCCTGCGTTGCAAAAGCACCGTTGAGCGCCACCAGCGTGTTGCTTGCCGGCGCATGTGTTGCGCCCAGTTCCACAGTGAGCGGATGATGCCCTGTGAGAGCTTCCGCATAGGGGACAATTTCAAGACCTTGCGGCAAGGCTTGACGGTGTGAAAGCTCTTCCACCAGCGTTCCGTTGACGAATACCAGCTTTGCCGCCACATCCTCCACTGCTGGCAACCGTTGGCGCGCATCATCAAGGGCAACGGCATCGGGTTTTCCGGCCAGCGGTTTTACGTCTTTCATAAAGGCGCGCAGATCCGTGTATTTCCACTCTTCCACGCGGCGGTGCGGCAAGCCGCCCGCTTCAATAAACTGGAACGCCCGTTCACGGGTAGCCTGATCTCCGGGAAGCTGTTCTTTTACCGTATGAAACTGTTCCACCAGAGCGGCTTCTGCTTCGGTGCGGATGGGTTGGTGCTGTGCGTTCATAACCCCTCCTTACGCGGCGTCAATATAATCGGCGTAACCATTGGCTTCCAGCTCCAGCGCCAGTTCTGGCCCGCCTGAGCGCACAATGCGACCCTTCGCCATGATATGCACTACATCCGGTTTGATATAGTTGAGCAAACGCTGGTAATGGGTGATGACCACGAAAGAGCGGTCTGGTCCGCGGAGCGCGTTCACGCCTTCGGACACTACCTTCAAGGCATCGATATCAAGGCCGGAGTCGGTTTCATCCAAGATGCAGAGTTTGGGTTGCAGCAACGCCATTTGCAGGATTTCGTTGCGTTTTTTCTCGCCGCCAGAAAAGCCGACGTTCAAAGCACGTTTAAGCATTTCTGGTGTAATTCCAAGATGATCGGCCTTTTCTTTTACAGCGCGCATGAAGTCGGGAGTGGTCATTTCTGCCTCACCGCGTGCGCGGCGCTGGGCGTTCAGGGCTGCTTTTAAAAAGGTCATGGTGGCAACACCGGGAATTTCCAGCGGGTATTGAAACGCCAGAAAAAGGCCATGTGCGGCGCGTTCATCGGCTTCCATATCCAGCAGATTTTCACCATCCAGCAGCGCCTCGCCGCCGGTGACATCATAATCTTCCTTGCCGGAAAGCACATAAGACAATGTGGATTTGCCAGAACCGTTTGGCCCCATAATCGCATGAACTTCCCCTGCCCCAACTTTCAAATTCAACCCGCGCAGGATTTCTTTATCATCAATGGAAGCAGAAAGGTCTTTAATCTCAAGCATTGCGCTTAACTCTCAGTTTTAAGATACGTTCAGGTTCATTCAACAAAAAAAACGTTAGCCCACGCTGCCTTCAAGGCTGACAGCAATAAGCTTTTGTGCCTCTACGGCAAATTCCATGGGCAGATGTTGCAGCACTTCTTTGACAAAGCCGTTTACAATCAATGCTACGGCTTCTTCCTCATTCAGGCCGCGCTGCATACAGTAGAACAATTGATCCTCGGCAATTTTAGAGGTTGTTGCCTCATGTTCAAAAACAGCCGTTGAGGTTTTGGATTCAATGTAAGGCACTGTGTGGGCGCCGCATTTATCGCCAATCAGCAAGCTGTCGCAGTTGGTGAAATTGCGGGCGTTGGTGGCTTTACGGTGCGCGGAAACCTGTCCGCGGTAAGTGTTGTCGGAAAAGCCTGCCGCGATGCCTTTGGAAATGATTTTTGAACGGGTGTCTTTCCCCAGATGGATCATTTTGGTGCCGGAATCCACCTGCTGATGCCCGTTGGAAATGGCGATGGAGTAAAATTCACCCTGTGAGCCATCCCCGCGCAGAATGCAGCTTGGGTATTTCCAGGTGATTGCGGAACCTGTCTCGACCTGTGTCCATGAAATTTTGGAGTTTTTACCGCGGCAATCGCCCCGCTTGGTCACGAAGTTGTAAATACCGCCTTTGCCGTCTTTATCGCCCGGATACCAGTTCTGGACGGTGGAGTATTTGATTTCGGCATTATCCAGCGCAATCAATTCCACAACAGCCGCATGGAGCTGGTTTTCATCGCGCATGGGCGCGGTGCAGCCTTCCAGATAGCTGACATAAGAACCTTCATCGGCAATGATGAGCGTGCGCTCGAACTGACCCGTGTTGCGCTCGTTGATGCGGAAATAGGTGGATAATTCCATCGGGCAGCGCACCCCTTTTGGAATATAAACGAAGGAGCCATCGGAAAACATGGCTGAATTCAACGTGGCAAAATAATTGTCGGTGACCGGCACCACAGAGCCAAGGTATTTTTTCACCAGTTCCGGATGCTCTCGGATAGCTTCTGAAATGGGGCAGAAAATCACGCCGGCTTTTGCCAGCTCTTCTTTGAAAGTGGTGGCAACCGAAACGGAATCAAACACGGCATCCACCGCAACACGGGTTTTCACCCCGGCCAGCACTTCCTGTTCACGCAAGGGAATGCCAAGTTTTTTATAGGTTTCCAGAATTTCAGGATCCACGTCATCCAGCGTTTCCGGTGCATTCGCCATGGATTTGGGGGCGGAATAATAATACAATTCATCGTATTTAATGTCAGGATAATTCACCCGCGACCATGTAGGCTCGCGCATCACAATCCACCGGCGATACGCTTCCAAGCGCCAGTTGGTCATCCATTCCGGCTCGCCTTTTTTGGCCGAAATATAACGCACCACGTCTTCGGAATGGCCGATTTCAGCCTTTTCACTTTCAATCTCGGTCACAAAACCATATTTATACTGGTCAACATCAATCTGTTTTACCTGATCGATGGTTTCCTGAACGGCTGCCATTCTCTTCTTCTCCTCACGCAACGTCAAGGGTTGCAGGGTTTAACATTTCTAACACGCCTTTTCAGGCTGCATGGATGCACGGGGGCAAATTTTTCCCCACGCGTTTAAAAATTCTTCAACATCACGGGTGGTGGATGACCAACCTAAACTCACCCGCACCATTCCTTCGCATTCCTTGGGCGGCACACCCATGGCTTGCAAAACATGCGAGGCCTTCACTTTTCCCGATGAACAGGCCGAACCGCTGGAAACCGCAATTCCTTCCAGATCCAGCATCATCAGTGCGGCCTCCGCACTCAGCCCCGGAACCGAAAAAGCCACCGTTGTCGGCAAGCGCGGTGCAGATTCGCTATAAATCACCGTGTGCGGATGATGCTCCTTTAAAGCATCCTCTACGCGTTGGCGCAAGCGTACAATACGCGCCATCTCATCCATCATATGGGAGCGAGCTTGCGCACATGCAACACCAAACCCGGCAATAGCAGGCACATTTTCCGTTCCGCCGCGCCAGCCGCGCTCCTGTCCACCGCCTTTAAGAGCCGGTTCGGCCATGTGCAACGCCGTGTTGCCGCGCACCAATGCCCCGGCTCCCATTGGACCACCGCATTTATGGCTGGAAAGAATCAGCAGGTCTGCGCCCAGCGTTTTTACATCTAACGGAATTTTTCCCAAAGCCTGTGCGGCATCCACCACGAGAATGCCGCCGCGCTCGTGGACAATTGCGGCCAGCTCTGCGATGGGCTGGATAACGCCGGTTTCATTGTTGGCAAGCTGTATGCACACCATAACGCGGGAATTATCATCAATAAGAGCCAATGCAGCCCTCAACACTTCCGGCTTTACGAGGCCCGATCCATCAAGAGGCAGCACTGTGACGCAATTGCGCGCAAAACGATGGCCGCGCAAAGCCGCCACGTGCTCGCCTTCTGATACCAGAAGATGCGTGAATCCCTGTGCCTCTTTGCCATGCTGTATGTGGGGGGTCAGCGCCAGATTGAGCGCTTCTGTCGCGCCGGAGGTAAAGAAAACATCGGCGGCGCGGGCGTGAACCAGTGTTGCAATCTCGGCGCGGGCGTTTTCAACGATTCCACGAACAAGGCGCCCTTCATGATGCACTGATGAAGGGTTACCCGTGTGATGCAACGCTTCTACCATTGCCGCAAGCGCTTGCGGACGGGTTGGCGTGGTTGCATTATAATCAAGATAAACCCTATTCATTGTTCCATGTGCTTTAATTCTTTAAGTGAAATGCAGCAAAAGCTTGCATTCCCCCCCCAAAGATGTGGTATGCATACGGCTAACCACAATTTGAACCTTGCGAAATCATATTTCTAGCAGCATACCGTGTTAGAAACATTCTAAGGGTTTTGTCCTTTTCAGCCGCAGGAGTCAAGTTTTCCTTCGGCGCAGCCAACAATAGCGTGTGAAATCACTATGCCTGAAGTCATTTTTAATGGCCCTGCCGGTCGCCTTGAAGGCCGCTATCACCCTTCCAAAGAAAAGGGAGCGCCTCTGGCCATCATCTTGCACCCCCATCCGCAATTTGGCGGCACCATGAACAATCCGCTGGTTTACAGCCTTTATTATGCTTTTGCAGAACGCGGATTTGCCGTATTGCGGTTTAACTTCCGCGGCGTTGGCCGGTCGCAAGGCGCTTACCATGGTACAGAAGAGCTTTCCGATGCGGCCGCGGCGCTTGATTGGGCGCAAACCTTCAATCCCGATGCCCGCGCTTGCTGGGTCGCCGGTATTTCTTACGGCGCATGGATCGGGATGCAGCTTTTAATGCGCCGCCCTGAAATTGAAGGCTTCATTTCTGTTGCTCCGCCTTCCGGCCGTTATGATTTTTCATTCCTTGCGCCCTGCCCTTCCTCCGGGCTGATTGTGCATGGCGATATTGACCGCGTTGCACCGTATAAAGATGTGCAGGGTCTTGTTGATAAGCTGAAGGCTCAAAAAGGAATCACCATCGATCAGGCTGTGATTGAAGGTGGAAACCATTTCTTTGAAGGCAAAAGCGACGAACTGATTGCTGCATGTACCGATTATCTTGATCGCCGCCTTGCTGCCATTGCTTCCATGTAAAATATTCCGGCGCAGGAATGATAATGTTTCGCCTGCGCCATTTTTATTCAAACCGTTTGCGGATGCCTTCTTCGCGCTCGGCAGACGTGCGCACCCGCACCTGCACCGATCCATCTTCCAATTCTTCCCGCGCCAGCACTTCCGCATGACGGTAAAGCCAGGAAAGCCCTGCACCGTCATCTCCCGCAAGGGTGAGAGCCATTTCAATATGCTTCTGGCTAAGCTGGTTTTCAATAGCATGATAGAGGCTATCCATCCCCTCGCCGCTCAGGGCAGAAACCAGAACGGGTGGCTTTTCGCGGCGCCGCAGTGTTTCAGCAAGATTGGCGCGGTAGTCTGCGCTTAAGGTATCCACCTTGTTCCACACTTCAATCAGCCGCGCATTGGCGCTGCCTGTATCAATGCCAAGCTGCGTCAGAATGGTTTCAACATCGGCAGCTTGCGCATCCGTATCAGCATGACCAATATCACGCACATGCACAACAATATCCGCTTCCAGCACTTCTTCCAGTGTCGCGCGAAAAGCCGCAACCAGCGTGGTTGGCAATTCCGAAATAAACCCGACCGTGTCGGACAGGATAATATTCACCCCATGGGGCAAACGCACCACCCGCAACGTGGGGTCAAGGGTGGCAAACAGCATATCTTCTGCCAGCACTTCCGCCTGTGTTAGCCGGTTGAACAGGGTGGATTTTCCCGCATTGGTATAGCCCACCAGCGCCACAATGGGGTAAGGTATTCTCTGGCGCGCGGAGCGGTGCAAGCCACGGGTGCGCTTCACCTGCTCCAGTTCGCGTTCAATCTTGGTGATCCGCTCACCAATCACCCGCCGGTCGGCTTCAATCTGGGTTTCGCCAGGCCCCCCAAGAAAACCGAAACCGCCGCGCTGGCGTTCAAGATGCGTCCATGACCGCACCAACCGGCTTTTTTGCCAATTAAGATGCGCAAGCTCGACTTGCAGTGTCCCCTCACGGGTGCGCGCACGATGGCCGAATATTTCAAGGATAAGCCCTGTGCGATCCAGAACTTTACACTTCCACTGTTTTTCCAGATTGCGCTGCTGCACCGGGCTGAGGGCTGTATCCACCACGACCAGCGCGGCTTCATGCTCCTCCACAGATGTGCCAATTTCTTCAACCTTCCCTTTGCCCATAAAGGTGGCTGGCCGCACTTCGGAAAGCGCAACCGTCTGGGCGTGGCGAATATCCAGCTCAATGGCGAGAGCCAGACCAACCGCTTCATCCAGCCGCGCCTGGGGTGTCCGCTGGAGATGCGGACGCACTGCTGTTTCACCTTGCTTTGATGCCATACGGCGGTTCAAATAAGGCGAAACCACAATTGCGCGCGTTAAAGGCGGCTTGGTAATCTGGTGTGTGGTGGCAGATTCTGTTTGTTTGTTTTTTTCCATGACAGAATATCAAGCACAAAATGAAAGCATTTTCCAGCGTTGGAAAAAGCTTTTTCCCAACGCTCTGTGTTATGCCGCATCGTGTGTATTCTGTTAGGGTTTATCGGTGGTTTCTTCTGTGACTTCAAACAACTGCACAGGTGAAGCTGGCATAATTGTAGAAATAGCGTGTTTATAAACCAGTTGGGAATGACCATCGCGTTTAAGAAGAACGCAAAAATTATCGAACCAGCTCACGAAACCTTGAAGTTTTACGCCGTTCACCAGAAATATTGTAAGTGAAATGCGGTTTTTACGAACGTAGTTCAAGAATGTATCTTGTAAGTTTTGTGTTTTTTCTGCCATGGTTTACTTCCGTGGTTCATTGTTTACGCAGGAGACATGCACGATATTTACACGCCAGACTAAAAGTAATGCTTCTATAGAAACCTATAAATTGTAATAAATACATAATACAATAGTTTTAAAAACAGAAACAGAATTAAGAACGCTCGGCAATCTCATGGAAAACCTGCCTTAAATGCAAAGCAACTTTGCCAGATTTACCATCCGAGATAACCGTACCGTCAATTTTCACAACCGGCATCACCAGCGTGGTGGCAGCCGTGATAAAGGCTTCTTTTGCGGCTTGTGCTTCAGCCACCGTGAAAGCGCGTTCCACCACCGTCAATTGCAGCTTTTCGGCCACTTTCATCACTGTGCCACGGGTAATGCCTTTTAAAATACCAAGAGTGGCTGGCCGTGTAACCAGCTCTCCCGCTTGGGTCACAATCCACGCATTGGTGGATGTTCCTTCGGTGACATAGCCTTGCAAATCCACAAACCAGGCTTCTTTGGCGCCAGCTTCTTTGGCGGCCTGTTTCGCCATCACGTTGGGCAGCAGCCCCACGGATTTAATATCCACCCGCTCCCAGCGGTTATCCGGCACTGTAATCACGCTGATGCCTTTTTGCGCCAGCGCATTGCCCATCTCAGGGCGTACTGATTTTGCTGTCACAACCAGCGATGCAGGAGTTCCTTCCGGTGGGAAAAAGTGATCGCGCGGGGCAACGCCGCGGGTCACCTGCATATATACCATGCCGTTATGCACCTTGTTGCGCCGCACAGTTTCCCGCAGAACCACCTTGAGCGCAGCCTCACTCATGGGAGGCATAATGCGCAATTCGCGCAAAGAACGGTCAAGACGCTGCAAATGACCTGTTTCGTCAATCAGCTTCCCGCCGCGAATTTCGCACACTTCATAAACACCATCGGCAAATTGATAGCCGCGGTCTTCAATGTTGACGCTTGCTTCAGACTGGAGAAGATATTGGCCATTGACGTAAGCAATGCGACTCATTTTAGGGATCCAACTTTCGTATAGAATGTGTTTATTCAACTCGCAATTATGGGTCAATGCAAGTTTAGCACAAAAATGCTCAATTTATTATGCAGCTTTTTTGAGTTCTGCTAATTTAACCAATTGGCGCAGAATATTAGCCGTTCCTTTAAGGCGCGCCTTTGCTGTTGGCCATTCGCGTTTAAACACAACTTTCATGTCGGGGCGCAGTTTTGCATCGCCGGCATCGCGGGCAAGCCACACCACCAGCGCGTCAGGATTAGCAAACGCATTGTCGCGGAAAGCCAGCGACATGCCCTTGGGGCCTGCATCAATTTTTTCAACATTGGCTTTGCGGCACAGCATCTTGATGGCCATTACTTCCAACAGATGCTCCACTTCTTCCGGCAAAGCGCCAAAGCGATCGCTGAGCTCTGCGGCAAAGGCGTGGATTGCTTCATCGGATTCAAGCTCGGCCATCCGGCGGTACAGCGCCAGACGCACCGTCAGATCTTCCACATAATCTTCAGGAATAAGCACCGGCATTCCCATCTGGATTTGCGGCGACCATTGATCTTTAACATCGTCGGTTATGCCGTCTTTCAGATTGGAAACCGCATCTTCCAGCATTTGCTGATACAGTTCATAGCCCACTTCGCGGATATGGCCAGATTGTTCATCCCCCAGCAAATTGCCCGCGCCGCGAATATCCAGATCATGGCTGGCAAGCTGGAACCCCGCCCCCAGAGTATCCAGCGATTGCAACACTTTCAGCCGTCGCTCGGCATTGACCGTCAGTGTCTTGTTTTCCGGCACCGTAAAGAGCGCATAAGCGCGCAGTTTGGAGCGCCCGACCCTTCCGCGCAACTGATAGAGCGCGGCGAGCCCAAACATATCGGCGCGGTGGACAATCAACGTGTTGGCGCGAGGTATATCAAGGCCGGATTCCACAATGCTGGTGGCCAGCAAAACGTCATATTGCCCGTCATAAAAGGCGGTCATGATGTCTTCCAGCTCACCTGCTGCCATTTGACCATGGGCTACCGCAACTTTTACTTCCGGCACATGCTGGTTGAGAAAATCACGCACATCCGCAATGTGTTCAATGCGCGGACAAACATAAAAACTTTGCCCGCCGCGATACCGCTCGCGCAGCAACGCCTCGCGCACAATCAACGGATCAAACGGCGCAATGGACGTGCGCACCGCCATGCGATCTACGGGCGGCGTGGCAATAATGGACAGCTCCCGTACACCGGTAAGTGCCAATTGCAAGGTGCGTGGAATAGGCGTGGCGGTCAGCGTCAGCATATGCACTTCCGCCCGCAGCTGCTTGAGCTTTTCTTTATGGGAAACACCAAAATGCTGTTCCTCGTCCACAATCACCAGGCCAAGATCTTTAAAGCTGATGGTTTTACCCAGCAAAGCATGGGTGCCGACAATAATATCCACCGTACCGTCTGCCAGCCCTTCCTTGTTCGCTTTCAACTCCTTGGTGCCAACAAAACGCGAAGCCTGTGCAACCCGTACCGGAAGCCCTTTGAAACGCTCGGCAAAAGTCTTGAAATGCTGCCGCGCCAGCAAGGTTGTCGGCACCACCACTGCCACCTGCTTGCCAGCCATCACGGTTGCAAACGCCGCTCGCAGCGCAACTTCGGTTTTGCCAAAGCCCACATCGCCGCATACCAGCCTGTCCATCGGGCGCCCTGCGGCCAGATCATCCAGCACCGCATCAATAGCGTTTTGCTGGTCATCGGTTTCATCATAAGGAAAACTGGCGCAGAACTCGTCATAAAGCCCATCCGGCAGGGTTAGGCGGGGCGCACTGCGCAGCATCCGCGCTGCAGCAATGGCTATCAACTCGCTGGCCATTTCGCGGATGCGGTTTTTCAGTTTGGCTTTCCGGCTTTGCCAACCGGCACCGCCAAGCTTATCCAGCGTTGCTTCGGCGTCTTCCGAACCGTAGCGGGTCAAAAGCTCGATGTTTTCCACCGGCAGATAAAGCTTGTCACCCCCTGCATAGACCAGCTCAACACAATCATGGGGCGCGTTGGCCACATCAATCGCTTTAAGCCCCACAAAGCGCCCGATGCCATGCTCCACATGCACCACCACGTCGCCAACGGCCAGCCCTGTCACTTCGGTCAGAAAATCTTTTGCCGCGCGGGTCTTTTTGCGGGTGCGCACCAGACGGTCGCCAAGAATATCCTGTTCGGCAACCACCACCAGAGAAGCGGTTTCAAAACCGGCTTCAATCCCCAGCGTGGACAGCGCCACCGCGCTGCTGCCAAGCTTTAATGCTTCACTATAAGTATTTGCAAGCTTTGTGTTTTTTAATCCATGATCGGTGAGAACAACGCCCAGCCTGTCGCGGGCGCCGTCACTCCATCCCGCCAGAATAATCCGTTTGCCAGCCGCTTGCAGTTCTTTGATATGCTGGACTGCGGTATCAAACACATTGATTTCTGCGTTTGCGCGTTCGGGTGCAAAATTGCGCGCTTTGTGTGCGCCCAGATCAATCACATCGCCTTTTGGAGTGTTTTCCAGATGAAAACCACTCAGAAATGCAGCGCCCCGATTTGCAAGGGATTTGTCCCATTCAGCCTGCACAATATACAAAGCTTCCGGCGGCAACGGTTTATAACTGCTGCTGCCCGTCATTTCCTTGCGCGATGCGTAGTGATCGCGGATGAGTTCAAGGCGTTCATGCACCGCATTGCCCATCAACGGATCCAGCATTAACGGCGTGTCCGGCAGATAATCAAACAGGGTTTCCATGTGTGTGTGAAACAGCGGAATCCAGTGTTCTGCTCCCGGGTAGCGCCGCCCTTCACTGATAGCCGTATAAAGCCCATCGGCGCTGTTTGCTGCACCGAACGTGGCGACATACCGCTGGCGGAATGTCCGGATGGTATCTGTGGTGAGCAACACTTCATTGGCTGGCACCAGATCCAGCGCCCGCATCTGACCAATACTGCGCTGGCTCACCGGATCAAAAGAGCGAATAGACTCCAGTGTTTCGCCAAAAAAATCCAGCCGCACCGGCTCTTCCATACCGGGCGGAAACAGATCCACAATACCGCCGCGCACCGCATATTCGCCCGTATCGCGCACCGTACTGGTACGCGCAAAGCCATTGTGTTCCAGCCATGCGGCCAGATGGTTCATATCCAGCGCATTGCCTGGCGCTACCGAAAGACTCTGATGCGCCATCATTTCGCGCGAAGATACCCGCTGAACCGTGGCATTGATGGTGGAAAGCACAATGCGGGGCTTATCGCCCTCGCGGGTACGCGCCAGCCGTGCCAGAGCCGTCATCCGTGCGGACGCCAAGGACGGGCTGGGCGAAACACGGTCATAGGGCTGGCAATCCCAAGCAGGAAAAACAATCACCTCAATATCGGGCGCAAAATAAAGCAGCGCCCTGCGCAGGGCGTCCATGCGTCCACTGTCGCGGCTGATATGCAGCATTGAAGCAACCAGCGTTCCCTTATGCTGCGCAGCAACGCCGCGCGCAATATCCCCCAGCACCATGGCATCAAAGCCTTCGGGCGCATTGGTAAGGGTGAAATGTTCCTGTGCAAGCAAACGCTGGGCAAGGGTGTGCATGAAAATGTTTTCCAGAAAGGTGACAGATTTTTCGATACAAAATCTGCGATAATTTTTAATGCTTGAAGCGGAATGACAGTTCCGTGTTTAAAATCATGCCGCCAAGAGAATTGTTGTTAGCGTTCCGATGCCGGGCGATGATGAAAGGCTTTCATCCGGGCAAACAACGGTGTGTTGTGGGGTTCTGGCACTTCTGCGCCGGAAATCCAGGAAAACAGTTCACGGTCTGGCACATCAATCAGCGCTTCAAATTGCACCAGTTCTTCGGTTGAAAAATCCGCCAGTGCAATATTGGCAAAGCCACCCATAACAAAATCCATTTCGCGGGTGCCGCGATGCCATGCCCTGAAAAGCGCCTGTTTACGCCGCGCATCAAGCCCTTCGCTAGAACGTGCTGTCACTGACATCTGATTGCCCTGTACCTGATGAAGCCTCTTTTAAGGGTGTGTTAAGCTTTTCATTGCAAGAAGTAAATGGTTTTCCGCATTTTTGCGCAGCATTTCAGGCTGTTTTTACTGTTTCACGGGGCGATGCAGGGAGTGGCGCTGCCCGTTTGCATGTCTTTAGCGTTACCAGCTCTTCGGCCACCGTGGGATGTACGGGAATAGTGGCATCAAGCTGGGCTTTGGTGAGGTTGTTCTGCAATACAGTTCCCGCAAGCTGGATAAGTTCTCCAGCCTCCTCCCCCACAATATGAATGCCCAACACGCGGTCAGTTGCGCTATCCACAATGACCTTCATCAGGGTGCGTTCCTGCCGTTCGGTCAGCACATGCTTCAAGCTGCGAAAACGGGTTTTGTAAATATCAACCGTAAACCCTTGCTCCAGTGCATCTTTTTCGCTCAACCCCACAGTGCCGATTTCCGGCGTGGTGAAAATAGCCGTTGCAACAACATGGGAATCCACTGTCCATGTTTTTTCTGAAAAAGCGCTGTCAGAAAAGGCATGGCCTTGTTTAATGGCAAGCGGGGTCAGTTTTAATCCGCCCGTCACATCCCCTACGGCATGAATGGATGAAACGCCGGTATTGCTGGTCTCATCCACGGAAAGAATCCCGCGCGCACCCAGCGTCAGGCCGCCGTTCTCAACGCCCAGACGGTCGGTATCCGCATCACGCCCCGTGGCAAACATGACGGCATCAAAATCCTGCTGGCTGCCATCGTGAAAGGTAACGCGCCGGCCTTTGGTTTCTGCCAATAACTCGATTTTTTGCACCTGCGTCCGGGGCATCAGAGCAATGCCATCCTGCGCCATTGCACCCATCAGTTCTGCCTGAATATCCGCATCAAAGCTGGAAAGCAGATGCTCGCCCCGGAAGGCAACACTTACCCGTGTGCCTAAACGCTGCAACAGACATGAAAATTCCACAGCAATATAACCCGAACCAATCAGCAGCATGGTTTGCGGCTGTTGTTCCAGATTGAAAAAATCATCCGAAGTAATGCCGTGTTCCTTGCCTTCAATATCCAGTTTTACGGGTTTATCGCCCACAGCCACCAAGATATTTTTTGCGCTGAACGCTGTTTGGGATGCGCCAAGCGTGATGCGGTTTTTTCCCGCAATCGCAGCGCGTTCTTTAAAAACCACCACACCGGCTTTAAGGAGGTTGGTTTCATAAATCCCTGAAAGCCGTTCCACTTCAGCATCGCGGATTTGCTTGAGACGCTCCCAGGAAAAAACCGGCTTTTGCGGCACTGTCCAGCCATAACCTTCCGCATCCCGAAAGGCATCATGGAACCGGCTGGCCAGCACCATGATTTTCTTTGGCACACACCCGCGAATAACACAGGTGCCGCCGATGCGGTCTTGCTCTGCAATGGCAACTTTCGCGCCATTGAGCGCCGCAATGCGCGCCGCCCTCACCCCGCCTGAACCTGCACCGATGACAAACAGATCAAAATCGTAATCGCTCACAGGTTTTCTCCCTTTATCAGGTACCGTTCAGAAGGCTATGCTATTACAGCGTATGGCCTTTTTTCGCCATTTCTTCCCGAATACGGGTCATGACTTCGGAGCTGGTTTTTTGCGCCCAGCCCTGAATTTCGCCAAAGCTCTGGCGCAGCATATCCGGTGTTGCGGTGGTCAGCTTTTTGCCGGTGGGGGATTGGTAAAATGCCGCAATTTCTTTCAGCTCTTCTTCAGAAAAGTGATTGGCGTAAATTTTTGAAATGCTGTTGACGATATTTGCTTCATTCTTTTCCAGCTCGGCTTGCAAAGTGGGCAGCACGTCATCCAGATCGTTTTTTAATTCCGGACGTGTGGTCAGAATCATGCTGCGTGCTTCCTGCACGAGCTGAGGAACAACGCCATCGAAGCTTTTGGTTGCGCCGGTGAACTCAATAACCGCCCGCGCCAGAGCCAGATGCTCCGGGGAAGGATCTGCGGATTGCGCCAGTGCCGCTCCCGATACCATCAATGCCAGAACAGATGCTGCCGCGATTTTACGAAAACCAGTGGAAAATGTCATGTGAAAATGTCTTTCTGACAAGGAACTGCAAAAAAAGAATAATTTCAGGATTTCAGAGCAAGATACTCTACCCCATCCGCACCTGCAATAAAGGCATCGGTTGCCATCTCTAAAAACAGGCCGTGTTCCACAAGTCCGGGGACATCGGAAAGGCAGGCTGCCAAAAGCTGGGCATCTTCGATACGCTCAAGGGATGCATCAAAGATAAGATTGCCGCAATCCGTGACGAAATCATGGCCTTGCGAATCTTTGCGCAAAGAAAGTGTCCCGCGGCATTCGGCAATAGCGATTGCTTCAATCAAACGGCGGCGTGTGGCTTCAAGGCCAAAGCGCACCACTTCCAGAGGCAGCGGGAAACGCCCCAGTGTTTTCACCTTTTTGGTATGGTCGGAAATAATCACCAGACGCGCGCTGGCCGCAGCAACAATTTTTTCGCACAAATGCGCACCGCCGCCACCTTTAATCAGGTTAAGCTGATCGTCAATTTCATCCGTGCCATCAACGGTCATATCCAGTTCCGGCGTTTCATCCAGCGTACTCAAAGGGATGCCAAGGGATTCGGCCTGTTTGCGGGTTGTCTCGGAGGTGGGAACGCATAACACATCAAGACGTTCTGTTTTAACCCGTTCTCCCAATGCCGCCACAAAATGTGCGGCTGTCGAACCTGTGCCAAGCCCCAGTTTCATGCCGGGCTGAACCAGCTCTAATGCGCGTAAAGCTGCTTCACGCTTGAATGTATCCAATGCTGTCACTTAACCAATTCCCGCCAACAAAACATATTTAAGATTGAGAAATTCGTCCACGCCATGGCGGGAGCCTTCTCTTCCCAATCCGGATTCTTTTATTCCGCCAAAAGGAGCCACCTCGGTGGAAACCATGCCAGAATTGACACCCACCATGCCGTATTGCAGCCCTTCATACACGCGAACAATACGTCCTATATCGCGCGAATAAAAGTATGCGGCAAGCCCATATTCGGTATCATTGGCCTTTTGCAGGGCTTCTTCCTCAGTTTTAAATGTAAATACGGGTGCAACAGGGCCAAAAATTTCCTCACGGGCAATTTCCATCTCTTGTGTCATGCCTGAAAGCACCGTTGCCTGAAAGAATTGATCCCCCAAAGCAGCGCGCGTTCCCCCTTCTTCGACACGCGCCCCTTTTCCTAAAGCATCCTCAATGAGCCGTTCCACTTTTTTCATGGCCTCATGGGTGATTAAAGGACCAAGGGTCGTTTCTTTTTCTGCACCATTGCCCAGCTGTAATTTGCGAACGGCCTCCAGCAATTTTGCCATGAATACAGGCTGTATTTTTTCATGCACATAAATACGGTTTGCACAGACACAGGTTTGCCCGCTGTTACGGAATTTGGAAGCCATGACGCCTTCAACCGCGGCATCCAGATCAGCATCATCAAACACAATAAACGGCGCGTTGCCGCCCAGCTCCATGCCAATTTTCTTGATTCCTTTTGCTGCTTGCGCCATGAGTTTTTTTCCCACGGGTGTTGAGCCTGTGAATGTAATTGCCCGTATCTGCGGATGCTGGGTCAGCACTTCCCCGATAGATTGCGAGGGGCCGGTCACAATATTGAAAACGCCTGCCGGCACACCGGCTTCTTCGCCCAGAACCGCGAGCGCAAAAGCGCTCAATGGCGTAAGCTCCGAAGGCTTGAGAACCACCGTACACCCCACAGCCAAGGCGGGCGCGACTTTGCGGGCAATCATGGATGAAGGGAAATTCCACGGTGTAATGGCACCCACAACCCCAACGGGTTGTTTGATAACGGTAATACGAGCATCTTTAATGGGTGAAGGAATTGTTTCGCCGTAAATGCGTTTGCTTTCCTCGCCATAAAATTCAAAAAAGCTGGCGGTTGAATCAATTTCGCTCAATGATTCTTTCAGAGGCTTGCCCTGCTCTGCTGTAATGATCTGCGCCAGATCCTCACGGTTGTTCTGGATAAGCTCATACCAGCGCCGTAAAATCCGCGCCCGCTCTTTAACGGGATAATGCGACCATATTACAAAAGCCTTGTGTGCCGCCTCAACGGCTGTTCCGGTTTCCGCCGCCCCCAGTTGAGGAATTTGCGCCAAAAGAGCATCATTCGCAGGGTTCAATACCTTCAGTTCAGGTTTTCCAACCCATTGGCCATTGATAAAGCACTGGTTTTTCAGCAATGCTCCGTTTGAAAGCTTCATCACATGTTCCCCCTGCTTTAAGATATTTTATAGCGAAGCCCGCGATACAAAGATCATCGGTTTTCATTATAAATCTTTTTTTAACCTCAGAGTTTCATTCAAAAAATGAATCCTTTTCTCGGAATGCGACTAAATAACGCTCCATACATCATAAAATGTGTGCAAATGTTCCTAGAAAACAAAGACTTACAAAGAAATCAGATCATAATTTCATTTGTGGCTGCTCTATTGGAAAAAAATACGATCCTCCAATATGTTTAAAATGCGCAGATTGGCATCAAAAAACAAGTTGTTTCTTGCTTATCACTACAATTATAAATAGAGGAGGTTTTACGCTTTCTTAAGTTAAGCTCTCTTTGTTAAAGCGCGGCTGTGGTGGGGGCGTACTTCAGCTTGAAAAGCTCAATTAAGAAAACGCACCAACAGGAACTTTCCTAAAAAGCCTTTGGAAGTTTCCCGTCGTGAGTGCGGTTATTTCCTCAAGACTCACGCCGCGCACCTCTGCCAATGCTTGTGCGGTATGCACCACATAGGAGGGCTCGTTGGTTTTGCCGCGGTAAGGGGTGGGTGCCAGAAACGGTGCATCGGTTTCCACCAGCAGACGGTCTTCCGGTACGCGCGCCGCAATGGCGCGGATTTCCGCAGAATTTTTAAAGGTAATAATGCCGGAAAACGAAACATAAAGTCCAAGTTCCACACCGCATTCGGCCAGCTCTACGCCGGAAGAATAGCAATGCAGAATAGCGGGAAACGCGCCTTTTGCATGTTCTTCACGCAGAATATCGATCATATCATCATCGGCAGAACGGGCATGAATCACCAGCGGCAAGCCGGTTTCCCGCGCGGCGGCAATGTGCCGGCGAAAACTGACCTGCTGGTTTTCCGGCTTGGCATAATCGTAATGGTAATCCAGCCCCGCTTCGCCAATGGCCACGATTTTGGGATGTTGCGCCAGAGCGATGAGCTGCTCTGTGGTCACATCCAGCTCGTCATTGGCGTTGGTGGGATGCGTGCCTACCGAGCCATAGACATGCTCATATTTTTCGATAACCGCTTGAATTTTATGAAATTCTTTGACGCGGGTAGAAATGGTGACAAGAACCCGGACCCCGGCCTCTTGCGCGCGTCTGACCACGGCATCGCAGTCTTCCGCAAGACCGGGGTAATCCAGATGGCAATGGCTATCAACGAGCATCAGCCCTGACCTTCTTCTTCCACAAACCGCGGGAAAACTGCCGATGGGGGCGGCAAATCCGTACCAACAACCAACGGGGTTTCAAGCGCAGCAAAGCTGCTTGCGCCTTCATCCACGCCAAGAAAGCCGAGCAGTTTCAACGCGGAATCCGGAATAAACGGCTGCGCCAGAAGCGTTACCCGCCGGACAACTTCAAGGGTAACATAAAGAACCGTGGCCATGCGCACAGGGTCTGTTTTGCGCAAAATCCACGGCTCTTCCGTTGCAAAATAGCGGTTGGCTTCGGCCACCACCCGCCAGATTGCCGCCAATGCGTTGTGCAGCGCGTATTGTGCCATGTGGCCACGCACTTCCTCAAGCAAGCCCGCACTCATATCCAGCAGAGCTTTGTCTTTGACGGTAAATTCCTGATGCGCTGGCACTTTGCCCTCGCAGTTTTTTGCCACCATGGAAAGAGAACGCTGGGCAAGATTGCCCAGATCATTGGCAAGATCGGCATTGATGCGCGCCACAATGGCCTCATGGCTGTAATTGCCATCCTGTCCGAACGGCACTTCCCGCAAGAAGAAATAACGCACCGGATCAACGCCGTAGATATCCGCAAGGCCAATAGGGTCAATCACGTTGCCCACAGACTTGGACATCTTCTCGCCACGGTTGAACAAAAAGCCGTGCGCGTAAATCTGCTTCGGAACAGGCAATCCCGCAGAGAGCAAAAACGCAGGCCAATACACCGCATGAAACCGCACAATATCCTTGCCGATAACATGCACATCGGCTGGCCAGAATTTTTTAAATTGTTGATTATTTTCATCAGGATAGCCGATTCCGGTCAAGTAATTTGTGAGCGCATCCACCCACACATACATGACGTGCCGTTCATCCCCCGGCACTGGCACACCCCAGTCAAACGTGGTGCGGCTAACAGAAAGATCATTCAGGCCGCCTTCAACAAATTTCACCACTTCGTTGCGGCGCGCATCGGGGCCGATAAATTCAGGATGCGCCGCATAATAGGCCAGAAGTTTTTCCTGATAAGCGGAAAGCCTGAAGAAATAGCTTTCTTCCTCAACCCATTCCACCGGGGTTCCGGTGGGTGCCTGTTTGCTGCCATCGGCAAGCGTTACCAGCTCCTTTTCATCATAAAACGCCTCATCGCGCACCGAATACCAGCCGGAATAGCTGGAGGGATAAATATCGCCCCGCTCCTTCATTTTTTCCCAGATGGCTTGAGCGGCTTTATAGTGTTCGGCTTCCGTGGTGCGGATAAAACGATCAAAGGAAATATTGTATCGCGCATTCATTTTTTCAAACGCCGGCACGTTTTTATCCAGCAGCTCTTTGGGCGAAATCCCCGCCTTCTGCGCGGTTTGCAGCATTTTGATGCCGTGTTCGTCGGTTCCGGTCATGAAAAACACATCATAACCATCCAGCCGTTTGAAACGGGCAATCGCATCCGTGGCAATCACCTCATAAGCGTGGCCGATATGCGGCACACCGTTGGGGTAAGCAATGGCAGTGGTGATGAAATAGGCCGGTTTGGACATTCGGTTACTCGTGCAAGTCTTTCAGTGACGGACGGCTTTGGCAAGGTCATGCAACAAACCCAGCATCAGCGGACGGCGGTCAAGATTATAAATGGCGGCTTCGCGTACAGCCTGAGCTGTCTTTTCCCACAGGTCCGGCCATCTGGCAAGGCTCTTGTGGGATGCCTGGGTATTGGCTGTGGCCTGGGCGTGAATCCAGTCCATAATGGTGCGCATGGCTAGATCATAAGCCTGATCGCTATCACGTCCGGCCACTTTTTCGCTGAAAGCAAACGCCGCACGCGGATCATAATCGGGCAAGCTGGCCAACAGCGCATCAAGGCTTTGCCGGATACTCAGAGCATCGGATTCAATCAACGACAAGGCTTGCCGCACCGAACCCTCCGCCAAAGACGTCATTTGCTGCAATTCCGGCAGGGAATAATCACCGGTCAAATCCGGCAAGCGCTGCATCACCGCAACCAGATCATCGGTGCCGAGCGGATTCATGGGCAGCATCCGGCAGCGCGAACGAATGGTAGGCAACAGGCTGCGCGGCTTTGCGGTTACAATTAAAAACAGGCATTTGGGCGGCGGCTCTTCCAGAATTTTCAAAAAAGCATTGGCGCCAGCGGTGCGCAGATCATCCGCCGTATCCACGATGCACACCCGCCAGCCGCCCGCACCGGCGGTCGTGTGGAAAAAATTGATGGCGCGGCGCACATCATCCACCCGAATATCGCCGTAAAAAACCTTGCGCTCCGTATTCCAGGTGCGTTGCAATACCATAATATCGGGATGCGACAGGTGCATGGCTTGCCGCGCTGCCGGATGGTTCGGGTCAACATCCAGCGTGGTTGCCCCTTGCACCTGCGGTGCCGCCGGATCAGGATTCACCATCACAAACCGCGCCATGCGGTAGGCCAGAGTGGCTTTGCCAATACCTTCCGCGCCCCCCAAAATCCACGCATGATGCAGCCGCTGCTGCTGATAGGCACTCAGCAAGGCGCGTTCTTCCTGCCCGTGTCCAATCAAACCAAGCTGTTGCGAAGGATGCGGCGCGCCTTCCAGTCCGCCCCATAGCGGGATGGGTTCCTGCGCTGTTGCCGTTCTGCTCATGCGGGCTCCCCGCTGCTTGAAGAAAGGAAAGGATACCGCTGTGCCAGTACGGCTTGAATGCGGTCTGCAATCGCCTCAATGCTGCCACGGGCATCAATCGTTGTGCAGCGTTGCCCGTTTTGCGCGGCAATATCCTGAAATGCAAGGCGCAACTGTTGGTGAAAGGCATCGTTTTCGGTTTCAAAACGATCCAGCGAGGCGCGGCGGTTGGCGCGCGCCAACCCCTCCTCCGCCGGTAAATCCAGAATGAATGTGATGTCAGGAGTGGTCTTGCCGACCGCAACCCTCTCCAGTAGCTTTAAAAACCCGCGCGACACGCTGCCCACATACCCCTGATACGCCATTGTGGAATCAGAAAAGCGGTCACAGACAACCCACGCCCCGCTTGCCAGCGCCGGGCGGATCACCTTGCGCACATGATCGGCGCGGGCAATGGCAAACAACAACGCTTCGGCATGGGTGCCGAATTTCTTCGCCCTGCCCTCCAGAATAAAGCTGCGGATTTTTTCGGCCAGAGGCGAGCCGCCCGGCTCGCGGGTGACAACCACCGGATACCCCGCATTGCGCAGAAAGGTGGCCAGCAATTTTACTTGCGTGGATTTTCCCGCGCCTTCCCCGCCTTCAAAAGTAATAAACTGACCGTATGTGTGCGCTGTTTCAGGCATAACGTGCCTTTATCCAGAGTGTGATGGCATCAACGGTTTGCAGGGCAAGCTCACGCACAGCATCCCATGAACGTTTCACAAAGCCGCTTTCGGCAACGCTTTCCTGTGCCACAAGCGGCACCTGAAGCTGCAAAATATCATCTCTCCAGAGAGATAATGTGCCAATGGCATCCCCTTTGACAACGGGTGCCAACACCGGAGAATTATAATCAAACACAGCTTTCATGGCGCTGTTGTGCGCTTTCGGCAGCAAAAGTTCAATTGCCCCTTGCGCATATCCAACGTTTATTGCCCTTTTTTCCCCGCCATAAACCGTAGCGCGGGCAATGGGTGCATCCTTTTCAAACAAAATACGAGTTTCAAAATCATTAAACCCCTTATCGAGCAATCCCTGCAACGCGCTCACCAGCTTTGCCCGATCCGGCTCACCCAGCATAATGGCCAGCAAACGGCGGTTGCCGCGCACTGCGGAAACAATCCCGCCGTGGCCAGCATCCGGCACAAAGTTGAACATCATGCCATCCGCCCCCTCATAGCGCCCGATCAACGGATTGCGGTTGCGCTGCCGGATTTTGCTCCACTCAATCTCCGGTGTCTGAAAAAGCGCATAAGTTTCGGGAAACTCACGGATAAGGTGCATTGCAATCACCGCAAGATCTTCCGGCGTTGTGAACGGGTTGGTGGCTGGCAACCCCGTTGCATTGACAAAATGGGAGCGTTTTAGCCCCATCTTTGTGGCTTTTTCGTTCATGCGGGCAGCAAAAATATCCTCATGTTCAGCCAGCCCTTCTGCCAGAACCAATGTACCATCATTGGCGCTGACCGTGGCAATGCCCGTCATTAAATCCTTTACACTGATATGCGCATTCAATGGGGCAAACATGGAGCTGGTGCGGGAAGGCCCACCCCCTTTGCGCCAAGCGTTTTCGCTAACCGGCAACACCGTTTCCAACGTGATTTTGCCCTCTTTCACCGCAGCGGCGGCAAGGGCAAGCGTCATCAGCTTGGCAAAATTACCCGGCTGCACAACGGCCTGACTTTCCTTGGCAAACAGCCGTGTGCCGGTTGCCATATCCAGCAACAAAACCTGTTTGGCCTCAAACTCCGGCGCTGCACTTTGCGCATGGACAGGCACAGGCAAAGCTGCCCACACAAGAAAAGCTGTTCTCAGGCAAAGGAGGCGCATGGTTCCGGCAGAATTAAGGGATCATCAGATTCAAATATCACTCTCTACAACCGTATGCGAGAATCAATGCCGATAGCAAGCCCTAACGGCAAACAGCTCCCACACGGGGGAGCTGCTTCGTTTTCTGCACACGAATGCGCTGCTATTCTTACTGGGTTTTCAGCACATTGCTATCCATGCTGGGCGCAACAAATTCCTGACGGCTACCCGACATCGGTGCGGGTTCCATCAACGGTACAGGCTGCAAGGTCACCGGAATGGCCGAAGCAATCCGCGAGGCCGGTGAAGGACGCGCCTCAGGAGAAGCCATGCTTTCTTCCGCGGCAGGAGCGGCTTCCGGTGGCGCATCGGGTGCCACGGCTAGAGGTGCCTGCTGATTTTCAATCTTTACCACGGGCGCTTCAGGGGCTGCAAAGCTTTCTGCCGCAGCCGCCGTTGCAGGAATGTAAGGCCCGCCGGATGGCATTGCCTGTTGGTTCTGGGCTTTGTTCAGCACTTCACCGGGGGTGGGCGCCGCAGAAGGGGGCAGCGGATAGGCCGTTGCAGGAGCCGCCGCGGCAGCTGGTACAGGCTGAGCCGTCACAGGTGCAACAGGCGCATTACCTTCTTCAGACAATGTGCCGGTGAGGCTTGCGGTCATGACGCTGCTTTGCGCGGCATCATCACCGGCGGGACGGGAACCCGCATCATATGTGGCGAGCAGTTTTTTGTCATCGCTGCCAGCCAATGACGCGCGGCCTACATATTCCAGACGCACATTGGCTTTGCCGATGCGGCGGAAACCAAGCATTTCAGCGGTTTTACGGGAAACATCAACAACACGGTTTGAATGGAAAGGCCCGCGATCATTCACCCGCACCACAATAGAACGGCCATTGTCGAGATTTGTCACCTTGGCATAAGAAGGCAGCGGCATTGTGGGGTGAGCCGCAGAGAGCGCATTGCTGTCAAAAACTTCGCCATTGGAAGTCTGACGGCCATGAAAATTGCTGCCATACCAAGAAGCCATACCTTCCACTTTATAGCCTGGCTCTTCTTTAGGCACATAGGTACGGTTGCCCACTTTATAAGGTCTGCCGACCTGATCGCGCCCTCCGCCTTTTGGTACGGGCTTGCCTTCCGCAACAACGCG
This sequence comes from Methylopilaceae bacterium, assembly GCA_048594375.1. Classification (GTDB taxonomy): domain Bacteria; phylum Pseudomonadota; class Alphaproteobacteria; order Rhizobiales; family Methylopilaceae; genus JBMDXK01. The sequence continues at coordinate 73,782 of JBMDXK010000034.1, forward strand.
GGGACTAGGCTTTACACCAAGACCGGAATCAACGCCGCCAGAACAGTTTGCCAGCAGCAAGCCTGTGGCGGAAATCAGCGCAACACGGCTGAAATTTTTAAGCGTGAAAGCATTTGTGGACTGCAAAGATTGAACACTTCCCAACATGCACCATTTCCGTTTCATGACATTCCCCACTCAAAACACGCAACCGTTAAGCTCTTTTTTACGAATCACCGTGCAAAAGCAAGAGCCGGTTTTTTGAAAATGCTTACTTTCATAAACAAGATATTTTCCAAGAGAACCAAAGGAAACTATGCGCAGCCCACTGTAAAGCAGTTGTTCTGCACGTCTCTTTGATGTTTTTCCTGTATGGCAAAGCCTTTCGCGCAAGTCAAAGCCAGATATAGCACAATGCCCCCTAATAAAGGGTTTTCAAACCTTAATTCCTTGATAAATCAAGACTTCTTATCAAAATAAAGTTTTATTATTCTTTGGTGGATTGCGGTTAAGCATAATTGTTTTACAAGAATGGGACAAATTGCTAAACAAGGCCTCTTCTTGGCCTTCTCTGGCTGTGTTGTGTTGCTCCGTTTCAGGATTATCCCGTGGCTTATCCCTTTATTGACCCTGTTGCTTTCGCCATTGGCCCTGTGGTGATCCGCTGGTATGCGCTGGCCTATATTGCCGGATTGCTGGGCGGCTGGCTGATGGCGCGCGTACTCATCCAGAAACCGCAGCTTTGGCCACAAGCAACCCCGCCAATGAAACCGGCAACGCTGGATGATTTTCTGGTAGCAATCACCCTTGGGGTGATTGTGGGCGGCAGGCTGGGATATGTATTGTTTTACAATGCGGGTTATTATCTTGAAAATCCGCTGGAAATTCTGATGGTCTGGAATGGCGGCATGGCGTTCCACGGCGGGTTGGGCGGCGCAATTCTTGCAACGGTGCTGTTCTGCCGGTCACGGGGCTTGTTTTTACTGCCTGTGCTGGACCTCATGGCGGTGATTGCGCCGCTGGGGCTGTTCTTTGGCCGGATTGCCAATTTTGTGAACGGCGAGCTGTGGGGACGGGTAAGCGATGTGCCGTGGGCAATGGTTTTTCCCCATGCAGGATCCCTGCCCCGCCATCCCAGCCAGCTTTATCAGGCCGGACTTGAAGGGATTGCTCTTGGCGTATTGCTGGCGATTGTGGTCGTGTGCTGCGGTTTTAAACGCTCCGGCCTTGTGGCGGGTGTGTTTGGCGCGGGTTATGGCATTGCGCGGATTATTGGCGAGCTGTTCCGTGAACCCGATGCGCACATCAGCTATCTGTGGGGCGGCCTTACCATGGGAATGCTGCTTTCCCTGCCATTGCTTGCCGCCGGTCTTGCGCTGATTATCTCTGCGCTACGGAAACCTGCACCATGAACCCGGTTGAAAAAACCTTGCGGCAACTGATTGCGCTGGATGGCCCACAAAGCATTGAACGGATGATGAGCCTTTCCAACGGGTATTATTATGCCTGCCACGACCCGTTCGGCCAGAAAGGCGATTTTATCACGGCGCCGGAGATCAGCCAGATGTTTGGCGAAATGATTGGCATCTGGTTGATTTCTGTATGGCAAGCGGCGCAATGCCCCCGCTCTGTCCAGCTTGTGGAGCTGGGGCCAGGCCGTGGAACATTGCTGCACGATGCCTTGCGTACCATTCACCGCCTTGCGCCGGATTTGAGCCAGTCTGTGCAGGTGCATCTGGTGGAAACCAGCCCGTTGCTGCAAAACATGCAGTCGCAAAAACTAGGGGGGTTTACCTGTCCTATCGCATGGCACCCACATATTGAAGATGTGCCGGAGGGCTTTACCTTCCTGATTGCCAACGAGTTTTTTGATGCCCTGCCCGTCCGGCACTGTATCCGCGGAGAAAAGGGCTGGCATGAAAAACGCGTTATTCTGGATAATGATACCCTTGCCTTTGCACGCGACCCAGATATTGCTCCAGAAATTTTAATTCCGCAATCTTTCCACAGCGCCACTGCGGGAGAATGTGCAGAATTTTCTCCCGTCACACAACAAATTGTCCGCACCATCGCCCAACGCTTGGCAAAACAGGGCGGCGCAGCATTGATTGTTGATTACGGGCATACGCAATCACAAACCGGCGATACCCTGCAAGCACTCAAACACCACCAGCCTGTGCCGGTGCTGGCGCATTTGGGCGAAGCTGATCTCACCGCGCATGTGGATTTTGCCGCGCTGGCATTGATTGCTGGCGAGGAAGGTTGCGGCGTTCAGGGGGCAGTCACGCAAGCTGCGTTTTTAAATCAGCTCGGCATTGGCTTGAGAGCAGAACAATTGCACGCACGCGCTACGCCTGAGCAGCAAAAAGCCCTTGCAGCAGCGTTGGAAAGGCTGACGGATACAGCATCCCCAACCGCAATGGGCAGACTTTTTAAAGTGCTGTGCATCCATCATGCTGCCATGCCGGAACTGGCCGGTTTTATTGAGAGTTAAGCTTCAAAAAAACCGGGCTCCGCTTCTCCGTTTTTACCAAGTTTGTCTTTGGTGAATGGTCGTTTCCTCAAAGGCAACGCGCTTGGACGGTGGGGCGCCGTCATCATCACTATCATCTGTTCTGCCGTGTTTATTGTTACCTTCAAGGCCGCTGTCTATGCGTTCCATTATCCCAGCTTGTGAGCCCATGCTGTCTTGACTATCCGAACTTGCCTCAGAGGCTGCATTGTCACTATCATCTCGAACGCCTGGGCTTGCTGGCTCTCCATCATGTTCTTCCACATTCCTAACGGGATATACAGGTTCTTCGCCAAAATGTGTTGAAAGATCAGATGATCTATTGCTTCCTGAGGCTGGAAATACAGGAGGATTACTTTGATGCGAACCCTCAATATTTTCAAGACCGAATATAGCACCGGCTGGAGGCTGACCATCGAAATCAAAAATACCAACTAAGCCATCAGAATTTTCAGCATTAGAAACTATTCCATTGCCTAGTGATGCAGATTGAAATGAGCCTTGACTGTATTCCCCAGAATTGGGGGCATCACCTGTGCGGAAATTTATCCATCCAGCATCTGCTTCCATTGTGAGATGAGAGAACGAATCATTCTTGATTTTCACAGGTACGTCGGGATATCCTTGAATGGGTGCCTCTACAAGCATTTTAGCTGAGCTGCCACTACTAATGGTATTATGGATCCATTGGAAAGGATAATAGTTATTGCTTTTGTGAGAGAATATATGGCCGTATTCTTTTGCAGGATTGCCTTGGGCGTTCACCGCTGTAACCTCGAACCCGCTTCCATCGGCTTGAGCATTAAATTGTAATTCTGTATTTTTACCACTTTCCAGATAAACATTAAATGGCCTCCCGTTATATTCGGCTTCTATGGGTTTGGAAGGATGAGTACTTATCCCCGTAATACGAGCACCAGAAAAATTAGAAATTTGATTAAAATCCGGCAAGGACTGATTAAGAGATGGTAATGCAGGATTAGGTAGTTGCGTATAATTTATTCTTCCCGTCATATTCTGCGACGCTAATACGTTATCAAATCCTTGGTCAACAACACTAAAATGACCATCTCTACTTTTAACTGCATCCGAAACCGTCACATCAAACTCCATGAATACATACAACTATTTCGGACTTACTAAATTACATTAACCCTAATAGCAAGGATTACTTTTCAAATAGGTGTAAATTTTAGCGCTTTAAAGATGTGGTTTGTGAGGTCTCTCCTTCAGTGCGAATCTGTGTTAAGCAGTCATTAAGGACTTGTTTTCCAAAAATCCTCTTTTCCTACGAGGTCTTTATGAGCGTACCTTTTTTAACAGCTGAAGCATTGTCGGCTCATGCGTCTATCAAACACGCATTTTTTACCCGCGAAGGCGGAGTATCTACAGGCCTTTATAGCAGCCTGAACGGTGGTCTTGGCTCGCTTGATGACCGCGGAAATGTTCTGGAAAACCGGCGCCGGATGGCAGAAACATTCGGAGTATCCCTTGAAAATCTTGTAACACCTTTTCAGGTACATTCCCCCGATGCCATTGCGGTTGATGCCCCTTTTAAAGGCGAGCCACCCCATGGGGATGCTCTGGTTACCTCCACCCCCGGCCTTATGGTTGCAGTGAATGTTGCAGATTGTGGCCCTGTGCTGTTTGCCGACCCCAAAGCTGGCGTTGTTGGCGCCGCCCATGCGGGCTGGAAAGGCGCCGTAGGCGGGGTGCTGGAAAATACGCTGGACGCCATGGAAAGCCTTGGCGCGCAACGCCACGATATTATTGCTGTGCTTGGCCCCTGCATCCGGCAACCCAGCTATGAAGTGGGTCCGGATTTTGTGGAAAATGTTCTTGCTATCAATGATAGTTACAGCCGTTTCTTTGTTCCTTCCGAAAAATCCGGCCATGTATTTTTTGATCTGGCAGGCTGCATTGCGGCACGTTTTGAAGCGGCAGATATTCACCAATTTTATGATTTGAATTACGATACTTATACCAATGAACAGCAATTTTTCAGCTTCCGCCGTACAACACACCGCAACGAGCCTGACTATGGCCGACAGATTGCGGCCATCTGTCTTGCAGCGCCTGCTGGTTAATCATTAAAATACGCATTAAAAGCACTCTACCATGACTTGGGCGTACCTCTGTCGCTTGAAACGACCGCACCTGCACCCCTCTGTTAATATTTCTCCAGCACGTTGCCGGGCGGTTGATGTATCCGGGAATATGGCAGCGTAGAACAGTATAACCTACTCAAATTAAAATATTTTCACAGATATATATTTCTGAATAATACCTGATATAGCCCATTTTACAACTATAGATAAATAGTTTTTTAAATACAAATATTTACTACAATTGATACAATTCTATGAAAATTATGAAATACAATTTTATTTAAAATAAAAATTGCATTATAACTTTCTCAAGGCAAGTTTAATTGAAGCTTTAATACAGGCTTTACCTTTTGGAGGTTCTCATGTTGAAAGCATTTTTTGAGAATAAACAAGGCAGCATTCTTCCAACGTTTGCTATTGCGCTTATTCCACTTATTGCCAGCGTGGGTGCCTTTGTTGATTACAACCGTATCGCTGCAGAGCGCACAGCGCTGCAAATGCAGGCCGATGCCGAAGCTCTTGAACGCCGCGAAGGCAGCTGGATTGCAAACTCTGTTTACAAAGTTGAAAAAACATCCAGCGTAAAAACAGCTTTCCTCAATGTTATCGGTATCCATAATATTGCCATTCAGGTTTCTGCCGAAGCAACGTTTGGCAAGCCCGTAGAAAAATACGTTCCTCCTGTGCTTGCTGATCTTGACCCTGAAGCAGCCGATTACAATCAGCTTTCCTTTTATTGCTATAATCCTCTTACCGGAAAGCGCAGCAAAGAGGTTGTTGTGGCCGATAATGCCGGTACACAATACAATGATCCTGTTGAAGCCTGCGTGGGCGCTGAAGAACGCCACCAGAGCCTACGCAACGTGCGCAATGCCCGCACCGACCCGCGCAAATGGCATGATCCACGCGCTGTTTATTACGTTCACTACACTGATAATCAGGATATGAAACTGGTTGAAACCTTCCTGTGCGACCGCGCACAAGATTGCAAAGGACGCTCCGAAGGCGGCATCCTTCCTGAAGGCACCAACCGCACACCCAACGTTGAAACCCGGCTGTGCGCTCCTGGAAAATACATGTATTATGGCTGGGAAGACCGCGCAAACTTCGATGCCGATTACAACGATATCCGTATTGTGATGACCTGCCCCCAATACGAAGTTTCCGGCGAACACACTGCCTGGCTTTCCCGCTAAAACCACATACTTTATGGCGTTTCCCAGCACGCCACAGCTCTCCTGTTTCCACAACAGGAGAGCATACGTTTTAAAGCAGCGCCTTTCGGGAATCAGAGAAAAATTGTCGTCTGAACAGCGCCCCAACCACCGCCAGCGTTGCGGCCAGAAAAACAAATGGCCCCGCAAACCACCCCAGATACGCCAAAGCAAAGAAAAACCCGCGCATCCCGCGGTTAAAATGCCTTCCCGCAGAAACATGCAGTTGCGCTGTGCGCTCCGCAGCGCGTGCCATTTCCTGTTCTGTGGCTTTGCCTGCCAACGGCGCGCACCCCACAAGAATGCTGGCATAATTAAACAAACGGTATGACCATGCCATTTTAAAAAAGGAATAGGTAAAAACCGCAGCAAGGCCAATAATCTTCAGCTCAAAGGCAATTTTTGTCGTACTCATGCCAAACGGCAGGGTTGAAAACAGATCAACCGCCGTATCTGTAGCGCCCAACGCCGACAACGATCCTCCCAAGGCCAGCAAAGCGGTTGACGCAAAAAACGCAGTGCCACTTTGCAATCCATTCAGCAAAGCCGCATCCACCATACGGTTATCCCGCTCCATCAAGCGCTGCATCCACAAATGCCGCTGCTCGTTCATCAGCGAATTAAGGCTGAGTTTCGCATTCCAGCCCCGCTCCGAAAGAAAATGATAGGCCGCCCACATGGCAATATAAACAGCCAATGCAATGCAGTCATAAAGCGTAAATTCTGTCATGGCGTAAAATTCTTTGGCATTCCAAGGGGAAACAGGCGGAGGATACGAAACTTTGCTTGCATCAAGCATAAGGGGATGTTAAACCAAAAAACATAATGAACAAACGTTTAACAGCGTTATCCCATCATTAATCCTGTTTCTTTTGCTTTGAGTTGAGTATGCATTCTGCGTCCAGTTGGCATGTCGCACGCCGTGCGGTTTTTATTCTTGTCGGATTTATTATTCTGGCTTATGTGTTCGGCATTTTTGAACCACACATTGCGCTATCCCTGCCCTGACAATAAACTGCTTGACGCACTGCGGGCAGTACCCTATTAAGAGTTATCTTCTCCCTTCCAAAACAGGAAGGCATTGGGAAATAGTTTAATGGTAGAACAACGGACTCTGACTCCGTTAGTCTTGGTTCGAATCCAGGTTTCCCAGCCATTGATTTTGTTGAGTTTTCCCCCTACTCACTTTCCTATAAATATTGACAACACATGTTGACACTTATTTCTGTTGTTTCTGCTTTAAAAGCATAGAAACAGCGGCTGGCGTCATATGCTCACGGTATTGCCGGATGACGCGGCTGTTTGCATCAGCCTGTCACAAATACTATCACTAGCCAGCAACCATCACCATTGAGATACAGTGATTTGAAAAATAAGGCCGCGCGTTCAATCGTGTGCCGTGTGGCTTGCGCCTTATGATGCCCATATCAAACCCTTCGACAAAGATTGCCGAATTCCAATAAAATGATCAATTTATTAGAACCAACGGCCAGCGCAGCTAAAAAGCTCTGCAATAAAACAAAGGCTCTATTGACATGATTGCTCTGGCACGAGATGTCAGAGAATGTCAGGATGCTCATCAGCGGAAAGTGTCCTGCAGTTTGGTGGGGGTGAAAAGAACATTGGTCATGCGTTATTATGCATCACTATTTCTTTTCATTCAGCGCACATCACCTGCTGCCCAATGAAACAGTTTTTCATAGTGGTTTACGTTAAAAAAATTGCATGAAACTGCTATAATATCCATCACACAAGTGCTTAAACAGTATCTTGACCTCACAAGCAAATATGCAATAGAAGCCGCTAATAAGCTAAAAATTTATATGGATAAACAAAGCATAAGACTGTGATAATTTTTAAAAGTCTCACGTGAGACTTTTTTAGTCTCACGGACTGCAATTTGATGATTTTAAAAATCACCAAAAACCATTCTATATCAATAATATAGAATGGTAGGCGGTAACGGACTCGAACCGCTGACCCTCTCGGTGTAAACGAGATGCTCTACCAACTGAGCTAACCGCCCGAAAAGTGTTTCTTCGTTTCAGTTGAAACACTTAACTTGATGTGATGCTTAAACCATTTTTCGGCACTTATGTCTAGTCAACTTCATGATGCCGAAAAAGTTTTCCACAATTTTACCAATTCCGCCTTATGCGTTGGAATTGATTGCTTCTTTAAGAATTTGACCCGGAGTAAATTTAGGACGCTTAGAAGCAGGGATTTTGATGGTTTCGCCAGTACGCAGGTTACGGCCAACGCCCGCAGCGCGTTCAACAACCTGGAATGTACCAAAACCGACAAGACGGACTTCGCCGCCTGCTTTAAGCTGGTTTACAACTGAATCAATTGTCGCTTCAACGGCAGCAGAGGCTTGAGCCTTTGTAAGACCAGCACGTTCGGCAACCGCAGCGATGAGATCGGATTTATTCATAACCCCTCCATTATAGCCGAGCCACCCATGAATGATTTCATTTAAAGGAAGCCCTGCGACAAAACAAAGACTTATAACGCAACGGCACCTTAAAAAGATGACGTGCGCTACATCTCAACAGAATCACGGGCCGTTGGCTCCGCTAACAAGCAAATTTCCGCGAAACCGTTCAAAACGCAAGTGCTTTAAAGCATTAATCACACAGAATATGCAGTTTCACATGTGTTTTTTTGTGCGGAGCTTGCAAAATGTAACAGCCCCGCAACACTTGTGCGGGGCTGGGTAAAAAGAATTTATAACCAATAAGGCTTAATGCGCTGTTATCTGCGAAGAATCATCATCCGATGCAGCCACCTGTGCCTTGCTTTCTTCCGGTTCTTCCCACTCAATGGCTTCCGGTTGGCGCACAAGCGCATGTTTCAACACCTGATCCATATGAGAAACCGCAATAATTTCCATGCCGTTTTTCACCTTCTCAGGGATATCCACCAAGTCTTTCGCATTGTCTTCCGGGATAAGCACAGTCTTGATCCCGCCACGCAATGCCGCCAACAGCTTCTCCTTGAGGCCACCAATGGGCAAGACACGGCCACGCAACGTCACCTCGCCCGTCATGGCAATATCCCGCCGTATGGGAATGCCTGTCATGATGGAAACAATACTTGTTGCCATGGCAATACCGGCCGAGGGACCATCTTTTGGTGTTGCCCCTTCCGGAACGTGCATATGAATATCGCGTTTATCAAACAAAGGCGGCTTAATACCAAACGCAATGGCACGCGAACGCACATAGGAATTAGCCGCAGAGATTGATTCCTTCATCACATCACGCAGATTTCCGGTAACGGTCATTTTGCCTTTGCCGGGCATCATTACGCCTTCAATGGTCAACAACTCGCCGCCAACCTCTGTCCAGGCCAGACCTGTGACAACACCAATCTGATCTTCCTGATCGATTTCACCAAAACGGTATTTGGGAACGCCCAGAAAATCAGAAACGTTTGCAGCTGTTACCTCAACCCGTTTCTTGGTGGTCGTAACCAGCTCTTTCACCACTTTACGGGCAAGATTGGCCACTTCGCGCTCCAGATTACGCACACCGGCTTCCCGTGTATAACGGCGCACAAGCTCCGTTAAAGCATCATCACTCACAGACCACTCGTTTGGCTTCAAACCATGCTTTGTCGTCTGTTCAGGAATAAGATGCTTTTTTGCAATCTCGATTTTTTCATCTTCTGTATAACCGGCAATCCGGATCACTTCCATCCGATCCATCAGTGCGGGTGGAATATTCAACGTATTGGCCGTTGTGATAAACATCACATTGGACAAATCATAATCGACCTCAAGATAATGATCGCTGAAAGTATGGTTTTGCTCTGGATCCAGAACTTCAAGCAAAGCCGCCGCAGGATCACCACGGAAATCCATGCCCATCTTGTCAATTTCATCCAGCAAAAACAATGGATTGCTTTTTTTGGCTTTACGCATGGATTGAATGACTTTGCCCGGCATAGAGCCAATATAAGTGCGCCGATGGCCGCGAATCTCCGCTTCATCCCGCACACCGCCCAAAGCCAGACGCACAAACTCACGCCCTGTCGCTTCCGCAATGGATTTACCCAACGAGGTTTTACCAACACCCGGAGGCCCTACAAGGCACAAAATGGGACCGGAAAGCTTATTGGAACGCTGCTGCACCGCAAGATATTCGATAATACGCTCTTTTACCTTCTCAAGGCCGTAATGCTCTCCATCAAGGATTTTTTGCGCATAATCAAGATCCTTTTTAACCTTGCTGCGCACACCCCACGGAATGGAAAGAAGCCAATCAAGATAATTGCGCGAAACAGTTGATTCCGCAGACATCGGGCTCATTTGCTTAAGCTTTTTCAGCTCAGCTTGAGCCTTTTCCCGCGCCTCTTTCGTGAGTTTCGTAACTTTGATTTTTTCTTCCAGCTCCGCAAGATCATCGCGGCCATCATCATCGCCCAACTCCTTTTGAATGGCTTTCATTTGCTCATTCAAATAGTATTCGCGCTGGGTTTTTTCCATCTGGCGCTTCACGCGCGAGCGAATGCGTTTTTCAACCTGAAGTACAGAAATCTCGCTTTCCATCAGGCCTAGCACTCTTTCAAGCCGCGCAATAATGCTGGTCAGCTCCAATATGCTCTGCTTTTCAGGAATTTTAACAGAAAGATGCGACGCAATCGTATCGGAAAGCTTGGATGCGTCATCAATTTGCGAAACAGATGCAACCACTTCCGGAGAAATCTTCTTGTTTAACTTAACATAACTTTCAAACTCTGAAACAACAGAGCGCGAAAGAGCCGTTAGCTCAACTTCATCCGCTTTATCATTGCCCAACATCTCGATTTCTGCTTCAAAAAATTCGCTTTTTTCACGAAACTCTTTGATCTGCGCACGGCTGAAACCTTCAACCAGCACTTTCACTGTGCCATCAGGCAATTTCAGCAATTGCAATACCGTTGCGAGCGTACCTATTTTATAAATAGCGTCAGCATCGGGGTCATCGTCGGTTGGGTTAATCTGGGTAGCAAGCAAAATCGGCTTATCGGCCTGCATGACCTCTTCAAGCGCACGAATAGATTTATCACGCCCCACAAACAGCGGCACAATCATGTGTGGAAAAACAACAATATCGCGAAGAGGGAGAACCGGAAAAACATCGCGGTCACCAGCTTGCATGGATAAGCGTGGCTTTTGCTGAGTCATGCCATTTTTCCTTTATTTATGCCGCGGGGAATAGCGGCAGAAAACCCCGCATTCCACGTTCATACCATGAATTGTGCGGAATGCTTGCCTGTTGAGGCATTGAAATACACTGTTACTTCCTCTGTACCCTTCTTGAATCTATATCCAAGAAAGTGAAGCTGCAAGAACAGATAACCTCGCTCATTACACATGGTAAGCGAATGCGGCACATTCAAGCACCGCACACGCTTTAAACACAAAAAATGCACACATACATCAGGAATCCGCAGGATAACGGATTCCTGAAACGTCTTTTATGCGCTTGCTTCTGTCTCGTTTGCAGCGTTGTCTGTATAAATATACAGCGGCTTCGCTTTGCCCGAAACAACATCGCCAGAAATGACCACCTCTTCAACGCCTTCAAGGCCAGGAAGATCATACATTGTATCCAGCAACATATTTTCAACAATAGAACGCAAACCACGCGCACCTGTTTTGCGCTCAATTGCTTTCAACGCAATTGCAGACAGCGCATCCTCGTTCATGGTGAGGTTGACACCTTCCATCTCGAACAAGCGTTGATATTGTTTGATTAACGCGTTTTTCGGCTCGATAAGAATCGTTTTCAGCGCCGCTTCATCCAGATCTTCCAGCGTTGCAATCACCGGCAAACGACCAACAAATTCAGGAATTAGACCGAATTTCAACAGATCCTCTGGCTCGGTTTCCCGGAAGATTTCACCGGATCGGCGCTCTTCAGGAGCAGAAACACGCGCACCAAAACCAATGGACGTTGCCTTACCACGGGAAGAAATAATCTTTTCCAGACCCGCAAAGGCACCGCCACAGATGAAGAGAATATTGGTGGTATCCACTTGCAAGAATTCCTGCTGCGGATGTTTGCGGCCACCTTGCGGCGGTACACTGGCAACCGTACCTTCCATGATTTTCAACAAGGCCTGCTGGACACCCTCACCGGAAACGTCGCGGGTAATAGAGGGATTATCCGATTTGCGGGAAATTTTATCAATCTCGTCAATATAGACGATACCGCGCTGCGCGCGCTCCACGTTATAATCGGAAGCCTGCAACAGTTTAAGAATAATGTTTTCAACATCCTCACCGACATAACCGGCTTCAGTCAATGTTGTTGCATCCGCCATGGTGAACGGCACATCCAGAATGCGGGCAAGCGTTTGTGCCAGCAATGTTTTACCAGATCCTGTAGGCCCAACCAGCAAGATATTGGACTTTGCCAGTTCAACATCCGAATGCTTGGTGGCATGATTCAGACGCTTGTAATGGTTATGAACCGCAACAGATAGCACCTTTTTTGCCTGATTCTGGCCGATGACATAATCATCCAGCACTTTGCGAATCTCTTTGGGCGTAGGCACACCGTCGCGGGATTTCACCAATGAGGATTTGTTTTCTTCACGGATGATATCCATGCACAGCTCAACGCATTCATCACAGATGAAAACGGTTGGCCCAGCAATGAGCTTCCGCACCTCGTGCTGGCTTTTACCGCAAAAAGAGCAGTAAAGCGTGTTTTTGGAATCGCTGCTGGCTTTGCTCATATCTTGTCCCTCCTGGGGCCTTGTCAGTCACTGCTATCGCATACTGTTTTAAATAACAGAGCCTAACAATCCGTAGCTAGGCCTGTTGAAGTTATCTTTTCAACAGGCAATTTCAATCCTCAAACGCCTACTTTGCAACCATTTAACAAGGCAACCCATCTCACTGAGATAAAAGCCAATGCTCGTGATCTTGTGAATCATGAGATGGAATACCCTACCAAACCCTTACAAGCATGGCATAATTTTTGACGAAACGTGATGATACGTTAGGCCAATAACCAAAAGAAAGACAGCAATAGACAAAAAAACTTTGCTAAAGCGTCACCTTTCTCACGGTTTATCGTTTTCTGCGCCCTCATCCTGAGGACGAGTTTCAACAACAGAATCAATAAGACCAAATTTTTTCGCTTCTTCGGCCGTCATGAAATGATCGCGGTCAAGGGTACGCTCAATCGCTTCGTAATCTTGCCCCGTATGTTTGACATAAATTTCATTCAACCGGCGCTTCAATTTGACAATATCTTCCGCGTGACGCTCAATATCACTGGCCTGACCACGGAAACCACCTGAAGGCTGATGCACCATCACCCGCGCATTCGGGGTTGCGAATCGCATATCCTTGTCACCCGCGCACAGCAGCAACGAACCCATAGAAGCCGCCTGCCCTATGCACAATGTCGATACTTTTGGACGGATGTATTGCATGGTATCGTAAATCGCCAAACCAGCCGTTACAACGCCGCCAGGGGAGTTGATATACATAGAAATTTCTTTTTTGGGATTCTCTGATTCCAAAAACAGCAGCTGGGCCACGATAACCGTTGCCATATTGTCTTCAACGGGACCTGTCAGAAAAATAATCCGCTCCTTCAACAGCCGCGAATAAATGTCAAACGAGCGCTCGCCGCGGTTGGTTTGCTCCACAACCATAGGCACAAGGTAATTTGTATAGGTTTCAATAGGATCACGCATCATTGTTGCTGTCTCGCTTATCTTTTTTCTATTGGAATGTACACTAAGGCGGTTCTTTTTTAAGCGCAATCATCACAACTGCCTTATCTCAATGTTATTCCCGCATTTGTGAACATAGACCTGTTTCACCGTTTTATAGTGCAAGCATAATAAAAGGATGAACACATTGCGTTATTGAGCAATTCCAGCAACCGTTGATACGGTTTGCCCCCAAAGAATTGCGTTAAAACAAACTTATAGTGGTTTTAATTAAAAACGTTTCATGAAGCCACTATAAGTCTCTTTTTGTGTTTTTTAGCGCACCACCGTTCTGAAACAGCCTTTTGTGTTCATCCAGAATGCGGCGATCCTAAAAAATAATCCAGACTGATTTCCTTTATTCATTTTCGAGCGGTGTGAAATGAATCACTTTGTTTCGCCTATCTTAAGGAGCGAATTTCAATATGAAAAGGCCGGTCGCAGCATGAAAAGGATTTTTCCCTTTGCCAACGCCATGCAACCACAACGCTTTACAGTAAAGGCGGCCGAGAAATAAAAAACGCCCGCGCAATAAAATACGCGGACGTTTGAGGTTTTTATATTCTTTCAGTCTCTTTGGTGAAAAGACTGTAAAAAAGAGCAACACGGATTATCGAATAATAACCAGGCGTTGAGCAGATTAGCCTTCTTCAGACTGCTCCAGCAGCTCTTCTCTGGTCACTTTCTTTTCGCTTACATTTGCCAGCTCAACAATGTAATCCACGACTTTTTCTTCAAAAAGTGGCGCACGGATTTCCGCGAGTGCTTCCGGATTTTTGCGGTAATATTCCCAAACCTGCTTTTCGCGGCCGGGGAACTGGCGCGCACGATCCATCAAAGCGCGTGCAACTTCATCATCAGAAACTGCAACTTTCGCCTGTTCGCCAATTTCTGCAAGCAACAAACCAAGACGAACCCGACGCTCCGCAATGGTGCGGTATTCATTTTTCAGCTCGTCTTCGCTCTTTTTAGAATCGGATTCGGACAACTGACCGTTGGTTTTTTCCTGCTCAACCTGATTCCAGATTGATTTAAATTCCTGCTCAACCAGCGATTCCGGCAGATCAAACTTGTTCTGCTTATCCAACGCGTCCAGCAACAAACGTTTCAAGCGAATGCGGGAAACGTTTTTATGCTCCTGCTCAAGCTGTTCACGAACAACGTTTTTAACTTCATCAAGGGTTTCAAAGCCGAGATTTTTCGCAAATTCATCATCAACATTGAGCGCCTGAGGCGTTTCAATTTTTGTTACTTTAACTTTAAATTCGCCGGTTTTACCAGCCAGATCCTGACGCAGGTAATTGGCAGGGAATGTCGCATTGATTGTGCGTTCTTCGCCCACTTTTACGCCAACGAGCTGTTCTTCAAAGCCTGGAATAAACGTGTTGGAGCCAATTTCAACAACAATAGCTTCGCCGGTGCCACCATCAAACACTTTGCCATCAATGGTGCCTTCGTAATCCAGCGTGACGCGGTCTTCATTGGCCGCAGCATCCGCTTTTTCTTCAAAGGTGCGGTTTTGCTTTGCAATGCGCTCGACTGTTTCTTGCACAGGAGCATCTTCAACATCGGCAACCAGACGTTCAATGGCGATGGATTTTAGATCGCCCACTTCAATTTTTGGTAGAATTTCAACCGCAACTTCATAGTTGAGGTCTGCATTTCCGCTGAACAGATTGGCAATTTCTGCTTCTGTTTCCGGCAATTTAATTTCCGGCTGCATGGCAAAACGCACTTTGTATTCTTCCACGATATGGCGGTTTGCATCGTTAAGAACCTGCTCAACCACTTCACCGAACACGGAACGACCATACAGCTTTTTCAAATGCGCTACAGGCACTTTACCCTGACGGAAACCATTGATCTTGACCTGACCTTTAATGTCATCCAGACGTGCAAGAACACGGTTTTCAAGATCGGAAGCCGAAATGAGAACGTTATACTTGCGCTTCAAGCCTTCGGCTGAGGTTTCTGTTACCTGCATATCCACTATCTTTCAGATTGTGCTTCCCGTTTACCGGTGACCGGGATGCAAAAATAAAATGCCAGCCCGCGCGGCAACGCTTGGAATGAGGTTTTCCTGGTGCGGGTGGAGGGACTTGAACCCCCACGGCTTGCGCCACAGGAACCTAAATCCTGCGTGTCTACCAATTCCACCACACCCGCACAGAAATCTTCCTCATGCGCTTTCAACGCCGGGATTTGCAGCTTCTATAGCATGTCTTTTGCTCTACGCATCAAAAAAATGACTCTGAAAGTGTAAATAATTCCATTCTGGCGAGGATTTCCACGTCTAATTTTCAACAAAGAGCGCTGCGCTGATTTTACGCGCACAAAAAGAAGCGTATAATGCTTTTTTAAAAAGAGCGATGAAGAAACCATGACTTTTAAAATAAACCGGCGCTCTTTTTTGCAAGCAGCCTGTGCCACGCTTGTTGCACCGCGCGTGAGTTTTGCACAATCTGCCATTGATAATATTCGCCTTGTTGCAGAGCCACGGAGTTTTCTTGACCGAACCAAAATACGCATCCGCGGATTCAATTTTGCTTCTCCCGAATCCTTTCCGGTTCTAAGGCTGAAACAAGGTATCACGGCACAGCTGCATATAAGCAATACACTGGATTTTGGCTTCACAGTGCAGTTTTTTGGCGTGCGTTCTTTGCAAAGCACTTCCGCTGTTTTCATTCCCGCAGAATCATCCGCGGTTTTGCACATTACCCCTCCCGATTGCGGCACCTTTCTCTACCGGGCGCGCGATAGCAAAGGGTTTTTCATCCCCGGTTTTTGCGGATTTGTCATCGTTGAAGAAACAACACAGCCTGACGTTTTAATCGGAATAAACCATGCGCCTCTTGCTTTTTTGCCGCTGCCCCGTTTCGCCATGCCACAGGAAAATGCAACCAGCATCCTGCAACGCTCTACGGTGGTGCAGAGCTTGACCGCCGAATCCCCCGGCCATGTTTTCCGCTTGCGGTTTGCAAATTTCAGTCTTGATCGCGTGGCCGCCATTCAGATCAAAGGGGCAGCGTCTCTCGCAATAATTGCCATGGATGGCCAGCCCTGCCCCACTTTTCCACCCTTCGAAAACCGGCTTGCCCTCACGCCGCACGGCAGGATTGATGCGCTGGTGCAACAAGACCACCGCCCCATTGAAATTCTGGATGAACATGCACCCGATACGCCGGTCATGCTTTTGCCCGCACTGCCTGGAAAAAAATACATCAGGACTTCTCGCAGCCGGAACGCAACCCTCTGCTCCCTGGCCCGATTCCTTTAGAAAAAGCGGTTCGCGCCACATGGGAAATGGACAGCACACACCCTGCCCCGCTTTTCAAGGCACGCAGCGGCGAAAGCGTGGCGCTCAAGCTTCATAACCCGACACCGCACCCGTTCGCCTTCCATCTGGAAGCCCACAGCGCCCGGCTGCTGGACACACTGGATGATGGATGGAAACCCTGGTGGCATGATAGCCTCTACATTCCGCCGCGCGATACGGTGCGGATTGTGTTTCGCGCAGAAAAAGCCGGTGAATACAGATTAGAGGCGCAACAAATGGACGGGGAAGCACTCCAAACGCCCCAACATCAGACTTTTGTTGTAAAACCTCACTAAAAAAGCGGAAGCATGACAAAAAACATCACGCATCCGCTTTGAGATTCTGCGGTATAACGATAAATTATTCTAAAGATATGCCGAAGCAATACCGAGAAAATCTTCCGCTTTCAGACTTGCGCCGCCCACCAGAGCGCCGTTGACATTTTCAATCCCCAGCAATTCTTTCGCATTAGAAGGCTTGACTGAACCTCCGTAGAGAATGCGCACTGTATGGCCTTCCTCACCATAACGCTCCAGCAGCAAGGCGCGGATGCAAGCGTGCATTTCCGCAACATCGCCCACTGTTGGCACCAGACCCGTACCGATGGCCCAGACAGGCTCATAAGCAATGATGGCATGGGATGCAGGGAAATGCTCCGGCAAAGAAGCGCGCACCTGCTCGCTCACAACAGCAAGCGCCTTGCCGGCATCGCGCTGTTCACGGGTTTCACCCACACAAATAATTGCAGTCAAACCCGCTTGCTGCGCAGCAAGCGCTTTGTTAGCAACAAGAGCAGATGTTTCCGCATGATCGGTGCGGCGTTCGGAGTGACCAACAATCACGGCGTTTGCGCCACAGTCCGCCAGCATGGCCGCAGCAACATCCCCTGTATGCGCTCCGGAACTATTTGCGTGGCAGTCTTGTCCACCAATGGCAAACACATTTTTAGCCCTTTCTGCGGCCAGAGCAACCAGCGTGGCAGGCGGACACACCATCATATCAACACGGTTTTTCAACGGATCTGTATAACCGTGAAGGATCGAATCAACTTCAACCAGCGATGCTTTTATGCCGTTCATCTTCCAGTTGCCTGCAACCAACGGACGGGGGGGAGAAACGGCCATACTATACCTCGACTGTGCAAAACCTGTGCTTTGCTCACTAAATCTGAAAACTGCCGGCTCTTTAAAACCGGACTTTAAACCTTTGCAATATGCAAAAATATTTACAGACACAAAGCGTTTTTTGAAAGATATGTATGCTGTAGCAAATCACAGCCGCAGGGAAAAGCGTTTTTTGCAGTCAAGGTTGCGATTGCAGTTAGCGGCTAACCCTTCTATTATCCGCACGCGTCTTTAGGAATCAGTCAATTTCAGAACGCAGCGTTCACTGCACAATGGTGATCCGTTTTTGCACGCGCCTCCTTTATAAAGTCGAAACATCAGGGTTATCACACCGTTATGAATAATCTTCGCAAAAGCGCCTCAGGATGGACAGTTCGAATCCTTATGGGTCTGCTTGTCATCAGCTTCGCCGCCACCGGCATGAGCGGATTTTTTACAGGACCTTCTGCGAATACTCTCGTAACCGTGGGTAAAACAGTGATTACCCCCGAAGAATTTCGCAGCGCGTTCACCAGCGCCATCCAGCAGGAAAGCCAAAAACGTAACCAGCAGATCTCGTTGGCACAAGCACGCCAGCTCGGTCTGGATCAACAAACCCTGTCACAGTTGATGACAGAAGCTGTGCTGACAGAATCAGCCCGCCGCATGGGGCTTGAAGTAACGGACGAAACCGTTGCACAGAATATTCTTGGCATTGCCTCCTTTAAAGACAGCAACGGCCAGTTCAGCCGTGATCGGTTTAACCGCTTTTTGCAAAGCGCAAACCTGACAGAACAACAGGTTATCGAGCAGCAGCGTGATTTCCTTTTACGGCAGCAGCTTGTGCAAGCCATCGTGTTTGAAAAACCTGCCCCCCAACCTTTGATTGAGGCTGTGTTTGCATTCCAGAACGAAAGCCGCTCGGTGCGCTTTGTAAAAATTACCGATGCCATGCTCGGTGAAATACAGGCTCCAGAAGATGCCGTTCTCGAAGAATTTTTCAATTCCCGTAAAACACAATTTGTATTGCCTCAATTGCGCAGCTTTGTAGCATTGCACCTTGACCGTGAAACCTTGCAAAAAGGAATTTCTCTTTCTGAAGAAGAATTGCGCGCGGCTTATGATACTGCGATTGCAGGCTATACCACGCCGGAAAAACGTTTTGTTGAGCGTATCCCTTTCAAAAATCTTGAGGATGCCAAGGCCGCAGCACAGGCGCTTGAAGATGGCAAAACTTTTGATGCACTGGCGGAAGAGCGCGGTGTTTCAAAAAATGACCTGTCACTAGGGCTGGTGACGCAAAACGGCATTGTTGACGCAAAACTTGGCGCTGCCGCTTTTTCCTTGCCGTTAAACGGTGTGAGTGGCGCGGTTGAAGGGCAATTCGCTGCTGCAATCATTCGCGTGACCGCCATTGAACCGGAAACAAGCCGCTCCTTTGAGGATGTCAAAGAAGAACTGCGCCAGCAATTACTTTCTCAACGCATCAGTGGCCGCCTTTCACAGCTTTATGCCGAGATTGACAAACAACGCGCGGCCGGTGCAACGCTGAAAGAAATTACCGAATCCCTTGATCTGCCTCTGTTGACATTCACCAAAGTTGCAGAAAACGGCACCAATCAGGAAGGGCAAGCCGTGGCTGGCATCCCGGATCCGGAACGTGTGATGCCCGCTGTGTTTGACTCCGACGTGGATGTTGAAAATGACGCCATCCAGATTGCCGCAAACGATTATTTCTGGTTTGAAGTAACCGCCGTTGAAGAAACACGGGAGCGCACCTTTGCGGAAGCGAAATCCCGCGCGACAACCGCATGGATGGAACAGGAAAAGAACAAGCGTCTTGATGAAAAAACCGCTGATACTGTTAAAAAACTGCGGGAAGGCGCTGCTTTCAGCAATGCACTGGCGCCGCTCACTGCTGAACCCACCCTTATTGAGAACATCACACGGGTAACCGGCAATGCCGATCTTGGAAATGCCGCTGTCAGCGCGCTGTTTGCCACGCCGGTTGAAGGGTTTGCTTCGGCGCAGGGATCACAACCGTTCGAGAAAATTATTTTTCAGGTAACCGCACGCACTGTACCGGCATTCAATGCAGAAGCATTAGGCCCTCTTGCGCAACAGCTTGCACAGTCGTATGAGTCCGATGTGCTGGATCTTTATCTTGAACAGCAACGCCTTCTTCTTAACCCGCAGATCAATCCGCAAGTACTCGTCCCGTTGCTGGGTACTGAACTCCGTTAAGTGGTTTTTATGCCTTTTTTTCCAGAACCCGCCCTGTTTGATGAAACATACGCTTCCGGCAAGGCGCAAGTGGTGTGGACAACTCTGGTTGCGGATATGGAAACGCCGGTTTCCGCATTTTTGAAACTCACTCGCGGCGAGCCAAACGCCTTTTTACTTGAGTCCGTGGAAGGTGGCGCAACCCGTGGACGCTATTCCATTATTGGCTGTATGCCGGATGCGCTCTGGAAATGCGAACATGGCATTGCTGCGGTGAATTATGCACCACAGCATCAACCTGATCGGTTTGAGCCTTGCGCGGAACCTGCGCTGGATGCACTCAAAGCATTTCTCAAGCAATCGGAAATTGCTCTTCCCGATAACCTGCCCCCCATGGCAGCCGGAGTCTTTGGCTATATTGGCTATGATATGGTGCGTTTGATGGAGCAGCTTCCGCCGCCGAATGCTGACGTTCTTGGCGTGCCGGACTCCATTCTTCTGCGGCCACAAGTCATGATGATTTTTGACAATGTGCGCGATGAAATCACGCTGGTCACCCCCGTACGTCCTGATGCCAGCCTCAACGCTCACACAGCATATACGCGGGCGCTTGACCGCCTTAATCTGGCATTGGAACGGCTGGAAACGGCCTATAATGCGCCCCACCCTGTTGCTTTGCCAGAAACACTTCCAGAGCCGGTTTCCAACACCACGCCCGAAGAATACCAGACACGGGTGCGCAAAGCACAGGAATACATCAAGGCCGGAGATATTTTTCAGGTCGTGCTTGGCCAACGCTTTCAAGTGCCGTTCACCCTGCCACCCTTTGCGCTTTACCGCGCTCTGCGGCGGGTAAATCCCGCGCCGTTTCTGGTGTATCTGGATTGTGGCGGATTCCAGATTGTGTGTTCAAGCCCGGAAATTCTGGTGCGCGTACGCGATGGCGTTGTCACCATCCGCCCGATTGCCGGCACCCGTCCGCGCGGTGCAACGCCACACGATGATGCGGCACTGGAAAAAGAATTGCTGGACGATCCCAAAGAACGTTCCGAACATTTGATGCTGCTTGATCTTGGCCGCAATGATGTGGGAAGGGTTGCACACATTGGCAGCGTCAATGTTACCGGACAGTTCTTCATCGAACGCTACAGCCATGTAATGCATATTGTTTCCAATGTGGAAGGCAAACTTGATGCCAACCGCTTCGATGCGCTGGACGCACTGGCTGCGGGCTTTCCCGCTGGCACCGTTTCAGGAGCACCCAAGGTGCGCGCGATGGAAATTATTGATGAGCTTGAGCATGAAAAACGCGGCATCTATGCGGGGTGTGTCGGCTATTTTGGCGCCGATGGCGCAATGGATACCTGCATTGCCTTGCGCACAGCCGTGATTAAAGATCAAACCATGTATGTACAGGCTGGCGCTGGCATTGTTGCTGACTCTGTGCCTTTGAGCGAACATATGGAATGCGTCAATAAAGCAAAAGCCTTATTCCGTGCTGCCGATGAAGCTGTGCGGTTTGTATCTTTGGCGCAAAAGGGACAATAAGCATGACCCGCATTCTGCTGATTGATAACTATGACAGCTTCACCTTCAACGTGTATCACGCCTTGGGTGTGCATGGTGTGCAGGTTGATGTGGTACGCAATGACAAGATAACAGTTGAGGAAATTGAAGCGCAGCACTACGACGCGCTTGTTATTTCTCCAGGCCCCTGCACGCCGAAAGAAGCAGGCATTTCCTGCGCGGTGATGCGTACCCTGGGTGCAAAAATGCCCATCCTTGGTATTTGCCTTGGAATGCAGGCCATGGGCGAAGTGTTTGGCGGAAAAGTGGTGCGCGCCCCTTACCCGATGCACGGCAAGGTCAGTGAAGTTACGCACAAAGGTGCAAGCGTTTTCAGAGGCTTAAACGCGCCCCTGCATGTAACGCGCTACCATTCCTTAATTGTTGAGCGGGATAGCCTCCCCTCTGATCTGATAATTACCGCCGAAAGCCTTGATGGGTTAATCATGGGCTTGCAACACCACCATTGGCCTGTGCATGGGGTGCAATTCCACCCCGAAAGCATTGCGTCAGAAGCCGGCGGTCTGATGTTCAAGAATTTTCTGAATATCGCGCAGGAGTGGCAAACGTCTGCCCGTGTCTAGAATTTTCCTGAAACGAGCCTGTCAGCCACCGTCATGGATGCAATGGCTACACCGTAAAAGAATGTTTTAATGCATAATTTTCAAACAATGTTGTCTGCCGGAATTGTGCTTTGTGCTGGAAATACCAATGGCTGATTTGAAAACCGCCCTCTCTAAAATTGCCGCAGGCAGCGCTTTAAGCCAACAGGAATCCTATCATGCCTTTGATGTGATTATGTCTGGCAATGCTTCACCTGCCCAGCTGGGCGCCTTGCTCATGGGGCTGCGGGTACGCGGCGAAACCGTTGAGGAAATCACCGGCGCCGTACAGGTCATGCGCGCAAAAATGCTGAAGGTGCAAGCACCGGATCATGCCATTGATATTGTCGGCACTGGCGGCGATGGTTCCGGCTCTTACAATGTTTCAACCTGCGCTGCTTTTGTTGTGGCAGGATGTGGCATTCCGGTTGCAAAACATGGCAACAGAGCCGTTTCGTCGCGCTCCGGCTCGGCGGATGTGCTAACAGCATTAGGGGTGAATGTGGATGTTGGCGCGGATGTTATCAGCCGCTGTATCACTGAAGCAGGCGTTGGCTTTATGTTTGCACCCGTTCATCACACGGCAATGCGGCATATCGGGCCAATCCGACAAGAACTCGGTATGCGCACCGTGTTTAATCTCATCGGGCCTTTATCCAATCCTGCGGGTGTTAAAAAACAGGTGCTGGGTGTTTATGCCCGGCAATGGGTGGAGCCCTTGGCCCACGCCCTGCGCGCGCTTGGAACAACCAACGCATGGGTGGTGCATGGTTCCGATGGGCTGGATGAAATAACCACAACAGGCTCGACCTGTGTTGCCGAATTGAAAAACGGCGCGGTGCGTCTGTTTGATTTAACGCCGGAAGAAGCCGGATTATCTCGCGCTAAGCCCGAAGATCTGATTGGAGGCGACAGTACCGAAAATGCCAAAGCGCTGCAGCATGTTCTGGAAGGTCAGCCTTCCGCCTATCGGGATATTGTGGTGCTGAATGCAGCGGCGGCCTTGCTGGTAAGCGGGGTTGTACAGAGCCTGCAAGATGGTGTATTACACGCACAGAAAGCTTTGGATAATGGTGCGGCGCTCCAAAAGCTGAATGATCTTGTTCGCATTTCAAATCAATAAGTTATGGTGTTTTCCGTGAGTGATATTTTAAAACAGATCGAAATCTATAAACGCGCGGAAATTCATGAAGCCAAAAAAGCCATGCCGCGCACCGCCTTGCAAGCTATTATCGATCAGGGCGATGCGCCACGCGGTTTTGCCGATGCCCTGCGCGCCAAGCTGGATGCCGGTAAAACAGCTTTGATTGCGGAAATCAAAAAAGCAAGCCCTTCCAAAGGCTTGATCCGCGAAAATTTCGATCCTCCGGCTCTGGCTAAAGCCTATGCCGCAGGCGGCGCGGCCTGTCTTTCCATTCTCACCGATGCGCCCTCGTTTCAAGGCTCACCAGAGTTTCTCAAGGCCGCACGCGCAGCCTGCTCACTGCCGGTTCTGCGCAAGGATTTTCTGTTTGATCCGTATCAGGTTCTGGAAGCCCGCGCTTGGGGAGCCGATTGTATTCTGATTATCATGGCTGCCGTTACCGACCATGAAGCGGCTGCTCTTAACGACGCTGCACGCTCTTATGGCATGGATGTGCTGGTTGAAGTGCATGATGCGGCGGAACTCAAACGCGCGCTTCATCTCAAACCCGCATTGCTGGGCATCAATAACCGCAATTTGCGCACCTTTGAAGTTTCGCTTGCTACCACCGAAGAGCTGGCGCCACTTGCTCCGCGCGATTGCATTATTGTGGGTGAAAGCGGCATCTTTACGCCGGAAGATGTCAGCCGACTGCGCCGCTGCGGCGTGAAAACCCTGCTGGTTGGTGAAAGCCTGATGCGGCAAGACGATGTGGAACAGGCCACGCGCACCTTGCTGGCGTAACGCTTTCCATAGAAGAAAAGCATATTTCAATACCATGCTTTTTCTATAACGGCTTGATTTATAATCTATTTTTTAACGAAGCCCGTGACCGCCTCCAATAAATATTTTATTGGAGGTTATCCGCTTTGCGTTTTATACGCTTATCGTTTGTTAATCGGAATAGGATAACCTTGAATAAGGCTTGAAACAGAACTCCGCGCTTTTTGCATAATGCGCAAAATGGAGGGGTGAATCAGGTTGCATATTTTTCTCTCTAAATTTTTTTAAATATTTTCCCCTCATTCGCACTGTATTCACTCAACAAAAAACATCTACCCTGAATAAAAATACATCAAACTCGCAGAAGTTTACCGATAATTATACATTAAATGCAATAAATATAAACCATAATACAGTACATCACCAACATCATAATTGTGATTGCATCATGGCTTTACTTTACTGCAATAAAAAAAATGCACAGAATATGGAAGCTCTTCACCGCTCACAAGCGGTCATTGAATTTTCTGCTGATGGACTGATTATCACGGCAAACCAAAATTTTCTTGAGGCTACGGGCTATAGCCTTGCGGAAATTCAAAACAAACATCACCGGATGTTTCTTCCTGAGCATGAGCAATTTTCCGAAAGTTATACGCTTTTTTGGAAAGCCCTCGGCAAAGGAGAATTCCAAAGCGGTGAATACCGCCGCATTACCAAGATGAGGCGCACACTCTGGCTGCAAGCCACCTACAATCCTATTATGGATAAAAATGGCAAAGTTACCAGAATTATCAAATTTGCCTCGGATATTACAGCGCATAAAATACGCACAATTGATTATGAAAGCCAATTGCAAGCAATTTCACGCTCCCAAGCAGTCATCCAGTTCAAGCTGGACGGTACAATTCTCACCGCCAATGAAAATTTTCTCAATGCCGTTGGTTACTCTCTGGATGAAATTCAGGGCAAACACCATTCCATGTTTGTCTGCCCGGAAGATCGCCATACTGCGGAATACAAAACCTTTTGGGCAAAACTGGCAGAAGGGGATTTTCAAACCGCCGTGTATAAACGGATTGGGAAAGGCGGCAAAGAAATATGGATACAGGCAACCTATAACCCGATTTACGATCTGGAAGGCAAACCCTGTAAGGTTGTAAAATACGCTACCGACATTACCTCCCGCATTGTTGAACGCCAAAGACGTCTTGAGGCTCAATCTGCTATCAACCAAAGCCTGGTAGCGATCACGCAATCCATTGATGAAACATCGGCGGAAGTTGATAATGCCGCGCGTGCTTCTGCCGTCACCACACAAAATGTGGAAACGGTCGCTGCTGGCGCAGAACAACTTGTCGCCTCCATAACCGATATTAGCCAACAAGTGAACCAGGCTTTGAACATCACAAAAAAAGCCGTAGAGCATACTGGTAAAACCACCAATATTGCCAGCGGCCTAGTGGAATGTGCGCGCAAAATTGGTGACATTGTGGAGATGATTAACTCCATTGCCAGCCAAACCAATCTGCTGGCGCTCAATGCAACCATTGAAGCTGCGCGGGCGGGCGAATCTGGAAGAGGTTTTGCTGTTGTTGCTTCGGAAGTCAAAAATCTTGCCATGCAAACAGCACGCGCTACCGATGATATCAGCGCTCAGATTGTTGAGGTGCAATCCTCCAGCGGCCAAGTGGTGGAAGCCATCAATGAAATAGCAAAAATTATTGAAACTATTGATGTGTTTTCATCCGGCATTGCCGCAGCCGTTGAAGAGCAATCCCAAGTCACGCACAGCATGTCTTCCACCATGCTCCATGCCGCCGACAGCGTTAAAGAAATCTCTTCGCGCATGGCAGTGATTGCAGATACCGCCAGCCATACCAATCAAGCGGTGCAGAAAGTACAAGAAATGGCACAAGCTGTGGCGTGATGTGCAGCAACCACGCTTCATTCAAGAGTTATCACTCTTGATCGAACTTGTTTGAGCGGGGAAATCCTTTTGGAGCCATGCGACCGGCTTCAGCGCGGTTTCCCTGCCAATCCAGCAAGTCATTGCCCGCAACAGTCCATGTTCTTCCGGAAGTATCAAGCCATGTCAACCCTTCAGAAAGATTGAAGGTTTTTATATCGGAGATACTGCCATCCTTGTAGCGCTGCAAGCGTACGCCGCGCCCGCGGGACATTTCTGACGTTTGCGCGACAGGAAAGACAAGCAACTTGCGGTTTTCACCCACAATGGCAATGGTATCGCCTTCCACCGCCACCGCTTTGCTCAAAACAACACCCTCGTCCACCGTGAGTACATTCTTGCCGCGCCGGGTGGAGCTGAGCAAATCTTCTTCCGTCACAACAAAACCGCGCGCTTCAGAGGACACGACCAAGCGTTTCTGCCCTGCTTTATAAGCAAAAACAGTAACAATATGGGTATCATCCTCCAGATCCGCACTGAGACGGATCGGTTCGCCATGGCCGCGCCCACCTGGCAATTTGGCAGCTTCCAGCGTGAAAGCTTTTCCATTGGCAGTAAGCACAATAATGCGCGCAGTGGTTTCCGTGAAGAAAGCGGTTTGCAATTGGTCTTCGGCCTTGAATGTAACAGTGCTCAAATCCTGAACATGGCCTTTCAATGCACGGATCCACCCTTTTTGAGAAACCACAACAGTGATAGGCTCTTTTTCAACCAGCGCCTCGGTAAAGTCGATGGCTGGACGCTCCGTTGCAACGGCAAAAGTTGTGCGCCGTTTGCCCAGAGCTGTATCGGGCGCAAAGGTTTTATAAACCTGTCTGATTTCTTTGGTAATGCTTTTCCATTGCAACGCATCAGAGGCCAGTAGATTTTCCAGCGTTGTTTTTTCCGCAAGCAAGCCTTCATGCTCTTTGCGTATGGTAATTTCTTCAAGCTTTGCCAATGCACGCAAACGCAAATTTAAAATAGCTTCAGCCTGAATTTCTGTAAGCGTGAACCGCAGCATCAATTCTTTTTTCGGCTGATCCTCATGCCGGATGATGCGAATAACTTCATCAATGTTCAAAAACGCAATCAGCAGGCCGTCAAGTATTTCCAACCGACGGATAATGGCTTCCAGCCGGTTGCGGGAGCGGCGGATCAAAACCTCCTGCCGGTGGAACAACCACTGCCGCAAAACATCCGCCACACCCAGCACTTGCGGAACTTTTCCTTTTACAAGCACATTCATGTTCAGGGAAATGCGGCTTTCCAAATCAGAAAGCTTGAACAGTGACTCCATTAAAAGATCAAGGTCAACGGTTCGGGAGCGCGGCTCCAGCACAAGACGCACGTCATCGGTAGACTCATCGCGCACATCTGCAAGGATAGGCACTTTTTTATCCAGAACCAGATTGGCAAGCTGCTCGACAAGACGGGATTTTGGCACCCCATATGGAATTTCTGTGACCACCACAATCCAGGTGCCGCGTCCGGTTTCTTCTTTATGCCACCGCGCCCTGACACGAAAGGAACCACGTCCCGTACGGTATGATTCTGCAATCACGGAAGGGGTATCAACAATGATCCCGCCTGTTGGAAAATCGGGTCCCCTGATATAGTGCAGGAGGTCTTCATCGGTTGCGTCAGGCTTTTCAATCAGATGCACCGCTGCATCCAGCAATTCCGCTGCATTGTGAGGCGGAATTGAGGTTGCCATTCCAACCGCAATCCCCTGCGATCCGTTGGCCAGCAAATTCGGAAAAGCCGCAGGCAAGACAATGGGTTCTTCTTCTGAACCATCATAGGTCGCCCGAAAGTCAACGGCATCATCATTCAGGCCATCAAGCAACAGGCGTGCAACTTCTGTAAGACGCGCCTCGGTATAACGCATGGCGGCCGCGCTATCGCCATCAACGTTACCGAAATTGCCCTGCCCTTCAATGAGCGGCCAGCGCTGTGCAAATTCCTGCGCCAGACGCACCAGCGCATCATAGACAGACTGGTCTCCATGCGGGTGATATTTACCAATAACATCACCGACCACGCGGGCAGATTTTTTAAAAGCCGATCCAGGATCAAGCTTGAGTTCACGCATGGCAAACAGAACACGGCGATGCACCGGCTTTAAACCGTCCCGCGCATCGGGCAACGCACGCTGGGTAATGGTTGAAAGCGCATAGGCAAGATACCGCTCTTCAAGCGCATCTTTCAGGCCAATGACTTCAATATTGCCGTGTTTTGATACCAAGCTATCATTCATAATGAGAATATTTAGCGAACATTTGATGGTTTAGCAATATTTTTTGTGCCTTTTTTCCTCAATTACCCACAGACTATTCCGCCTTTGCACGCTCATGCAAAACCTTGAAATAAAGAGCCCGCGAATCGGGATCATTCATTTTTCGCGGCTCAAATATCCAATTCCGAAAAAAATACGCGGTTAATTGAGCAGCCTGCTGTATATCACTCTGTGTATAAGCGGCGTGCGCATTCACTAAAAATGCAGGCAATGGCAAAAGCCGCGGCGCCCAGATGCCTGCCGCGCCCGCACTGACCGCACGGCCAGTTTTAGGAGAAACATACGCAAGTTCTGTATGCTTTCCCGTCAAAGCGCATCCCTGTAAATCAAGCCCAAAACCAAGCTCGGCCAGCATATGCACTTCAAACTGGATCAAACGGCTGGCACAGGCAAGGCTTTCATCCATTTCTCGAATGAAAGCATCCAGCCTTTCAAACAATACAGGATGGGGATCCCGTTCGGGCAAAAGACGGACAAGAATTGCGGCATACACCAAAGCCAGCGTTGAAAGCCGCCCTTCCATTATCCTTGCCGCGCGAAGCGACAGGCCTTCAAGGGTATAAAACCCCAAATACTCATCAAGCCGCGCGCGCCATGTTGCTTCGACCAGATTGCCAACTTGCAGCAAAGGACGATTCGCGCGTGACCGCCCCCCTTTTACCAAACCCAAATGCCGACCATTATCGCGCGTGAGCAGCTCCACCACGGCACTGGTTTCACCGTGAGGACGCACAGCAATAATAATACCCACATCCTTCCATTCCATAGGCGCTATACCGAGAAAGGCAGCCCCATCTCACGATAGCGTTCTGGATCAGAAGCCCAGTTCTCGCGCACTTTCACAAATAAAAACAAATGGATTGTCATTTCAGCCGCTTCTGAAATTTCCTTGCGTGCGGCCATGGATATTGCCTTGACCGTTTCCCCATTTTTTCCCAACACAATCTTTTTATGGCCATCACGCTCAACATAAATCGTTTGCTCCACACGGGCAGACTGTCCATCCTTGAACATTTCCCACTTCTCGGTTTCTACCGTAAGCGAATAAGGCAACTCATCATGCAAGCGTAAAAACAGTTTCTCGCGGGTTATTTCAGCAGCCAGCATACGCAAGGGCAGATCTGAAAGCTGATCCTCCGGATAGTGCCAAGGGCCTTCCGGTACTTTTTCACTCAACCATTCCTTCAAATCAAACACACCGCTTCCGGTTGTTGCTGAAACCATAAATGTCTTTTCAAAGCTGTGCAACGCATTAGCCTGCTGCGCCAATTCAAGCAAGTTTTCACGCTTCACAAGATCAATTTTATTCAGCACTAAAAACGTCTGGTGCGGGATATCCTTCAGTTTTTCAAGCAGCGAGCGAACATCATCGGTCAACCCTTTTTGAGCATCAACCAGTACACCCACCACATCTGCATCCTGCGCACTGCCCCAGGCCGTGGTGACCATGGCGCGATCAAGCCGCCTTTTAGGGGTGAAAATACCCGGCGTATCCATGAAAACCAACTGCGCCTGGCCATGCATTGCAATACCACGCACCATGGCGCGGGTGGTTTGCACCTTGTGCGTCACAATGGAAACCTTTGCTCCCACTAACGCATTCAGCAGCGTTGATTTTCCAGCATTCGGCACGCCAATCAATGCAATAAATCCGCAGCGCAAAGGCTGTATTCCATCCTGTTTTTCCATACTGCCTTACTCCGTCCAAATGCCTTCGCGCACGAGAAATTTTTCAGCCGCGGACTGTTCCGCTAACCGCTTGCTTGAACCGTTCGCCTGAGTTGGCTCATAATTTTGCACCGTAACCGCAATGAGAAAATCAGGATTATGCGCAGGGCCGGAACGTTTAATTTCCGAATAAACAGGAATTGGCAAAGCATTGCCTTGCGCCCATTCCTGCAGGGCCGTTTTAGGATCACGCAATGGCCTGCGCGGCTTCATCATCCTGCTATACCAGTGCTCCCGCACAAACTTTTCGGCAGGTTCAAGACCACCATCCTTATAAATGGCGCCAATAACAGCTTCACAAATATCAGCCAGTATCGCCTGTTTGCGGCGCCCCCCCGAATGGGCTTCACCGGCTCCCATACGAATGGCAAGACCTATATCCAGCAACTGAGCAATCTCGGCACAAGATTCTGCGCGCACAAGTTCTGCGAGGCGGCGGGAAAGCTCTCCCTCTTCCGCTTGGGGAAAAGTTTCCTTGAGCATACTGGCAACCACCAGACCCAGCACCCTATCCCCAAGAAACTCCAACCGCTGGTAAGACTTCAGACGATCACCATCGGCCGGTAAGGCACTCACATGTGTGAGGGCGCGCTCCAGAAATTCAATGTTTTTAAACCTGTAACCCAGCCGTTTTTCAAGCGCGGCACGCTCTTTTAACTTACGCGTCATCGAAGCAAATCAAACACTCTTCCCCAGCGCACAGCCTGTGGCCATTCCCAGATGCGCCATGTTGAGCTGCCTTCTTCCAACGAAAAGAAAATAACTTCCGCACGACCAACAAAATTATCATACGGCACATACCCAACCGCAGAAAGAACACGGCTGTCAGTCGAGTTATCGCGGTTATCACCCATCATGAAATAATGCCCTCTGGGTACATTATAGACCGGCGTGTTATCATAAAAACCGTTTTCAACCAGATCAAGCGTATCATACTCCACACCGTTGGGAAGTGTTTCCCTGTAGCGCGGAACCCGCATGAGCGTTCCATCGGGCTCACGTTCGCTATAATCTTCAATCCGCTCCCGCTTTACCGGCACATCATTGATGTGCAGGATACCGTCAATCATCTGTATTTTATCGCCGGGCAACCCGATAACCCGTTTGATATAATCTGTCTTATTATCGGTTGGCAGCTTGAATACCGCAATATCCCCCCGTTCTGGCTGACCCAATTGAGCAACACGCCCCTGAAACAAGGCTGGAGAAAACGGGAAAGAATACCGGCTATAGCCATAGGCATATTTTGACACAAACAAGTAGTCACCGACCAGCAAGGTGTCTTTCATTGAGCCCGAAGGAATGGAAAAAGGCTGAAATAAAAATGTCCGGATGAGAATTGCAATAATCAAGGCATGGACAATAACCTTGATATTTTCCCACAATCCGCTATCTGTTCGCGCGCTGGATCCTGTTGACAAAATCTCTTTACCTTCAATGCCTTACCCTTCATTTTTCATACGAAGGATATGTTTTTCCAAGAACGGAAGAATCAGTTTATACAAAAACTGCTCAACTCATTATAAGTGTTTGTAATACAACAAAATTCTTGCAATAAACAATTGTTTGAACCGCTAGCCTGATCCGAGTTCCTCGAAACTGAGACCACGTTTTCAATAACCCATCTTGGAACTGAAAACAATTCTTTTCGCGTTTTCCAACGCTCTCATATTGCAGAAGAAGTCACCGCTGTTTGCACAGCGCTGATTATGCAGAATGCCTGTGCATAGGGCGCATCATCACTGAGGGAAAGGTCAATCTGCGCCTCCCAGCCTTGGGGAACCCGCGCTTGCAAATGCCGCAGCGATTCTCCGGTCACCGATAACACCGGCTTTCCGCTGGCGAGGTTAGCCACCTCCATATCGCACCAGGCGATACCGTCGCGAATGCCGGTGCCTAACGCCTTTACAAAGGCTTCTTTGGCGGCAAAACGCTTGGCATAGGCGGCGCTTTTATCTTTGCGTGCATCGCATCTGGCACGCTCTAAAGGCGTGAACACCCGATCCAGAAAAGCCTCTCCATAACGGCGGATTGAATTTTCTATCCGGCGAATATCCACCAGATCCGTACCAATGCCTAAAATCACCCGCTTTATCCACGCTTTTGTATTATGCCTTTAGGCTAGGAAGAAAGAGTGCCGCGCCCACGCTGCATGGCCGATAGCATGGTTTTTACGCTTTTATCAAGCCCGACGAATACGCTTTCTCCAATCAGAAAATGGCCAATATTGAGTTCTGTTACCGCCGGATGGGCGCACATGACCTCAGCGGTTGCATAATCCAGACCATGACCGGCGTGCATTTCAAGACCCATTTCCGCACCTAGAGCAAGCGCGGTATTCAGCCGTTCCAATTCTGTAATGTAGCGCGAAGTGTCGCCGGCATAATGCGCTTCGCACCATGCGCCTGTATGAAGCTCCACAACCGGAGCGCCCAGCTTTACCGCCATTTCCAGCGCCACAGCATCGGCCTCGACAAACAGTGAAACCCGTGTGCCTGCACTGCTCAAGCGCTCAATCACCGGCTTGAGTTTCTCTTCCATGTCAACAATATTTAATCCGCCTTCGGTGGTGCGTTCTTCCCGTTTTTCCGGCACCAGACACACAGCATGAGGCTTAAGGCGGCAGGCAATATCCACCATTTCATCGGTGACAGCAATTTCAAGATTTAGCGGACAAGACAATTCTGCCAGCAGACGCGCCACATCCGCATCCCGAATATGGCGGCGGTCTTCGCGCAGATGCACCGTAATACTGGAAGCACCCGCCTCTATTGCTGTTTTTGCAGCACGCAAAGGTTCGGGAAGCACCCCGCCCCGTGCATTGCGTAATGTGGCAACATGGTCAATATTCACACCAAGACGCACAAGCTTGGTCATCAGGCGAGGCTTTCTCTTTTCATAATAACACGCTGCTGGCGCTTCTTGCGCCATGAAACCAAGAAAAACATAACCAGCGCATAAGTGACAATACCCGCCATCACTCCAATAACAGTTGTCCCCAAAACCGTGGGGCCAATTGCTGGCGAGACAGGATTTTCCATCGCAGCGTGAAGCGGCGCGCTGACATCAGGCGGCAGTTCATCAATAATTTCCGTTCCCACATGATAGCCGGTTGCCCAGATCAACGGGTAGGTAACCGGATTGCCAATCCATGATGTGATTGCCATGGAAAACACGCTGCCGCCCAGCATTAAAGCAACAACCAGCCCCACTGCAAGCTGGAAACCAAGGAATGGGGTACACGCGGCAAAAACCCCAGCCGCAGCACCAGCCGCAACCGCATGTGGACTGCCCGCCAACCGTAAAAGCCGTTTGGTATGGTATTTTATGCAACGCACATAGCCGCACCGTGGCCATAAGGCTCCAATAATGCGCTGTTTAAACGTAAGCGGTATGCGGCGTTGAAACATCATTGTGTTATCTTCCAGACCCAGTACGACAAAAATACGGCATCATATTTTACATTACGCCAAAAACATAACCAATACATAATTCCATTCGCTATAAGTTCCTGTGGTCGTGTTTCGCCCAATAAAATAATTCTTTTATTGAAACGCGGCCATGACGCAAACCTGAACGAATGATTATGCTTTTTGCTTTGCCTCTTTTAGTGTGTGCAACACTTATCACGGTTCCGTATTTTTATGCAATGCGCCGCAAGGGATCTTGTTCCCATACACGTCCAAGGATGCCGTTTCAGGCGCTGCACTTTCTCAAGGCAGCGTCTTTGAGAGATCACGGCTTCCCGGTTTGATTGCAGGGATGTTCTGCAATTCGGGTGGCAGATTATCAGCAGCATAATCCGGTATATCCAGACGTACCAGCGACACAAACGGCACCCCTAATTCTGCGCGGCCATTGGAGCGGTCAATCAGGCAGGCCGCCCCCACAATATTGCCCTCAGTCTGGCTTAAGGTATGCAGGCATTCGCGGGAAGAAACGCCTGTGGTGACAATATCTTCCACCATGACCACCCGCGCGCCTTTCGGAACCTGAAAACCACGGCGCAGCGCAAACTGGCCGTTTTCCCGTTCTACAAACATCGCTTTTGCAGGCAAATGCCGCGCGGTTTCATAGCCTGGAATAACGCCGCCCATGGCCGGAGAAATAACATAATCAACCGCGCCGAAATTTTCGCGGATCAGCGCGGCCAGCGCCTTGCACAACACAGCGGTGCGCTCAGGATCCATAAACACAAACATTTTTTGCAAAAATGTTGCGCTATGCCGTCCAGAAGAAAGAATAAAATGCCCTTCCAGCAAAGCTCCCGACTCACGGAAAATGTGCAGTACTTCGTCTTTCGTCATGTATTATGCCTTAACCGGAGCATGTCTCCCCAAAACGGGTAGAGTAAAAACATGCTTATAAACAAAAAGATAGAGCATTTCCGCTGATTCAGATTTATATGTAAATGCTTAAATATCATCCACAACATCGGTGCCGCCATAAACTTTATGCGCTAATGCGGCTTCCATAAATTCATCCACATCCCCATCCAGCACATCCTGCGGACTGTTGGACTGAAGACCCGTACGCAAATCCTTGACCATCTGATACGGCTGCAAAACATACGAGCGAATTTGATGCCCCCAGCCAATGTCCGTCTTGGCTGCTTGTTCCGCAGAGGCGGCATCTTCACGGCGCTTCAGTTCAAGTTCATAAAGCTTTGCCCGCAGCATGTTCCATGCAGTTGCGCGGTTTTTATGCTGGGAACGATCCCCTTGGGAAACCACCGCAATGCCCGTGGGAATATGGGTTAAACGCACAGCCGATTCGGTCTTGTTGACGTGCTGACCACCCGCACCGCCGGAACGCATGGTATCCACCCGCACATCACTTTCATTGATGTCGATGACAATCCGGTCATCCACTTCTGGATAAACCACCACCGACACAAAACTGGTATGGCGGCGGGCATTGGAGTCAAACGGAGAAATCCGCACCAGACGATGCACACCCGCTTCGGTTTTCAGCCAACCATAAGCATTTTTGCCCTTAATATGAATGGTGGCGGTTTTGATGCCTGCACCATCGCCATCGGAATATTCGATTGTATCCACTTTGAATTTACGGCGTTCTGCCCAGCGCATATACATGCGGAGCAGCATTTGCGCCCAATCCTGACTTTCTGTTCCGCCAGCACCGGCGTGGACTTCCAAAAAGCAGTCAAATCCATCCGCTTCGCCGGAAAGCAGCGTTTCCACCTGACGGCGCGCAGCTTCCTCTTTTAACGCTTTGATGGTGTTTTCTGCTTCTGCAATGATAGAGGAGTCGTTTTCCGCCTCACCCATCTCAATCAGTTCTATACTGTCAGCCAGATCTGTTTCCAGACGGCGAAGTGTTCCGATCTGATCTTCCAGATCTGTGCGTTCGCGCATCAGTTTTTGCGCGTTATCGCTGTCATTCCAGAAATCGGGATGCTCGGAAAGGGCGTTCAGTTCGGCAAGACGGGCGTTGGCACGATCCCAGTCAAAGATGCCTCCTCAGCAGCCCGACTGACTGCTTGAGTTCTTCAATCATTGTTTCAATTTCAGCACGCATGGCATTCTAACCTGTTCATTTCGTATGCACCTTAATTTTTAAGCGCACCGTTGTAAACTGCTTTATCCCTAAAAAAACGCATAACCCTCATAATTGTGTGAGGATTATGCGTTTAAAAGCCCTTTTTCCTTAATACAGCCCACCCGCGCGGCCCACAGCATGATCCACTTCCGGTGAGCGGTTGACTGGCGCATTTCCCCTGCCACTGGTGGGATAGGAGGATGCAGCAATCGGGAAGCTATCGGAAGGAGCCGTACCCGGCTTGAACGCTTCCAGAATGGTGCGCCCGTCACCAGAACCTGCCCTCAAGCCGGAGGCCAGATTCACCCGTACCAGCTTGATTCCCGGAGGAACGCGGAACGGTGTTGCCGGTTCGCCTTCCAGCGCCATTTTAAAGAAGTCACGGGCAATGGGTGCTGCCGCTGAACCTCCCGTCATGCCCCGCCCCATATTGCGCGGTCTGTCATAGCCGATATAAATGGCCACAACCAGATCAGGCGAATAGCCCACAAACCACGCATCCTTATAATCGTTTGTGGTGCCGGTTTTGCCCGCAATGGGTCGCCCGACTTCACGCAGAACAGTAGCTGTTCCGCGCAAAATCACGCCTTCAAGAATGGATGTCATTTGATATGCCGTCAAAGGATCAATCACCTGCTTGCGCGCGTCAATCAGTTCGGGAGCGTCCAATTCAGCCGACCAGCCGGTGCGCACCTGACAACCCCTGCATTCGCGCTCATCATGCCGGTAGATGGTTTTGCCGTAGCGATCCTGTATTCGGTCAATCAGGGTGGGGGTTACTTTTTTACCGCCATTGGCAAAGCTGGCATAGCCGGTAGCCATCCGCATGAGGGTGGTTTCCCCTGCCCCTAATGACATGGAAAGAAAGGGTGGCAGATCATCATACACCCCAAATTCCTTGGCATAGGCAGAAATCATGGGCATCCCAATGTCTTGCGACAGCCGTACAGTCATCACGTTACGGGATTTTTCAATGCCAAAGCGCAAAGTCTGCGGCCCATAGAATTTGTGGGAATAGTTTTCAGGACGCCAGACACCAAGCCCTGCCCCCTGACTGATTTCCACCGGCGCATCCATGACAATGCTGGACGGAGTATAACCGTTATCAATTGCGGCCGCATAAATAAGAGGCTTGAACGATGAGCCGGGCTGGCGCAAGGCCTGGGTTGCGCGGTTAAACTCACTTTGTGCATAGGAAAACCCGCCAACCAGCGCGCGCACACGTCCGGTAAAGGGATCCATTGCTACCAGACCACCTGAAATTTCAGGAATCTGCCGCAACCGATAGGACCCTTCGGTTTTTTCCATTGCTTCCACATACACCACATCACCGACATTGAGCGCTTTGGCGCCTGCCGCTCCTGCGGGACGAGCGCCCGCAGCCCAGCGCGCCCAGTTCATGCCGGTGGCGGGAATAATGCCTGTTTGCCGCTCTGCAACGACAGATCCGGTATGATCTTTATCGGGCTGCAAACCGATTTTAATGTCGCGGGTCGTGTTATCCAGCACCACGGCCAATTGCCATGGCGCTACATCCGAAAGCGCTGGAACCTGCGCCAGTGCTTCACCCCAGTTTTCTCCTGCCCAATCAATACGGGTGACAGGCCCACGCCAGCCCCGCTGCTGATCGAAATTCACCAGACTTTTTGAAAGAGCTTTTCGTGCCATCTCCTGCATAGAAGGATCGAGCGCGGTACGCACCGAAAGACCGCCCTCATACAACCCCTTCTCACCGTAACGCTCATAGAGCACACGGCGCACGTCTTCTGCATAATATTCGGCTGCATAAATATGCGCGCCGCGATGGCGTGGCACAACCTGCAGCGGCGCCGCACGCGCTTCTTCCCCTTGAGCGGCTGTAATATAGCCATTTTCAACCATGCGGCTGATAACCCAGTTCCGGCGCTCCAGAGCGCGGGCGGGGGAACGGAATGGATGGTAGTTGTTCGGAGCTTTTGGCAGAGCAGCAAGATAAGCCGCCTCTGGAATAGTCAGTTCGTGAACGGATTTATCAAAATAATACAACGCCGCGGCTGCAATACCATAAGCACCCATGCCAAGATAGATTTCGTTGAGATACAGCTCAAGAATTTTATCTTTTGAGAATGCTTTCTCAATGCGCATGGCCAGCAAGGCTTCCTTGATTTTACGGTCAATGGTGCGCTCGTTGGTCAGCAGAAAATTTTTGGCAACCTGCTGGGTTATGGTTGAAGCACCTTGCTGATTGCCCTCAATATTGGCCAGTACCGCACGGCCTATCCCTGTAAAATCCAGACCGCCATGCTTGTAGAAATTTTTGTCTTCCGCAGCCATATAGGCCTTGATGATGCCGTCCGGCACCGCCTGAATAGGCAAAAACAGACGCCTTTCGCGTGCATATTCTGCGATCAGGGTTCCGTTGGCGGCATGAAGGCGTGTCATGACGGGGGGCTGATAATCCTGCAACTTTGCATAGTCCGGAAGATCTTGCGAATAATGCCAGACAAAATAGGCAACGGCCGCCGCTCCAACAATGCACACAACGGTGCCAGCAGCAAACAAAAAACCCAGAAAACGCAAGAGAAGGCGCATTTATTCATCCCCAGAGGGCTACATTGAAAAATCATCAGCCTTGGAAGGCTTTGCAATTCATCGCTTACGGGATCTAACCCATCAAAACACATTCAGAAGCTTTTTGAAAACATATCAACCAAAGACAAAAAGCGAATCCCAAGACAGGTGAATGCGGATGTAATTTATCCTATTTTAAGCATGAAGAGAATAAATTCCACACAGCGTTTTGTTTATTTTTGTAAACCGTGGCCTATATGGCACGCGAAGCACTTCTTATGGCCGTGGTATTGTGCCAACAACCGCTTCATTCTGGCTTCCGAAAAATGCATCAATTGCTTTAACCAGAGAAGAAGATGCTTTTTGCCGCCATTGCGGAGAGGTCAGTTGCGCGAGATCTTTCTGGTTTGACATATACCCCAGTTCCAGCAAAACCGAAGGCACATCATAGGCGCGCAATACCCTGAAGCGTGCGGAGCGTATCGGGTTTTTATTCAGCTCCATTGCCCCTTGCACCGAACGCTTTACCAAGCGTGCAAAAGCCGCAGAAAAGACTTTGGTTTCCCGCTGTGTCAGATCAAACAGAATATCCACAACGCCATTGTTATCCTCACTGACCTGAAAGCCGGCATTTGCATCGGACAGGTTTTCCTTTTCAGCCAAAAGAGCGGCGGCCTGATCAGATGCTCTTTCCGAAAGGGTATAAATTGTTGCACCGCGCACCCCAAACGGATTTGCCAGCGAGTCCGCATGTACAGAAATGAACAATGCAGCCTGATGCCGGCGCGCAAAACTTACCCGCCCATCCAAGGTAATGAACTTGTCACTATCTCGCGTTAGAAAAACCTTGTAACGTCCTGTTTTTTCGATATTTTCTTTTAACGCTCTGGAAAACATCAAAACAATATCTTTTTCTTCCTCTCCCGAGGCCGCACGCGCACCCACGTCAAT
This sequence comes from Methylopilaceae bacterium, assembly GCA_048594375.1. Lineage (GTDB taxonomy): Bacteria > Pseudomonadota > Alphaproteobacteria > Rhizobiales > Methylopilaceae > JBMDXK01. The sequence continues at coordinate 113,068 of JBMDXK010000034.1, forward strand.
ACCGCCATGCCCCGGATCAAGCACAATGATCCGTTTTCCGGAATCCTCTGCCTTTATGGCAGCCTCTTCTTTCGGTGCGGCATCTTCTGGTTTTTCAGCAATGACTTTTGCCGCTTCCAGTCCTTTTTTGAAGGCTTCCTGCTGGCGGAAAGCATCCTGATCCACAGGCCTGAATGTGACCACAAGCCGTGCAGGTTGACCGTCAATTGCGGCAATAATTTCCGGCTCGCTGACCGCAACGGGCTGGGTTACATCCACTACCACCCGTGAGTGGGTATCTGAAATATGACCAAACCGGAACCCTTTGACCAAACCGCGCGAGCGCCCTTCCTGATCTGTGTTTTCTTCTCTGAAGCTGACATCCGGCAGATCAATAATAATCCGAAAAGGATTTTCCATTGCAGATACAGAGGCTTGCACCTGGGATGAAAGATCAATAATCAACCGTGTCTGGCTATTATCGCCGCCCAGACGCGCACCTTGCGCCACTGCGCTGTGCGCAGGGGGAGTTTCAGAATTTTCTGCGCTGGCAGCCGCAGGAATCATGCAGCACAGAGCAATCAACAACACTCTTCCCATTACAAGAATACGCTGTATTATCATATGCTCTGTATTCTTTCATCGTGAAAAAGTATTGATGTAAAACTGAGCATCGACAAAACATTCCATTGGTTTTGAACCCATTCTCAGCGCTTTAAAAACTCTGCGAAACAATGCCTTGGTGTTCCAAATGGCCTGTTTCATCATAATCGGGGATCAGATGCAAGGGCGCACCTTTTGATCCTAGCAGAAATACTCTATTTTACCATGCCGCATTTTGGATGAATATCACTCAATCGCCGCGCTGTTCAAGCACCGGAATTCTTCTTTGCACACCTGATTGTGAAAGAAATAGGCCACAATACTATTTGATGCTTGTCAAAGCCCCTACTTCGGTTTTAAAAGATAATAGTTTGTATGCAGCAAAGATTCTCAAGCTGTATCCCAAGCCGGAAGCTTTCTTTGAAATACACAAGAAATGCGGCTGCCAACGCGCCGTAAAGTAGAGAAAAAGCAACGGGCAGCACTCTTGCGGGATGCGGTTTGGTTCTGTCGCAGGAACGGTTTTTATGTCTTCTTCTTTTCAGAAGATCCCGCTCCTGCATGTGTACATGTTAATGCTTTTTACCCGTTGAGCACCACCGTAAACCGTGTGTGCCACAAGGATTTTTGGGTTCATGATATATCTGGCAAGCTTACAAAGGGCACTGCATGGCGGTTCAATCCGCCAGCCAGATATATTGTTTTATGTTTCAACATTCATGGCTGGTCTATCCAGCCTATGCGCGGTTGTTGTGAATGCGTTTGCGAGCAAGGGATGTTTTTACCCTGCTCCCGGTTATGCCGTTTTAACACGCACCCGCGCCAGACAGAGAGTATTCAATGGCAAACAAAATGCTGATCGATGCAACCCACGGGGAAGAAACCCGGGTGGTTGTGGTGCGTGGAAACAAGGTTGAGGAGTTCGATTTTGAAAGCTCCCAGCGTAAACAGCTTCGGGGCAATATTTACCTTGCAAAAGTTATTCGGGTAGAGCCCTCGCTGCAAGCAGCCTTTGTTGAATATGGTGGCAACCGTCACGGTTTCTTGGCGTTTAGTGAAATCCATCCGGATTATTATCAAATTCCTGTCGCTGACCGGCAAGCTTTGCTGGAAGAAGAATCTTTTGCTTCTCCGTCATCAGAAGATTTTGATGAAGAGCGTTCCTCGCGTCGCGCGCGCAATGGTTCTCGCCGCAATGGCCATCATAATCGCCCGCTGCAACAGCAGCGCGACTCTTCTGTATCCTCTCCTCTTCAGGAAGAGGGCGTGTATTCAGAAGAAAATGGCAGCCTTGAAGAGAGTGCAACCGCTCAAGAAGAGCATTTTAACACGGACTCTTTTGTAGAAGAAATTGTTGAGCCCGATGAAGGCATCATTGATATTCATGCGAATGGTGAGGAAGATAGTCTCAACACCGCGGTAAATGAAGAAGAGTCTTTGCCTCCTGCAACTGACGCGGACGCCGAGCAGACAGAAGAGCGCGCACCGTTTTCTGACGAAGAATACAGCGCCCAGCCTGTTGAGTCTTTTGGCTCCAGCGATGATTTTGACGACATTCCACAGCGGACACCACGGCGGTCACGCCAGTATAAAATTCAGGAAGTTATCAAGCGCCGTCAGGTTATTCTGGTGCAGGTTGTCAAAGAAGAACGTGGCAACAAAGGTGCGGCTCTCACCACATATCTGTCATTGGCAGGGCGCTATTCGGTTCTGATGCCGAATACGGCGCGCGGGGGTGGAATTTCCCGTAAGATTACCAATGCTCAGGATCGCTCACGCCTGAAAGAAATTGTTGAAGAGCTTGAAGTTCCTGAAGGTATGGGCGTTATTCTGCGCACCGCGGGAGCTAACCGCACCAAGCTGGAAGTCATGCGTGACTTTGAATATCTGTTGCGTCTTTGGGAAACTGTACGCGAAACAACCTTGCGTTCTTCAGCGCCGATGCTGGTTTATGAAGAAGGCAATCTGGTTAAACGCGCTATTCGTGACCTTTATAACAAAGATATTGATGAAGTTCTGGTCAGCGGCGAACAAGGATTTAATGAAGCACAGCAATTCATGCGGATGCTGATGCCAAGCCATGCCCGCAATGTCATTCCTTATCGGGAATCTCTTCCTATTTTTGCAAAATTCGGCGTTGAGCATCAGCTTGATGCAATGTTCTCCAACGAAGTGACGTTGCGCTCTGGAGGTTATATTGTCATCAACCAGACAGAGGCGCTGGTTGCTATTGACGTCAACTCCGGACGCTCAACCCGTGAACATAACATTGAAGACACCGCCCTGAAAACCAATCTTGAGGCGGCCGAAGAAATTGCCCGCCAGTTGCGCTTGCGTGACCTTGCCGGTTTGGTTGTGTGCGATTTCATTGATATGGAAGAAAAACGCAACAACCGTGCCGTTGAAAAACGCATGAAAGATTGCCTGAAAAATGATCGCGCCCGCATCCAGATCGGGCATATATCGCACTTTGGGCTGCTTGAAATGTCGCGCCAGCGTATGCGTACAGGCGTGCTGGAAAGTTCCACAGAAAAATGCAAGGCTTGCTCCGGCTCCGGCGTTGTGCGCTCTATTCCTTCCAAGGCGCTGAATGTGCTGCGCAGTATTGAAGATTATCTGTTGCGCAATCCCGGCTTTAATCTCTCTGTTGCAACCCATACAGACATTGCCCTTTATGTTCTGAACCAGAAGCGGCAGCATGTGTTTGAAATTGAGCGGCGCTTTGGTGTCACCATTTTGTTTACCGCTGATGATAATTTGCCTGTAACAGATTTTCTGGCGATTCAAAAAGGCGAAGCCGCCCATCCTGCCGAAGCACAGCGCGCCACGTCCATCCGAATGGAATCCCTGCCAGCGTTGGGTTCAGAGACTGATGATACTTCTGCCACCTTTGATGAAGAGCTTGAAGGAGATGCCTCTCCCGAAGAAACATCGGGCTTGGCCTCTGAAGGCGATGCCGCGCGCCGCAAGCGCCGCAGACGCCGCAGACGCGGTGGCCGCGATAGAAACAACACGGCGTCTCAGCATGATGGTGAAGAAGCCGCAGAAGATGGTTCTGAAACAGACCAAGAGACTGTATCTCTGGGTGCAACAGAGGATGAAACAACTTCTGAGGCTGAAGTTGCCGAACCTGCCCGCCCGCGTCGCCGTGGCCGTCGTGGAGGACGCAACTCCCGCCCTGAGCAGGATAATATTTCTGCGGATGCGCTTAATGCTTCTGTTTCTGAAACAGAAGTTGCAGCCGCTTCTTCAGAGCAAGAAAGCCCCACACAGCACGATGAAGCTGAGTCAACCCAACAAGAGCCGGAGCCAAAGGAGCGTACAACGCGCTCACGCACACGCCGCCGGACAGCAAAACCTGCGCCAGAAGCCACTTCTGAAACATCTGCTCCTTCTGAGGATGGTACGGAAGCTACTCCTGTAAAAAGCCGCTCGCGCAAAGCAAAAGTGGAGCCAGAGACGCAAGAAACCGTTGTCAGCTTCCCATCGGTCGCGTCCTCAACGCCACCAGCAACCCAGATTGACGAAACAGTTTCTGAGCGCGCCGCGTTGCCCAAAACAGAGCCACAACCGGAAGAAGAGCCTGCCGCCCCTACTGCTCCACGCAGAACCGGCTGGTGGCAACGCAAAATTTTTGGCGGAGAATAACATTAAAGCCCACTCACGAGTGGGCTTTTTTATTTAAGTGCCTTTAACTCAAATAACAGCACCGTTAAAATGGAATATATAACCTACATCCAACTAAAATGATTACCTGTTTCAGGCTATAAATCTTTATTTTATGGCAGAGTTTTTACCACTTTGCGCTGCCATACCGGTAGCTTTACTGAAATTGATATATCTCTTTATATTTACGCATGTCTTTGCCCAAAAATTAGTTTCAGATTTGGAGACATGCGCTTGCTGTTTTATGTTCATGAGAGCTATGCTGAATTTACACTGGCATCCCTTCACGATTGCTTTTATGATTTATTTTATCCGGCTTCACTTAAACTATAAGATATGAGTGACACGATGACCGCAAACGATATTGTTCTCACAACCCGCGCCGCACTGCGGATTGTAAAAATTCTGGCAAAGGAACAAAAAGCCTCCTTGCTTCGGGTAAGCGTTGAGGGCGGTGGATGCTCTGGATTTCGCTACGATTTTCGCGTAGAGGAAGGTCATAATGAGGATGATCTGGTGCTGGAAAAAGAAGGTGCGACCGTTGTAATTGATCCGGTATCGGTTGGCTTTTTGCAGGGCTCGGAAATTGATTATGTGGATGATATCATTGGTGCATCGTTCCAAATTCGTAACCCCAATGCTTCATCTTCATGCGGCTGCGGAACATCTTTTTCATTATAACATATTCTGATAACGCTTACTTTCATATTTTTTTATAAAGATCCTGCTTATGCGTATTGCCACCTTCAACGTCAATTCCGTTAAACTGCGCGCAGAGACAGTGATCCGCTTTATGAAGGAATGGCACGTTGATGCAATCGCCCTTCAGGAACTGAAATGTCAAGATCATGACTTTCCACGCGCTGCTTTCGAGGACGCCGGATTAAATGTTGCTATCCATGGTCAGAAGGCTTTCAACGGGGTGGCTCTGGTTTCCTGCCATGCAATCGAAGACGTCACCACGCATTTGCCAGGGGATTTTTCAGATGACCAGGCACGCTACATTGAGGGCCTGATTACCCATCAAGATGGCGCTATTCGCCTTGCAAGCATCTATTTGCCCAATGGAAATCCTATTGAAACGCCGAAATATGCGTATAAATTAGCTTGGATGGACAGACTGATTGCTCACGCGCAGGATTTGCTCGCGCTCGAAGAACCCGTTGTTCTCGCCGGAGATTATAATGTTATTCCTCACGCAAAAGATGTGCATGATCCCCTCGCGTGGGCAAATGACGCGCTATTTCTGGCTGAAACCCGCGCCAAATTCCGCACACTCTTAAATCTCGGTTTCACTGATGCGCTGGAAGCTGCTGATGACAGTGCAGGTCGCTATACATTCTGGGATTATCAGGCTGGAGCATGGCCTAAAAACAATGGCATCCGTATTGACCACTTATTGCTTTCACCCCAAGCTGCGGATCTTCTTGAACGGGTCGATATTGCCCGCCATCTGCGCTCCGAAGAACGCCCCTCCGACCATGTGGCGCTATGGGCTGATTTACGGCAATAATGCGTGTATTCTGCAGAATTGACAATTTTGACTTTTCAAATGTCTATTCTAGCGTTTAAAAAATTGATTCAACACTTCAATCTAATTGATTGTTTTTAAATGCTTTTTAAAGCAGATTCCACTTTTGGGAGACATGCTTTACTCCTTTGTTTTACGCATGTCTTTATTCCCAAAAACCGGTTTCCACTTTTGGGAGACATGCTTTTATTCTTCCTTTACGCATGTCTTTCTTCCCAAAAACCGGTTCCCACTTTTGGGAGACATGCTCTAATCCAATACAATGCGCGGCATTTTAGAAGCGTTTGATTCCGCAAGTATGGCTGTAAGCTTTCCGGCAATCGTATTATAAACGGCGGCCTGATGGCTTTCAGGCATGGCCGCGACAATTGGTTTTCCGGAATCAGAAAGCGCACGAATCTCACTGTCGAGTGGCACCGCACCAAGAAACGGCAGCCTGCGTTCTTCCGCTTCTTTTTGTGCGCCCCCCTGTCCGAATATAGCCGTTTTCTCCCCACAAGACGGGCAACAAAAATAGCTCATATTTTCCACGATACCCAGAACAGGTACATTGACTTTTTCAAACATGGCAACGCCGCGCCGCACATCTGCCAGAGCCATATCCTGCGGGGTAGAAACAATAACGGCACCGGCCAACGGCACATGTTGGCAAAGAGTAAGCTGCGCATCACCCGTACCGGGAGGCATATCCACCACCAGCACATCAAGCGCACCCCATTCCACGTCACGCAGCAGTTGTGTCACCGCGGTAATAACCATGGGGCCGCGCCAAATCATGGCGGTATCAATAGGCACCAGAAAGCCGATAGACATCAGCTTGACGCCAAACGCTTCATGGGGAATAAGGCGCTTGCCTTGTGCTTCCGGCTTTTCAAAAATATTAAACAGGGTTGGCAAGGAGGGGCCGTAAATATCGGCATCCATCAGCCCGACGCGCAAGCCCTGCCCTGCAAGAGCCAATGCTAAATTGGCAGCGGTTGTGGATTTGCCTACTCCTCCTTTGCCAGAAGCCACGGCAATAATGCGTTCTACGCCAGGAATGCCTTGCCCTCGCTGTGCAGAACGTTCCACTTTTGGCGGCACTGCTTTTTCCGCAGTCAACGCAACTATCACTTCTTCCACACCATCAACGGTGCGCACAGCGGCTTCAGCAGCTCTGCGAATACTGTCAAACTGTTCGGCTCTTTCAGCAGCGACAGTAATGGCAAAAGCCACCCGGCTGCCCACAACAGTGATGGCAGATAAGGCCTTGGATTGCGCCAGACTGGGTGCGCCATCAGGAGCAGGCACAGCCTCCAAGGCTTTCCGGATTTTAGCATCCAGCGATTCTGTCATCATCATATGATCTCCACACCGGCAAGCGGATTTTACTTGGCTCTTATGTCTGCGTCCACGAGCACCTGAAAGCAAGCTTTAAAGCATGTTGCGCAAAAGTGTATAGAATTTCTTGGCAACAATGTGCTCAAAAATAAAGGATTCAAAGCGCGCGCTTTCGATGCACCGCGACACGCTTTCGTGCTTTTTAAGGCATAAAATGAACGAAAGAAACAGGAAAGAACATCAATCCTCACCGAACATTAACCTTAATGCTTTTAGAGTCGAACAAAGAGCAACGAAGGTGAATGACCTTTGGGGCATCAACATTACTTTGTAGTGTCTGGAGTTTAACCTGTGTCTGCACAACGCTATCATCACTTTCCGCAGCCAGCCCATATCAGGCGAGCCCGGTATATTTCCTTTAAGATGAAGCCCCTCACGGTATTGCTTACAGGTGTTGCAGCCGTTGCTATCTGCGGATGGGCGGGTGTTGTTACAACCTACACGTTTTTTCGTGATGATGTATTGATTGAACTGGTCTCGCGCCAACACACTATGGATAAGGCATATAAAGATACCATCAATACCTTGCGGACAGAAATTGATGCGTTGCACAGCAAGCGCATGGTGGAACGCGCAACTTTCAGCGATCGGCTGGAACTGCTGCACAAGCAACAGGCTGTGCTAGAACAGCGGCATACGGCTCTCACCGCGCTGGTGGGACTTCCGGCTCCCCTTGTTGCACAGGAGCAGCAAAGCGATGATAATCTTACAACCGGTGTAATTTCGTCTCGCGCTTCCAAGCCCCGACCAATGGGCGAATCTATCGGCTCAGAACCGTTAGGTGCCAGCGAGGATGAAAACATCGGATTACGTGGCAAGTCTTCATTTGCCCCCCCCTCACAGCCATCCCGGTCTGGCGCAGACCTTGCTCAGCTTGAGGCGCGTTTTTCCCTTCTTGTCACAGCACAGAATGGCACAACGGCAGAACTTTCCAAACGGTATGAGACCCTACGCGCTCTTTATGTCGATGCTTACCAAACGCTTGGCGTACCAAAACCCACGCTAAAGACTGCATCATTAAACAATGAAAATCCGATGGGCGGCCCTTTTATTCCGCTCCCTGATTCGGCAGGCAAAAGCTTTAGCCACATTGTGCAGCAAGCGAAAGCTACCCGCATGGAAGCTGTCACATTACGCGACGGGCTGCGTACCTTACCCTTGCACAATCCGGCTCCCAATGCCGATTACACCAGCAGCTTCGGGGTGCGTACCGATCCATTTTTAGGAACACCGGCGTTCCACTCCGGCATTGATTTTCGTGTCTCAACCGGCACCCCTATCTATGCCACAGCAAACGGAACAGTGACTACCGCTGGCTGGAATGGCGGTTATGGCATTATGGTGGAAATTGACCATGGCCAAGGCTACACAACCCGCTACGGACACCTTCAAGCTCTGCGCACCCATACAGGTGAACAGATTCAAGCCGGTCAGATTATCGGTCTTTCAGGTTCTACAGGCCGCAGCACAGGCCCTCACTTGCATTACGAAACCCGGATCCATGACAAAGCCATAAATCCTGTTTCTTTTCTGAAGGTTGCACAAAAACTTGAAGGTTTATTGTGAAAAGAGAAGCACTGTAAAGCGTAAGCATGATGCGCTAATCATTTTATTGAAGCCAGTGGCCAGCGCAGCTAAAAATTTTAGCTGTAAATCAAAAGCTTACCCTCTGAGAACAGATGTTGAGCAAAAAAATTTTGCAATAATCTTCCCGCATTCTGCAATTAAAAACCTTACCCGTTCATCCGCTCAATGCGGCTGACTACCGGGGTACGTTTCAGATCGCGGATAATCGATGTCAGGTGTTTCAAATCCCTTACTTGCAAATCAATCAATATCTCGTGAAAATCGGATGACAGCGAGATCATCATAATATTTTCAATATTGGCTTTATGCCCTGCAATCACGCCAGCAATCTGCGCCAATGAACCGGGTTCGTTGATGGATTCAATGCGCACTTGCGCCGGAAAATGCTCGCTGCCCAGCCCCTCCATATCCCAGCGAACATCAAGCCATAATTCAGGATGATCTTCAAAAGCGATGAGGGCAGGAGATTGTATAGGATAAATGGTAATCCCCTTACCCGGCTCCAGAATACCCACAATGCGATCCCCCGGCACAGCGCCACCATTGGGAGCAAATTTCACAGGTAAATCGCCTTTCAGCCCACGAATAGGAATAGGTGCATCGCCGGTATTTTCGGCTGCACTCGGCACGCGGAAACTCAGGTTCATCGCTTGAGACAGATTAAACCACCCTGCTCCTTGATTCTTAGAAGGTGACGGTACTTCAACTGCAACCTTCTGACGGTTATCAGGATACATGGCTGCCACAACATCCAGCGAGCGCATTTCACCGCGCCCCACGGCAGCCATAACATCTTCGACGGTATGACGCGCCAAACGATGCAAGACGGTTTGCAGAGCCTCATCGCTGTACGCATTTCCAGATCGTTCAAAGGCACGTTCAACAATCTGACGGCCAAGCCCTGCATATTGATTGCGCACAGCCGTACGGGTTGACCTGCGAATTGCAGCCCGCGCTTTGCCCGTAACAACCAGCGATTCCCATGCTGCCGGTGGCTGCTGAGCCGCAGAGCGGATAATATCGACCTCATCGCCGTTTTCCAGTATGGAAACCAGCGGCGCTACATGCCCGTTAATGCGGCATCCCACACAGGAATTGCCCACATCCGTATGCACAGCATACGCAAAATCAATCGGCGTGGCACCGCGCGGCAAAGCTATCAAGCGCCCCTTGGGCGTAAAGCAAAACACCTGATCCTGAAACAACTCCAGCTTGGTATGTTCCAGAAATTCCTCAGGATTATCTCCTTCAGACAGCAAATCAATGGTGCGCCGTAACCATTGATAAGCGCGACTCTCTTCTGTTTTACCCGAAGGAAGGCGCACACCATCTTTATAAAGACAATGGGTAGCAATACCAAATTCGGCGATGTGATCCATATCCTCCGTGCGGATTTGTAGCTCCACACGCTGATGTTCAGGTCCAATCACAGTGGTGTGGATGGATTGATAGTCGTTCTGGCGCGGCGTGGATACATAATCTTTAAAACGCCCCGGCACCATAGGCCATACGGTATGCACCAACCCCAAAGCGCGGTAGCACTCTTCGACCGTATCCACAATCACGCGGAAACCGAAAATATCCGATAGCTGTTCAAAAGCCAGCGCTTTACGCTCCATTTTAACCCAAATAGAATAAGGACGTTTCTCGCGGCCTTTAATATGCGCATTTATTCCATAGGTTTTCAGGCGTTTGCGCAATTCATTTTCAATTTTGCTGACAATATCCCGCGCTTTGACCTTTAAAGCTTCAAGGCGCAACACAATGGTGCCGTATGCTTCAGGATAAAGATGCCGAAATGCAAGATCTTCAAGTTCGGTACGCATTTCCTGCATACCCATACGCCCCGCCAGCGGCGCATAAATTTCAATTGTTTCCTCCGCAATACGCGCCCTCTTGGCAGGCGGTACAAAATGCAATGTGCGCATGTTGTGCAAACGATCCGCCAACTTCACAAGCAAAACACGAATATCTTCAGCAATAGCAAGCAAAAGCTTGCGCAGATTTTCAGCTTGTGCGGCCTGTTTCGATACCAAATCCAGTTTTTTTAGCTTTGTAAGCCCATCAACCAACCGGCCAATATCTTTTCCAAAAAGCGCGTCAATTTCATCACGAGTGGTATCGGTATCCTCAATCGTATCGTGCAAAAGTGCGGCAACAATCGTTGCATCATCAAGCTTGAATTCGGTCAAAATAGCCGCAACTTCAAGAGGATGCGAAAAATAGGGATCACCCGATGCGCGTTTTTGGCTTCCATGCGCTTTCATTGCATAGACATAGGCCCTGTTTAACAAGGATTCGTCTGTTGCAGGATTATAGGCTCGGACACGCTCAACGAGTTCAAATTGCCGGATCATAAGGCGAAAAACACCATGCGGAATAAATGTATAAAAACGACCACAAAGATGCACTTGAATGACGAATCGCACAAGGCACACAGTGAGTGTTTTTTTTGTAAAGCAGAAAAGTATAGAGAATGATAAAAAAAACCCCATACGAAAACATCACATGGAGCTCAAATTCACATTTTTATAAAAATACGATGCACTTCAATCGTGTGGAATCGCAACGGCAAAAAAACATGCTTTTTTGCTGAAATGAATACCTTGTTGCAAAGAACCACACGATAAAAAGATTATGGTATTTGCCATCCAAGATTAATCATCGTCATCGGATGTATCGGCCGGAGGCTGCAATCCTTCAAGGCCAGCGAGCAGTTCTTCTTCTGTCATACGATCAAAAACAACATTGCCCTGTTCACCATTGCCCTCTTGCGTTGCAATTAACGGCACAGATTCCGGCTCAGGCTCATCCACTTCGACATATTTCTGAAGGGAATGAATCAAATCTTCTTCCAGATCATCCGGCTCTACAGTTTGATCGGCGATCTCACGCAGAGCAACCACCGTATTTTTATCGTTATCCCGATCAATGGTGAGCGCAGCGCCACCGGAAATCATGCGCGCACGATGGGAAGCCAACAAAACCAGCTTGAACCGGTTCGTCACTTTATCAATGCAATCTTCAACTGTAACGCGGGCCATTAATATACCTTTGAAAAAGCTGGCGTGTGTCCACGCGAATGCAGGAATATTTTCCTGACTGTTACTGTACGCTTTAGCACCTAAACCGTCGCAATTTCAAGCACAAAAACCTGCTTTTTATCACAAAGTGGATTATTGCAGCATGAATCAGGCTTGACTCATGCTTGAATGTGGCTTTCAAATGAAATAATTGTCGCCAAATTTACTCGACCAACCCCTTTCGTTAACCGTTTCTTACCACCTTCAGTTTTAATACATATTCATATCTTTAAACATTGATTTTAAAATATCCTTTTCAAAAATGAGCTTACTCTATGACCGCAAATAAAAAAATTGCTCTCTTTATTGATGGTGCAAACTTTTATTCAACAGCAAAAAATGCTGGCTTTGATGTTGATTATCGCAAGTTATTGCAAGAATTTGGCAAAATGGGTAATCTTGTTCGCGCTTATTACTACACAGCCATGATTGAAGATCAGGAATATTCTTCATTAAGACCGCTTGTCGATTGGTTGGATTACAATGGCTATACTGTTGTAACCAAGCCAACCAAGGAATATGTTGATGGCTCCACAGGCCGCCGTAAATTCAAAGGCAATATGGATGTGGAAATGACTATTGATGCTATCGAGCTTGCGCCTCGCCTCGACCATGCCTTTATTTTTTCCGGTGATGGCGATTTGCGCGCGATGGTGGAAGCTCTGCAACGCAAGGCCGTCCGCGTAACAGTGGTTTCATCCGTTGCGACACAACCTGCCATGGCCTCCGACGAGTTGCGACGTCAGGCAGATGAATTTCTTGATATTATGGATATGGCGGGACGCATTGGCCGACCCGCTCTTGACCATAACCGCGCTGATAAAACAGAACGCAATAATACTGAACGTTCTGTTGCGCCTTCCTCACGCGGTGTACGCGGTGCGGAATTTGCAGAAGATTATGACTAGACGTCAGGCATGATTCCACTTTCCTCGCCTCGGCACATACTTGCACCTGAGCCAGACTGCCCTCTTTGCCCACGGCTTGCTGCTTTCCGCCATCATTGGCGGGAAAAGCAACCCGGCTGGTTCAATGCTCCTGTTCCCTCTTTCGGTGAACCCGACGCTCCGTTGCTGATTGTTGGGCTCGCACCAGGCTTGCAGGGAGCCAATCGCACAGGCCGACCCTTTACAGCAGATTATGCAGGCGACCTTCTTTACAGCACGTTGCTCGCATATGGATTTGCAAAAGGTACATACGCGGCGCATATCAATGATGGGCTAAAATTAGTGAACGCGCGGATTGCCAATGCTGTTCGCTGCGTGCCGCCTGAAAACAAACCCACACCGCTTGAAGCGCGCACATGCCGCCCGTTTTTACATGCCGAACTTCTCGGTGCTTATCCACGCAAGGCAGTAGTGGCTCTTGGAAAAATTGCTCACGATGCCACCATTAAAACGCTCAATGGCAAACTTTCACATTATCCTTTTGCACATGGCGCACAACACGATATAGCGGGGATGCGGATTTTTGATAGCTACCACTGCTCGCGTTACAATACCAACACTGGACGCCTAACAACCGAAATGTTTATGCAAATCTTTGAAGCAGTCAGACATTACATAAATTCAAGCCAGATATAATCCATTTTTAGATAAAACAATTATAAGGCTTTGATTTTCATCAATAAAAATAATAATGCTTTATCATTTTTTAGCCGTAAGATGATAACGCCATACTATCCATTGTATCCGCAGCCGCGAAAAACCGGTCTTTGCATTAAAAAGATCATAGTTTGCACGGATCATTCGTTTATGAAATGGCCGCACAAGAGCCAATTCTGCAAAAACAGGCTTGAAATAATGCGGCATCTGGCATATTTCTGCTTCAGCCGCCTGAAGATGCGCAAGCATACAATCACCCAGATGCTGCCACAACAGCCTGAGCGCCGCATTTACCTCACGCTCCGCAAACATATTCCGGCTCACCCCAAACCGAGCCATAAGAGAAACAGGCACAAGAAACCGCCCTCTTGAGCCATCATTGCTAAAATCGCTTAACAGACGCAAAAGTCCGAGCGCTACCCCAGCATGACCACACGCTACAGCACCTCCCGGATCTTTTCCTTGCGCTAAAATTAGTGTTGCCAAGCGCATACGAGCTGAAATTGTTTCTCCCAAATACCCCTCAAGCTCATTCATATCTGCCACCGGATCATCATACAGGGTGTCAATATGTGCATTGACCATGGCAATCATAGCATCAGACGGCAGATTATAATGTGCTATAATATCTTGCAAAACACGCGCTTGCGGATGTTGGCGGCCTTCCTCATACCGGGTATTATCCAGCACTTCCTGCCACCACTGTAAGCGGATTTCACCTAAGAATGGCTCACGAACATTCTGAGGCATTCCAGAAATTTCAGTTGTAAAATTATAAAGCGCATACAGCGCATTGCGTTGTTCTTCTGGTACAAAAAGACATGAAAACCAAAGATTGTAATCCTTTTGTCGCAACTGCGCGCCACACACCGCAAACGCATCAAGTGACTCACTCTTTTCGTGCATAGGATACTCTTTTATTCTATACAGCAATTAAGGCAGCACCAATATTCCGCCCTTCTTGCAAAAGAATATTATATGTACGGGCAGCTGCACCTGTGGTCATTACTTCAGGATGAAACCCTGCTTTATGCAATGCTTCCAAAAGATCAGCTTTGAGAAAGACCTGTTTTTCACCCGTGCCAATCAACAAATGCCGCACTGAATTATCTTCTTGCACTTTTGCAAAATGCTCGAAGGTCAATTCGTGAACATCCGCTACAGGCCACTCCCATACGCCAGAAGGTAGAAAAAGCAATGAGCCTGTATGTGACATTTCAGCAAAACGAAACCCCCCCTTACCATAACTTTCAATGACAGCAGGATAAGGATAATACCCTTTTTGCATCAGGCATTATCCTGCACAGGGAGCCGGTCTGCCGCCTTGCTGTTTTCAAGCCCGAAAACCAGCAATAGCGGTGCTGCAATCAAAGGGGTTGAAAGAGTGCCGATGACAATGCCTGCCATGATGGAAATTGCAAACCCCTGAACAATATCACCTGCGAAAAATGCCAGCACAGCCATAGCAATAAACGCCGCAAGCGATGTAATAACCGTGCGCCAGAATGTATTATCAATGGCACGTTCAATTACATCGGCAACGGGCAAATGCTCGTCATTGAATTTCAACATGGAACGGATACGGTTATAAACAACAACAGTATCATTGAGCGAATAACCCATAACAGTCAAAAGCGCGGCCATACTCAAAAGATTGAATTCAATTCCTGTAAGCGATAAAACTCCAGCAACCAGTACAATATCCAGCAACGTGGTAACAATACCGCCCAAAGCAAAGGCTAAACCATACCGGAAAAAGAAATAGATAAAGATCACTGCAAAAGAAACAACTACCGCAATCAGTGCATTTTTCAGACGCTCTTGCGATATTTCAGGTTCTACTGTTTCAATCCGGCGAATATCATAATTGCTGTTCACCAGTGTTTCATAGACCAACTCCGTAAGCGCCTGCCGCTCTCCGCTCTCTTCTGAACCATCGTCGGGAAGCTCAATAATAAGCTGCCGCTCGTCACCAAAACGCTTTACACGAATATCCACCGTCTCAAGAGCCGTAAGTTCATCCTGCAACTCCGCAGAGTTTGCCTTTTCAGTACGGGACTGCACTTCAATGATTGTACCGCCTTTGTAATCAATACTGGTATTAAAACCACGCACAGCCATTGAACCCAATGCTACCAGAGCTAAAAACAAAGCTATTGCAAAACTGTAGCGCCGCCAGGCAATGCACTTCAGACGTGGATTTAAGGGAAGCAACCGAAAAAGACCCACCATTTTTGCTCCTCCTCTGTGTAGCTTCAATCCAGGTAATGGCCAGAAAAGCTATTTCAACAATTAATTTATTGAGTAAAAAATATTTTATAACAGATACTTATAGCAAGAAAGACTTCGCTATAAAGGCAACACGCGCGGCCGATGCAGTTTCAACCATACGGCAATAATCAGCCGGTTCACGCTATAAGCCGTAAAAACAGTTGTGAAAATACCAAGAACCATTGTCAACGCAAATCCACGCACAGGCCCCGCCCCCGCTAAAACGGCGAGCACAATACAAATCAGCAATAAGACAATATTAGAATCAAGAATCGTTGCAAGAGCACGGAAAAAACCTTTATCGACAGCATTCACAGCCGTTTTTCCACGCAGAATTTCATCACGAATACGCTCATAAACAATAATATTGGCGTCCACAGACATGGCGATTGTCAAGATGAAGGCTGCAAGCGCAGGCAACGTCAACGGAACAGATAGTGCTGACATCAGGCCAATCATCATTGCCATCAGCACAATCACTGAAATTGTAGAGAAAACACCAAAAAGACCGTACATGAGAATCATAAAGGCAAACATTGCCAGCGTGGATACAAGAGCTGCCCATAATCCTGCTGCGCTTGCATCCTTGCCAAGACCAGGCAACACCGTTCTTTCATCCACGACGTTAAACCGTGCAGGAAGAACACCGCTGCTTAACACAGCAGCAAGATCTTGTGCTTGCGCATAAGTAAACCGACCGGAGAGCAATGCTGTTCCAGTTGTAATTGGCTGCTCAATCACGGGAGCGGAAACAACATCGCCATCGAGTATGATTGCAAGTCTTTTTCCAATATTCTGGTTGGTAAGTTCTTGCAGCTTTTCGGCGCCGTTAGTGGTCAATATGAGACGAACCACACCACCATCTTCCCGATCCTCTTCCGCAGAAGCGCTTTGAATATGATGGGCATCAAGCAGATTTTCGCCCTCTACAAGATAGCTTTGAGGAGGATCATCGGGAGAATAAAGAACAGAAACACCTGCTGGCAGATCTGCATCCGGATTTTGCAAAATGGTGTCGGAGTCCTGCCTCACAAAGCGAAACTGGAGGTTTGCTGTCTGCCCAAGATAATCTTTAAGCCGACCCACATCGTCCATACCTGCAACCTGTACAAGAATACGGTTTTTTGTAAGACGAGAAACAGTCCAGCCATCGGCATTCACGTTATGAAAAAACAGTTCCACCCGCTTGTTTATAACCGCCACACTTTCTTTTACAAGAGCGCCACGGCTGCGTCCTTCAACCGCCGATTCATCCAGTTCGAGAATAAGCTGCGCACCGCCCTTGAGATCAAACCCTTCCTGCAAGGCCTTATGAGGCAGCCAGACAGGAAGAGATGCTCGCACAGAAGGCGGCAGAATGTTGGGAACAGCCAACAGTACGCCACAAAACACGGCAACGCCGACAAACGCAATCCTGAGTTTTGTAAAATGCAGCAGCATATGCTGTTCCTTATTGTAAAGAAAGGGAGATAATCAGGCGGCTTCTTCGCTAACAGGTTCGCCTTTTGCACGAATATCAGAAATCATAGCACGCACAACTTTTACGCGGACATTCTCTGCTATTTCAAGAATGATTTCGTTATCATCAATCACCCGTACAATTTTTCCAACAATACCACCCGCTGTAACTACGCTATCCCCGCGGCGGAGATTTTTGAGCATTTCCTGATGGTTTTTCATTCGTTTCTGCTGCGGACGAATAATCAGAAAATACATAATGACAAAAATAAGAACGAAAGGAAGCAAAGAAATAAGAAACTCGTTGCCACCAGCACTTGTGGCAGCTTGCGCGTAAGCGGGAGTAATCAACATCGACAATAGCCTTTAACGTTGCCCAAAAAGGGTGAAACGGGAACAAACTGACGCTGACTATAGCGATGCTTAACCTAAAAGCAACCATAAATCCTTATTTTTTTCTTTGCATTGCGAACCACAAAGGTTATTCAACAGTATTTTCGTCATTTAGGAGAAAATATGTGACCTATCATCCGCATCCGCTCGCAGAACCTCTATCGCGTATAGCCGATGCTTTGGAACGAATTTGTCCAAAACCTTTGCAAATTCCTGATTTTAATAAATACAATGCTTTTATCTGGTCTGCGCCGGATCAATCACTGCTGCCACTTACACAAACCAGCGCTATTGATCTTAGCCTTTTGCACGGCATTGAGCATGTGCGCGGCCAACTGATAGAAAATACCATCAATTTTGCCCAAGGATTTCCAGCAAATAATACTTTACTCTGGGGGGCTCGCGGTACTGGAAAGAGCTCTTTGATTAAAGCTATTCATGCAGAGATAGCCAACACATATCCGCTTAAAATTGTTGAAATTCCTAGCGAATATACTGCGACATTACCCGCTCTTATGGCAACATTGAAAGACCTGCCCTATCGCTTTATCCTCTTTTGCGACGACCTCTCGTTTGATGGACAGGATTCTTCCTATCGCGCATTAAAATCCGTTCTGGATGGAGGACTTGAAGGGCGACCTGCCAATATTTTGCTTTACGCCACATCAAACCGGCGTCATCTCATGCCGCGCGATATGATTGAGAATGAACGTTCAACCGCTATCCATCCTAACGAAACGGTTGAAGAAAAAGTCTCGCTCTCTGATCGTTTTGGATTATGGCTTGGCTTTCACCCCGTTTCTCAAGATGATTTTCTTGCCATGGTTTTCAATTATGTTGATTATTTCCAAATCCCCGCAGATTCAGAAAGTATTCGCAAAGATGCAATTGAATGGGCAGCAACGCGTGGCTCCCGTTCTGGCAGAGTAGCATGGCAATTTATTCAGCATCTTGCCGGACAGTATAAAATTGCACTTTTATAACATCAAAAGAAAATAACTTTTCTGGCGTTCTATAGCATGAGACATATAAAATGATTACATGAACCAGGCTATAGTCTTTGTTTTTATCGCAGAGTTTTTATTTAATAAAATCTACCGCTCAACCTCCAGCCAGCGCTCAAGGCTGATGACCGACTTTTCCTGTTCTTCACGGGAGGCCTGCTCTAATGCTTTGTTGTGGAGATCAATAACCCACGTTTCCTTTGCATCGCTTTGCTGCTCTATTTTTTGCCGCGCCAAGGCCATTAGCCCCAACCCCTTGGCGGGCTGACGCGGAACGCCCTGCCCTGTAAATAAAATATGCCCCAGCAAAGCCTGTGATGGAATGTGATTTTTTTGTGCGGCCAAATTCAACCACTTAATAGCCTGACTGGGATCCTTGCGCACACCATTCCCATCAAGATACATGCGCGCCAGATTGTATTGCGCATTCGGATCACCATAATTATAGGCCGCATCAGAGAACAGGCGCAAAGCAAGATTCGGTTGGGAATTTACAGATGTTCCCGCAATCCCTTCAAGATAATAAGAACCAAGCCACACCAGTGCGCTGGAAATATAAGGAGCATTTCTATGCGCTTCATAGCTTTCCGGATCATCCGAGGATTGGCGGATTATTTCATAAAAATAATCAAATGCTTTTTTATCATCATGGTTTACCCCGTCGCCTTCGGCGTACATACGGCCAAGCATCCACTGAGCGCCTGTATGCCCTTGACCTGCTGCATATTGCAACGACAGTACCGCATCCTGTTTTTGTCCAGAATGGTAAGAAATACGGGCGTTTTCAAAGGCTTCTAAAGGAGAGCGCGCAATTGTTGGTGCTGGTGGCTGTGATACAGGCACAACATCCTGAATGGCTGTGCTGTTAATGACATGCACAACCCCAGAGCCATCCGCTGGTGATGAAAGTGCTTGCGAAGATACCGGCACATCGTCTGTCTGCGCTAAAGCATAGAGGGGTACACCCACTAATGAGCCTGCACACACACACACAAACAGTTTACGGGCAAACGGGCTAGCTTGCGATCCCCATTCCTTCAAGAATGAGGACTTGCTCGCTTGCTTTACCGCGTAAACATCCGATACCTTCATCAAAGTCACACCTTTAAATATCCGCGTAACACCGTTTTTCTTTTGCTCCACCCGGATGGGTGACCGCACCTTGATAGGTTGGACCTACAAGCTGGGCAAATTTCCAGATCGCACCACTGGTAATATCCAGCTCGCGTGGCTTCCAGCCTGCGCGCCGGCGTTCCATTTCTTCATCGGATACATGAACATTTAAAACGCCTGTTTCCGCATTGATTTCAATAATATCGCCGTTTTGTATTAAACCAATCGGCCCACCCAATGCAGCTTCAGGACCAACATGCCCTACACAGAAACCCCGGGTTGCGCCGGAAAAACGACCATCCGTAATCAGTGCCAGCTTATCGCCCATGCCCTGACCATAGAGCGCTGCGGTGGTTGCCAGCATTTCGCGCATTCCAGGCCCTCCACGGGGACCCTCATTGCGAATAACCAGCACTTCGCCCTCTTTGTATTCACGCTTGCGTACAGCCTCAAAGCATTCTTCTTCGCATTCAAATACGCGCGCCGGCCCGGTGAAATCCAGTTTTTTCATGCCGGCAACTTTTACAATTGCCCCTTCAGGAGCCAGATTGCCTTTCAATCCCACAACGCCGCCGGTAGGTGTAAGCGGTTTATTCGCAGGGTAAATAACATCCTGCTGATCGTTCCAGACCACTTTTTCCAGATTTTCAGCAATCGTACGCCCTGTTACGGTCATGCAATCGCCATGCAGAAAACCATTATCCAATAAAGTTTTCATCAATTGCGGAATGCCGCCCGCTTCAAACATATCTTTGGCAACATATTTTCCGCCTGGCTTAAGATCCGCAATATAAGGCGTGCGTTTAAATATTTCCGCCACATCAAACAGATCAAATTTAATACCACATTCATGAGCAATGGCGGGAAGGTGCAGCGCAGCGTTGGTAGAACCGCCGGACGCGGCCACAACCGTTGCTGCATTTTCCAAAGCTTTAAGGGTAACGATATCGCGGGGGCGAATATTTTTGCGAATAAGTTCAACAACCTGCTGCCCGGCCATTTCGTTAAACCGATCGCGCATTTCATAAGGCGCAGGAGCGCCCGCAGAATACGGCAGCGCCAAACCAATGGCCTCGGACACCGTTGCCATCGTGTTTGCGGTAAATTGCGCGCCGCAAGCACCGGCAGAAGGACATGCTTTTTGTTCGATTTCTTCCAGATCTTCATCTGAAAAATCACCCACAGAATGCTTTCCAACAGCTTCAAAAACATCCTGAACAGTAATTTCACGGCCACGGAAAGAACCAGGCAAAATAGAACCACCGTAAATAAATACAGACGGCACATTCAAACGCACCATGGCCATCATCATGCCCGGCAAGGATTTATCGCACCCTGCAAGCCCGACAAGGGCATCATAGGAGTGGCCACGCATGGTTAGCTCAACAGAATCAGCAATCACTTCGCGGGAGGCAAGCGACGATTTCATTCCTTCATGCCCCATGGCAATGCCATCGGTTACCGTGATGGTGCAAAATTCACGGGGCGTACCACCCGCAGCCGCAACCCCACGCTTGACAACCTGTGCTTGCCGCATCAGCGAGATATTGCATGGCGCAGCCTCATTCCAGCAACTTGCAACGCCCACAAGCGGTTGATGAATCTGCTCTTTGGTCAATCCCATTGCATAAAGATAGGAGCGGTGCGGAGCCCGCGCTGGCCCCTCCGTCACATGACGGCTTGGCAGCTTATCTTTTAAACTCACTTTAGCGTCCATGATTTATCTTTCATATTTGCCACAAATTATGGCCAATTATTCCTTCAAACAATATGGAATACAGGCTTTTCATAGTATATGGCAATATACGCAACGATGCTGAATGCCCGAAAAACCGGACTACCCACAATCAATATCCGTAACATTAGAGCTAAATTTATGGCACAATAACGGCACTTTGCTATATTAACCATGTATTTGAAACAAACGTGCTTTTCATGCAACACTTGCAGGAGGCAATTATTCGTTTTATTGCGGGGATGAAATATTAAAATTGATATTAAATATCAAGAAATGAATATACTTTATTTATCCATATTTTCTTTCAATTTTTATTAGGAATATATCTTATGAAACCATCCCGTGATATTGCAGTACTTCTTTCTATTATGAAAGTTCTCCGGGATCCTGAACGCGGCTGCCCTTGGGATAAGCAGCAAACCTCAACAACCATTGCCCGCTATGCCTTGGAAGAAGCCGCGGAAGTTGTGGATGCTATTGCGCGCAACGATTCGGATGATTTGTGCCGCGAATTGGGAGATTTGCTTTTTCAGGTGGTTTTCCACGCGCAAATGCATTCAGAATACGGTAATTTTGATTTTGGCGATGTTGTTTACGCTGTCACTGAAAAAATGATACGCCGTCATCCGCATGTGTTTGAAAGCACGAATCTTCCCTTGAGTGAACAGGAAGTCGCGTCACAATGGGAAAAAATAAAAGCAGAAGAACGCAAAAACCACTCCAAGTACCTCACCTCCCCCGCCGCAGGCTTTCTGGATAGTGTGCCGCCGATGATACCTGCGTTAGGGCGCGCCGTTGCCTTGCAGGATAAAGCGGCAACAGTAGGGTTTGACTGGAACAATACACTGCATGTCCTTTCCAAGATTCGCGAAGAAACACAAGAAGCGGAAGAAGCGTATCAAAAAGGAGATCAGGACAATCTGGAAGAAGAGATTGGTGATATTCTTATTGCGGTCACCAATCTTGCGCGGCATGTGAATGTTGATCCTGAAATTGCACTCAAACGCGCCAATGCAAAATTCGAGCGGCGTTTTGCATATATTGAACAAAACCTGATTGCGCGGGGAGATTGTCTTGAGAATGCTTCTCTGGAAGACATGGAAAAGCTTTGGCTTGAAGCAAAACAAATGGAAGCCCATACTGGTGGAGAAACTCTTTTGGTGAATCGGAATACCTGAGTTAATTCACATATAGTCTATGATAAATAATGATTATTTGTGCAGGCTATAAATCTTTGTTTTGTTATAGCAATTTTACACTGCTACGCGTTGCTTTTCAGGAGCTATGCAGGCCTATATCTTCAATGGAATAATTATTTTATTGAAATCCACCTATATTTTATACTTTTTTGAGGGGTTCAACTCATGTCGCGTAAGTTCAGAGGTTTTATAGGAATGCTTCTTCTCGTAGCCCTTGTGGTATTCTGGAGCTTATTTTTTATGGCTTTAGCGCAAGGTCGGGTGCAAGAATCTTCACCGGCAACTCAGATGCTTTACTATATTATTGCAGGCATAGGCTGGGTAATCCCTGCAGGATTGATTATTAAATGGATTGGTCAAGTCAAGCATTAAGGCAAATATTGCGGACTACTTAATAGCATATAGCCCATAAAAAAATCCTCACTGATGTGAGGATTTAAAATATTCGCGATAATTTTTTTAAATAACTTAGTGAAGTATATCTTCTAAAAATTTACGTGTCCGCGGATGCTGAGGATTTTTAAAGAATTCATCAGGCTTATTCATTTCAATAATCTGACCTGCATCCATAAAGATTACCCGATCAGCAACCTGACGCGCGAAGCCCATTTCGTGCGTCACGCAGATCATGGTCATGCCATCTTCAGCCAAGCTCACCATGGTATCCAAGACCTCTTTCACCATTTCAGGGTCAAGAGCAGATGTAGGCTCATCAAAAAGCATAATTTTAGGTTGCATGCAAAGCGCACGAGCAATTGCCACACGTTGTTGCTGGCCACCAGAAAGTAAACCTGGATATTTATGAGCCTGTTCTGGAATTTTAACGCGCTCAAGAAACTGCATTGCAATCTCTTCTGCCTTTTTCTTAGGCATCTTGCGTACCCATATGGGTGCAAGAGTGCAGTTTTCTAAAATTGTTAAATGCGGGAAAAGATTAAAATGCTGGAAAACCATTCCGACTTCAGAACGGATTTCATCAATTTTTTTCAAGTCATTGGTTAGCTCAATACCCTGAACAAAAATTTGGCCTTTCTGATGCTCTTCCAACCGGTTGATACAACGGATTGTGGTCGATTTACCTGAACCAGAAGGCCCACAAATCACTATCCGCTCTCCGCGTGATACTTGGAGATTCACGTCTTTTAAGACGTGCATTTCGCCATACCACTTGTTTACATTTACAAGCTCAACAACTGTTTCCGCTTGAGCGTCAGAATTCACTCTGGTTTCGAGTTTGTTAGACATAGCTGATTACTCTCTCTTCATTACTTTCTAGACGTTTTGAGGCGACGCTCAAGATTCGCGGAATACTTTGACATGCCGTAACAGAATACAAAATAGATAATGCCAGCAAAAGCAAATCCCGTCATTGTCGTTGTTGGGGTTGACCAGTTTGGATCAGCAACAGCCGAACGGATCTGATTTAAAAGATCAAAAATTGAAACAATAGCAACAAGAGTTGTATCTTTAAATAAGCCGATAAACGTGTTCACAATTCCTGGTATAACCATGCGCAGCGCTTGAGGAAGCACGATGAAATACATCATTTTCCAGTAACCAAGACCTAAAGCCTGAGCCCCCTCATATTGTCCACGAGGAATGGCTTGGAGGCCGCCGCGCACGACTTCTGCAATATATGCAGCAGCAAAAAGGGTAACTCCGATCAAGGCACGCAATAAGCCGTTGATATTCCAGCTTCTTGGTAAGAACAGGGGGAGCATATAGGTGGCGAAAAATAGAACAGTAATAAGCGGAACACCACGCCAGAATTCGATAAACACTACCGAAATGAACTTCACGAATGGAAGTTTGGAGCGACGTCCAAGAGCCAGAACCACACCAATAGGAAGTGATGTTACGATACCTGTAACAGCCACAACCAAGGTAATGAGAAGTCCACCCCATTGTGTTGTAAGAACGGGTCTCAAACCAAAGTAGCCACCTGAAAGCAGGAAAAAAGATACAATCGGAAAGACTACCAGAAACAAAAATGCGGAAAGGCGCTTATAAGGAATTTTAGGAACGAGCAATGCTATAATCAGCACTGTACCTAAAAAGAAAACAATGTTTGGACGCCATCTTTCGGCAATGGGATAAAAGCCGTAAATGAATTGCCCAAATTTAGCATATACAAAAGGCCAACACGCCCCGACTGCTACACCATCTTTTGGAAGGCAGAGATCACGGGTTTCACCGACAAATACGGCACGGAAAACCGTAAAATCAAGCACTGCGTAGGTAACATAAACAGCAAGAAACAAAGCTGCAATGCTGAGGAGTGCATTGAAGAAGGAAGAAAAAAGATTCTCCCTCATCCATACCCAAGCACCTCTTGTATCGACAGGTGGCTTTTGAGCCTCAATCATCGCATCACGGATATAGACCTGATCTGACATATTAACGCTCCACCAACGCTACACGGTTATTGTACCAGTTCATAAAGCCAGAAATGAGAAGGCTCAGAACAAGATAGGTAACCATTGTAATACCAATAATTTCGATTGCTTGTCCGGTTTGGCTTAATGTCGTACCGGAGAAAACCGCAACAAGATCCGGATAACCAATAGCAACGGCCAAAGAAGAATTCTTTGTCAAATTGAGATACTGGCTGGTCAAAGGCGGGATAATGACACGCAACGCTTGTGGCAGCACAACCAGTCGCAATGTAAAGCCAGGCTTAAGGCCAAGAGAATAGGCGGCTTCGGTTTGACCATGGCTGATTGCCATAATACCGGCACGAACAATCTCGGCAATAAACCCTGCGGTATAGATAGAAAGTGCCACAACCAATGCAACAAATTCTGGGATAAGGCGCACACCGCCTACAAAGTTGAAACCTCTCAGTTCTGGAAGATCGTATTGAATAGGATAACCCAGCGCCGCAAGAGAACCCCAAACAATAACCACAATTGCCAGCAATGATATTCTGAAAGCAGGAATGATTTTCCCTGTGCGCATTTGATAACGCCGCGCCCATCCACAGAATAAGAAAGCTCCCACAATCGACAGAGCAAAAGCGCCCAATACGATTTCAGAACCATTATTCAATGTGATATGGGGGATATACAGACCACGGATATTTAAGAAAAAAGCATCAAAAATACTGTAGCTATCACGGGCAGAAGGCAGTGCGCTCAGAACCGCAATGTACCAGAAGAAAATATGGAATAAGTGTGGCAAATTACGGGTAACTTCGACAAAAGCACCTGCAACTGTTTTTAAAATCCAGTTGTTGGAAAGCCTCAATATACCAACAATCAAGCCTAAGATTGTTGCGAAGATAATGCCAATAAAAGCAACAAGCAGTGTATTTATAAGGCCAACAAAAAATACACGCATATAGGATGAGGATTCGTTGTAAGCAATCAATTTTTGATTGATATCAAAGCCTGCAGGGTTACTCAAAAAGCCGAATCCCGATGCAATGTTCTGAGCTTTGAGATTATCCATTACGTTCTGAAACAGATAATATCCTACAAAGCAAACGACAGCGACCAGAAGGATTTGAAACGCAACCCCCCTAACCTTTTCGTTATAAATAAAGCTGGATACCACTCGGCCATCTGACCTTTTTTCCTGATTTCGAGAATCTCTTATCGAGGATGCATCAGTCATAAAACTACTTCCCGCCCTGCCGGTAAAAAACCACAAAAGGCTAACAACACGTTAAATGTAAGAATTTCTTAACCGTTTATACTAAAAATGCGCCGGAATAAACCATTCCGGCGCACCTTATTCACAATAAATTAACGAACTGGGTAGCCGTATTGCAGACCGCCATTCGTCCAAAGGGCGTTCAGACCACGCTCAATTTTCAATTGAGAAGCCTGACCAAGGTTCCGTTCAAATACTTCACCGTAGTTGCCTACGTTTTTAACAATTTTAACAGCCCAATCGTTCGGCAGACCCAAAGCTGCGCCAAATTCCCCTTCTACACCAAGGAAACGCTTCACTTCAGGACTTTGAGAAGATTTAACCTGCTCATCAATATTGTTTGCATTCAAGCCAAACTCTTCAGCATTGAGAAGCGCTGCGAGTGACCAGCGAACAACTTTGAACCATTGTTCATCACCTTGACGAACCATTGGACCAAGCGGTTCTTTGGAAATAATGTCTGGAAGAATAATATGATCTGCAGGATTGGTCAATTTTGTGCGGTTGGCATAAAGACCGGATGCATCGGTTGTGAATACTTCACAACGGCCAGCTTCATAAGCCTGAATCACTTCATCAAGATGAGAGAATGCAACAACTTCGTATTTCATGCCGTTGGTGCGGAAGTAGTCAGCAACGTTCATTTCTGTTGTTGTACCAGTCTGGGTACAAATTGAAGCGCCTTCCAGCTCTTTTGCGGAGGTGACGTTCAAAGATTTGCGAACCATAAAGCCCTGACCATCATAGTAAGACGGTGCAACGCCTGTAAGACCCAAAGTTGCATCACGAGACAGAGTCAACGTTGTGTTACGGGAAAGAATATCAATTTCACCAGACTGAAGTGCAGTGAAACGATCTTTCGCTGTCAGCGGTGTATAGCGCACTTTTGATGCATCACCGAAAATAGCGGAGGCTACAGCGCGGCAGACGTCCACATCAAGACCTGTCCATTGACCTTTGTCATCCGCGAAAGAGAAGCCTGGCAGACCTGTGCTTACGCCGCACTGAAGGTAGCCCTTGCTTTTTACGTTATCGAGAGTTGCGGCAGATGCACCACCAGCCATCAGACCCATTACAGCACCGATAACAAAAACATGTTTTTTCATGTACTCAGCCCCATTATCCATTTTATCTTTTAAAATTAGGTACCAGCGCCTCCATAAACCTTCATTCAAAGGTATAATGCCAGACACGTGACTAACGCATATCAGATCAACTTTTGATGCAGGTCAACAATTTATTTGCAAATTTCACAAAAAATTTACAGAAAGCTATGAATAGTAAAATATTTACCTTAATATCTCCACAATAATTATTCCTCTATAATCAATCTATTACTGTGGTTCCTTGGCCAGAAAGGGCTCTTTTTACTCTTATTGCTTATGTGCATAAAACGGCATTTTTTTGCACCCTATAAGAGTATAAAAGCTTTCTTAGCAGCATTTTTATATGATTTTTTTTCTTTCAATGCTCTTTTTATTTTTGCAATAGTTGAATACTGGAGTTTTATTCATTCTTAAAATGAATCACAACTATAAAGCGTACAGATGCACTTTTACCGTACTCAGGTTTGCGGATCTTTGCAATTAACCAGCCATACATCGTAGATGGGATGCTCGACAGCACTTAATCCCGGACTATCTTCGATAAACCACCCGCGAAACAGTGCCTGGATTTTTTTATCCAGAGTAATTTCATCAATTTCAACGAAAGCAAGTGTTTCCTGCTTTTCTGTGGGCGGGCGAGTATAGCAGACATGAGGTGTTACTTGCAGCGCACCGAATTGCACTGTTTCATTGATCCGTACATCAAAGGCGACAATCCGGCCGGTAATTTTGTCCAAACCAGAAAAGACCGCCGTACTGTTTTGTATGCGCCCTTCTGCGGAGACGGGATTCTCCTGAGCAGATAATGGCGTAGAAAATCCAGCAACCAATAAAATGCCGGCGATTGCTGCCGCACTGGCAACACATAGTAGATTTTTCACAACCCAGACCTCCGAACATTCCAAAGCTATTGCAAAGCAACAGGGATATTACTCTGTTTTCTACACCCTGAGGCGTATAAAATGATTATATTTCTCAGGCTATATGTCTTTGTTTTATCGCAGAGTTTCATCCAGTAAAATGATTATTTTATTGGAACTTGGCCAGAGTCATATTCGAATCGGTTTATCAGGATGGTGTCCACGCATCATAATCACCGGTTGCAGGCGGACGCTGCCCTGTAGAAAGGATAGAGCCAGAGGGGCGATAGGCGCCCACTGTTCCGGTCAGGTTAGATTGGTGCGCCTGTTCCCATTCTTTTGCAGTGTAATTTTCGGAACTTGGGGGCGTGTCAATGGTGTGGTGCATCCAGCCGTGCCAGCCTGCCGGAATTGCGGAAGCTTCTGCATAACCTGCATAAATTACCCAGCGGCGCTCACCCAGAGGGGCTACTCTTGCGCGATAATAACTGTTACCAAACTCGTCTTTTCCGACAAACTCGCCCTTACGCCATGTAAAAAGACGGGTTCCGGGAGTTGCCTTATTCCACCATGTAAAGACACTGGTTAAAAATTTTAGCATTGCTTTGCCTTGTCTGTGAACGCTGTTTCCTGCAAGCGGCGTTTTTTTAAAAATGTATTTTTTAAAGAGCTACCAAGCTGAAAAGTCTGCTCAGAATTGTGAGCTCCTGACCGGATGTAACCGTTTTGCGATCAATAAAGTCAAACACTACACCATCTTTCATGCCGTATTGGGCGATTCGCTCAACCCTGTTCTGGTTGTCAAAATAAACTGCCAGCACTTTTTGATCTGTTACAACGGGTTTCATGAACGTAGCGCGCCGCTGGGTCTGGCTGGAAATGTAATAGAACACGTCATTTTTCAAGGTTGCGGTGGTGGAAGGTGTACCCAGCACCACAAGCACTTGTTCCCGTGAAGAGCCTGTAGGGATTTGCTCAAGGTCGCTTTGGGATAAAACGTAGCCATGATTGTTTACCTGCGGCGCACATGCTCCCAGCGTTAGTCCTGCTGCCAACAATATCCCACCAACAACAGCTTTCTTCAGATTTCCGGTTCTTGCCATCGTCATTCCTCATCAGGTGCGTTAAAAAAAACGAGCCTACTGTGCATTATGTTCTTGCCCATTATCTTACTTTGCTCTAACCCGCCTAGAAAAGCTGCGCAAGGACTGAAGGTCATTTTTACATGTTTTTTGATATTTTTCGCACAAAAGCAAGCCGTGAACAACAAAAGACCGATCTGAACATCTACACGGCTTTGGTCAATCAGGCGCGCCAGCCGGATTTTTATCGCGATTATGGCATTGCTGACACCCTTGATGGCCGCTTTGAAATGGTGGTTTTGCATGTATTCCTTTATTGCCACCGTCTGAAAGCAGCCCCCTCCCCTGCCAAAAAAAGCGCTCAGAGAATCTTTGATACCATGGTAAGGGATCTTGATGGCTCCTTGCGTGAAATGGGCGTAGGCGATCTTTCGGTTGGCAAAAAAATTAAACCTATGATTGAGGTATTTTATGGGCGAACCGCAGCCTATAATACTGCTTTGGAAAGCGAAGACTTAACGCCACTTGTACAAGCCCTGCACCGCAATATATATGCGCTTGAAAACAACGCTGACCATTATGCAAACAAACTTGCTGTTTATGTCAGGGAAAGTGTAAAGCTTCTGGCGGCATACACGGATACGCAAATTGCACAAGGAGAGTTTGCGTTTGCCTCCCTTGAAACGTCAAGCACTCCTGCAAACTGATACGGAAATACATTTACGATGCCCCAAGAAGACCATCCTTATTCTTTGCCTCTGGCGGTCAGAACCATTCCTGCCGCTGGTAAACATCTTGTGCTTAAACCTTCACCGCAAGAATGCGCTGCCATTGCTGCCTTTCTTGATATCAATGGGGTTGAAGACCTTGAAGCCACGCTGACCATCGTACCATGGCGCGACAAAGGCATTAAAGCCACCGGAAAACTTCAGGCAAAAGCCTTGCTGACCTGTGTTCTTTCCCATGAAGTCTTTGCGCACACGGTTGCGGAAGATATTCTCATGGTGTTTTCTGAAGAAGCCGCCAACGCCCATGATGAAAATATCGACTTTGATACCCTGATGGACGACAATGAAGAAGCTATCATTGATCCGATTGTAAATGGTCAAATTGATGCCGGCCATATTATCACGGAATTTCTTGCGCTGGGTTTACCGCCTTTTCCACGCAAGCCAGATGTGGAAAGCCCTCTCCAGAACGAAGAGACCGTTATCAAGGAAGCGGAAAAACCTTTTGCCGTATTAAGCCAGCTCTTTAAAGAAAAGAATTGAAAAGAATGTGCAAAACACCTTTTCAGTAAATCGTGTTTGAAATTTTTCAAAGAGTACACATCGTGCCAGCAGTCACACACCAAGAACCGATTATTATTGCACTGGATGCCATGGGCGGTGACCACGGGCCTTCCGTTGTCATTCCGGGAGCTGCGCAAGCCTTGCTCCGCCATCCCGAAAGCCGGTTTATCTTTGTCGGCAATTCCGGCCTTATCCAACCACTGCTTGATGCGCACCCTGCCCTCAAAGCCGTATCCACAATCCAGCATTGCGATGTTGCCATCCGCATGGATGAAAAGCCCAGTCAGGCGCTGCGCAATGGCAGACGCGTTTCCAGCATGTGGCAAGCGCTTGATCTGGTGAAATCCGGCGCAGCACATGTTGCGGTTTCCGCGGGCAATACCGGCGCGCTGATGGCCATGGCAAAAGTAAACCTGAAAATGCTGCAAGGGGTATCACGGCCAGCCATTGCTGCCCTGTGGCCTACCCTGAAAGAAGAAGCTGTGGTGCTGGATGTCGGGGCAACCATTGGCG
This sequence comes from Methylopilaceae bacterium, assembly GCA_048594375.1. GTDB lineage: Bacteria > Pseudomonadota > Alphaproteobacteria > Rhizobiales > Methylopilaceae > JBMDXK01. Next base: position 144,184 of record JBMDXK010000034.1, read on the forward strand.
CCGATGCACAGCAGCTGGTTGATTTTGCAGTCATGGGTGCAGCAATGGCGCGGATTGTGAAAGATATTGATCGCCCGACGGTCAGCCTTTTAAATATTGGTGAAGAAGAAATCAAAGGCAATGATGCTGTAAAAGAAGCTGCCGCCCTGCTGCGGAAAGCGCATTTCCCGGACATGGACTACAAAGGCTTTGCAGAAGGCAATGATATTGGCAAAGGCAATGTGGATGTAATTGTGACCGAAGGATTTTCCGGCAATATTGCACTGAAAACCGCTGAAGGAACCGCATCGCAAATTGGTGGATACCTCCGCTCGGCCATGAAACGGACATGGCGGGCAAAACTGGGCTATTTGCTGGCAAAACCGGCTTTTGATGCCTTGCGTGAAAAAATGGATCCCCGCGCGGCCAATGGCGGGGTTTTTCTGGGGCTGAATGGTATTGTCATCAAAAGTCATGGCGGTACAGATGCCTGGGGTTTTGCCGCCGCCATTGAATTGGGTTATGAAATGGCGCGCTATGATCTGTTGAACAAAATCACGGCTTCCATGGCACTTTATGCTTCTCAACACGCTCCCGATCAAACAGTAACCGAGGAATAATCACTGTGTCACATCTTCGTTCAGTCATTGTAGGGACAGGAAGTTATCTTCCCGAACGCATTTTAACCAATCAGGAACTTGCACAGAAGGTTGATACGTCGGATGAATGGATTGTGCAGCGTACCGGCATCCGTCAACGGCATATTGCTGCTACAGGCCAGACAACAGCCGATCTTGCTGAAAAGGCTGCCCTTGCAGCACTTGAAAATGCCGGTCTAACTCCCGCAGATATCGATATTATCATTCTTGCAACCACAACGCCCGATTTGACCTTTCCGGCAACGGCGGCTCTTGTGCAGGGGCGTCTGGGCATGGCGCATGGCTGCGCGTTTGATCTTCAGGCCGTTTGCTCCGGCTTTGTGTATGCGCTGACGGTAGCGGATAAATTTCTTACCTCTGGCAGCCATAAGCGTGCGCTGGTGATTGGTGCAGAAACCTTTTCGCGCCTGCTGGATTGGAATGACCGCACAACATGCGTGCTGTTTGGTGATGGCGCAGGTGCAGCTATTCTTGAGGCGCGTCCTGGCGCAGGTACAATGGCAGACCGTGGTATTCTCACCACGCATCTGCGCTCCGATGGCCGCCATCATGATAAGCTGTATGTGAATGGCGGGCCTTCCTCTACCCAGACTGTCGGCCATATTCAAATGGAAGGGCGTGAAGTATTTCGCCATGCTGTAGGAATGATTACCGATGTTATTGAAGATGCCTTTCAAGTAACAGGGTTAACTGCTGATTCAATTGACTGGTTTGTTCCGCACCAGGCAAATCGTCGTATAATTGAAAGCAGCGCAACCAAATTGGGAATCTCCCTTGAAAAAGTAATCATAAGCGTTGATCTTCATGGAAATACTTCCGCAGCATCTATACCTTTAGCTTTTGATAAAGCGCGCCGTGAAGGGTATATAAAAGAGGGTCAGAGCGTATTATTAGAGTCTATGGGCGGCGGATTTACATGGGGCTCCGCCATAATACGTATGTAAATACTTTTGACCTTTTGATTTTTATCTTGTAAGCTCAGTATTATAGTGCGGAGCTGAATTAAGGATAGGGTCATGGGCGAACGTACGATTACCCGAGCGGATCTCAGTGAAGCCGTTTATCAGAAGGTTGGATTGTCACGGACAGAGTCATCCAGCCTTGTGGAAATGGTTCTTGAGGAAATCGGTGCAAACTTAGAAAAAGGCGGGTTGGTAAAGCTGTCTTCTTTCGGATCTTTTGTGGTGCGCTCGAAAGGGCAGCGTATTGGCAGAAATCCGAAAAGCGGTCAGGAAGTACCTATTCCACCACGCAAAGTACTGGTTTTTAAACCAAGCAATATTTTGCGCGATCGTATAAATGGAATAGCCTCATCTCACAAAGATGATGATTAGAACAACGCAAATAACGTGTCACATACAAGGCAAAGATAATTGCTTTTTCGCAACAGATATTGATAAGACAATTACTTTGTCAGTCTTTTTCTGAGTTATAATTGCAGTGTAGTGACACACTTCCTTCCAGTATTTCTCAAAAAATATGGCATTGGCGTGTTTACAAAATGCTATGGCACTTTCAGTAAAAATGTATAAGGGTTTTTACTGCCCTGCGCTGCCCTACGGGTAACTTCGCTGGCCGTTAGCTGCCTATACAATCAGCTCTTTCAGAGTATTCGGCTTTGGAATAAAATTGTGCCACCCTCTTTATATATTGTTCTGAAGTAGAGCGCGTTTTTTTAGTATAATATGTGCAGATGTTTGCCGCTCACAACACGGTACCCCCTCTCGCGCTTTAAAGCGTTGTTCCCAATCAATGCAAGGTTTTTTAGACAGAACCCATTATTCATCAATCACTTATATTGATTTACTGCTTCTTATTAAAATCATTTCCCGCAAGACATTTGCAAGAATCATAAAAGCGTTTTATTATTGTTTTGTTAGGGTTTGCAGAGATTCCTTATACTGTTTTCCATTGTTTTTCTGGAGAATGCGTTCTTGATCTGTCGCTACTCCCGAAGCGTGTTAAAGTATTCAAGATAAGCCTGATGTGTTTGTATCGCGCAATGTCTAGCAGATTTTTTTCCTTTAAATAAAGCATAATAAAATGATTATGCACACGCTAAGTCAGTCTTTGCTTTTACGCAGTTTATTGTGCGGATGTTAGGCACTTTTACTACAATTGCTAGAGAAAAGGGCAATGAACGTGAATAAAGCTCCTGATGCCTTCAGAACCATCAGCGAAGTGGCAGAAGACCTTGATCTGCCGCAGCATGTTCTTCGCTTTTGGGAAACGCGCTTTCCTCAGATCAAGCCTCTCAAACGCGGTGGCGGGCGGCGCTATTACCGCCCGGATGATGTGCTTCTTCTTCGGGGTATTCGTCACCTCCTGTATGGTGAAGGCTATACAATTAAAGGGGTTCAGCGCATCATTCGGGAAGAAGGTGCAAGACACGTTATGGCTTTGTGGCAGGACAATTCAGACCAAGCCGGTTACGTTTCCTCGCCTGATTACAATTCCGCTCTCTCCAGCCTGAAACAGGATCCCCAAGCCTATGCGCCACCCACTCATCGGGAACAATATCCCCTCTGGAGCGTGGAAGACAATGACCCCGATCACTCCCGTTCAGATGAAGATGGGGATTACACCCCTCTATCGGAAGATTTTATTGAGGATGACTTCTCCCAGCTTTCTGAAGCCGAATTAGCCGTACCTGCGTTTATAGAGCCCAAGAAAATTCAAGAGATTGTTCACATCTCGCCAGACACAGCTCAACTTAAAAAAACTCCGCCCGCACAGCCTGCAGGATTAAGTGGCGATGACAACAGAAAGCTTCAAGCAACCCTTTATGAACTTATGGAATGCAAGCGTATTCTTCAGGGGATCCACTGAAATTACGCATAAAGCCTACATGCTGAGAAGCTCTATTGCCGAATAATTTCGGAATAGTGTTTGCTGTTCCCGGCTCTTATGCCTTTCTGGCTGATCTGCGCTTGTTTGCGAATAAGTGATAAAGGCTTATCCGTATCAATAAGCCTGTGATTGTATAGATAATCAGGAACATAACCTGAAAGCAAAATTCGCCAATCCATCGCTAAGGCAGGATCAAGCACACGGCCAAGATGGAAAATAACTGTTGTGCAATTTGTTGTGAGTGTGTTGTAAAAACGCGGCTTTCCAGCCAGCTCGTTTCCCAGTGCAACAAATCCGAGAAAGAGTTCTTTTTGAACGTTATGAGGTATATCCAGCGCATAGAGTGATACACTTTCCTTGCGCATATTGGTGCGCAGCCGGATAATATCGCGTTCATCCGCCGCAATCAAAACCAATTCATACGCTTTAAAAAAACCCGCCACTTCAGAAAATTCTTCATTCGCTTCCCTTCTGATTTCCGCAGAAAAAACAACCCGCTGACCGTCACTAAATCCAAAGCTGACCAACGTATGTGCAATCGCCAATGAAGACCATGTCGAGCTTATCACATCAACAGAAACCAGCGTATCAAGCTGATATTGCCTCTGCTCCCAACGGGGGATGAATTGCGTATCCGTCAGCCATGCAAAATTTCGCACATTGTGCAAAGTGACAGCTTGCCCCTCCTTGTGACCCGTAACGCCATGCGCCACATCCCCCGCCCAGTTGCGCTCATTTGACGGCTTAATGCCCACCCACCACAACGTTGCACATGCCACACTGCCAAAGATAAGAAATAATGCCCAATTTTCTCTGCTGCAAAAAAGAAAAAGCAAGGCACTTATAAAAAGAATCCCCCCAAAAACCATAACCGCAACACGCGCACCTGCTTCAAGCTGTACCCAAACCGCACACGCCATAAACAGACCAAACGCCAGCCAAAAAATGACAAGAATAAGCTTTCCAAGCATCCCGGCTGGAAAGAAAAAAATCTTTTTCAACTGTGATTGATGCTCTGTAACCATGATCCTAAAACCTGTATATAGCCCAAGACACATAAAATGATTGCTTTATTGGAAGTCAACGTCCAGCACCCCCCTCAGGGCAACGTAGAGCAAAAAAAATAGAGGCTTACCGAAAATAAGCGCCGTTGTTTTGCTGTGCGTTTGCCATAACCTATAGCCGCAAGCCCTGCTGTTAGGCGTTTATTGCGTCACCTTTTATACACTCATTTCAGGCATCTCTATTTTAAAAATTATAACCCTGTGCAAAACATCCAAAAAATGGTTTTTTATAGCAGAAAAGCTTTGACGTGCGCGCATCATTCCAGTACACAGTCCTCATAGAGAGAGCGCGTAGCTCAGCTGGTAGAGCAACTGACTTTTAATCAGTAGGTCCAGGGTTCGAATCCCTGCGCGCTCACCAAGAATTTCTTGGTGTTTTATCTCTCTCCATTTTGTGTGACCATACAGTTGTAGCGCGCAAAATATGTGTAGCTGTTGTAGTGTAGCGCGCAAAATATAATGGCCGAACGCGCAAGATATAATGGCAGCGCCAAATATCATTTTAAGGCGTGTTTAAGGGGCATTGAACGCCCCTTTTATTTTGTCGGTTACACAGCACGGCGACTCAGGCAGGATGCATTCCGAATGCACTTAGATGTCAAAACAAGAGAGAGCGCCGTTCTATGACTAAACCAAAACTGGCCGACCTTTCACGACAGGCTTATAGCTTGGAAGATGTGATGCAGATCATGCAGGAGCTATCCAGTAAAGATGACCGTGAGGCTGCCATTGTTGGAGCTGCCATAATCGAAGCGGAGTTGGAAAAGCTACTTCGTAGTCACATGGTTGGCTTAGATGAAAATGCGGGCAATGAACTGTTCAGCCGATCTGCACCGCTTGCTACAGCATGGGCAAAAGCGAAGGTCGCAATGGCGCTGGGCTTCATATCCAAAGAACTACAAGCCGACATTACGCAACTAGGTAAGATCCGCAACGCCTTTGCACATAGTGCAAGGAGCTTAACATTTTCACACAGTTTGGTATCAGAGGAATGTGCTAAGCTTACCATGACTAACGAGGCTGCTCTTCGACGTCAAATCGATAACTTGCCGCATGATGCCGAAGAGCCAGATGCGCTGGTTATTACCGATGAACTTGGATTTGTTGGTTTTAAAACTATCCTGTCAGATAGCAAAACTTCTAGGTCTCGCTATCTGAATTGCGTCATTTGCATCTGGTTTGTGTTAATAGCAAATTCAACTAATCCCACCAATGATACTGTTTAACGTCCCATCTGACTCCGTCACATGCTTCATAAATGGTTCATAACCGAGCAACTTTACAGATTCCATGATGATGTACGCATCATGGAGATATTCACTGGCACGATAGTCTTCGGGATGGTACAGCCCCAAGAGTTCGATAACAGCCTTTGCCATATCATCATTCGGCTTGTTGTTTTTAATGATGTTTTCAATGGCTGTTAAACGATGATCCTGTTGAACGGTATCAGTCATATGCTTTCTCCTGTTGAGTTACTAATAATCAATTCCCTTGCCGGTGAAGCCTTCCCGCCAGCCGTGTAGTTCAGCACCACGCCTTCAATGTCGAACCCTGCGAACAGTTCGCGGATCTGCGGCACGTCATTGATGGACATGATGAAGCGGCCTTTTATGTGCCGGAGACGGTCGGCCAGCTTGGCAAATTCCGATCGTGGGAACAGGTCTTTGCCGTAGTAGTTCTCTGTGCCGAAGTATGGCGGGTCGATATAAAAAAGTGTGTCGGCGCGGTCGTAGCGGTCGATAAACTCCAGCCAGTCCAGATTTTCCAAGATCACACCGGCCAGACGCTCATGCGCTTCTTCCAGTATTGAGCCGAGCTTGTTCAGATTGAACCGGCCGCCCCGTTCGTAATCAATTCCAAATGTCCGGCTGGCCACCTTGCCGCCAAAGCTGATTTTCTGAAGGTATAAGAACCGCGCTGCGCGTTCGAGATCGGTCAGGCTGGCCGGATCACAAGCCTTCAACCGTTCAAACTCTTTGCGGCTGGTAATCTGGTATTTCAGGCAGTCCATAAATTGCGGGTAGTGCCGCTGCAGAATGCGGAACAGGTTTATAACGTCCGTTGAACGGTCGTTTAACACCTCGCAATGTGGTGCCGACCTGCGCCGAAAAAAGACACCTCCCATGCCAGCGAAGGGTTCGGCGTAAATTTTATGCGGAGTGGCTTCAATCTGTGTACACAATTGTTTTGCCAAGGCTCTTTTGCCGCCGATGTATGGGGCAACAGGAGCGACAGGCTGGACAGAACGGAATGCAGGTTCAAAATGCATGGTATTACTCAAAAAATCTGCCACACTTGTTTTTGCTCGGCTGAGCGCGGGTGTGACGGTTATCTTTTCGGTTCTGTCAGGCGGGATTGCTTGCTGGCTTTGCCCCGCCGTTAGAGCGTTTCCGCGCTCTGACCACCCGCACTACTCCGTGATGCGGATGAACCATTCAGCACAAGCTGTTGTTTCTCGCTCGCTGCCAACGGTCACGCCAGTAATGAACTGCGCTGTTTTACCTTGCCAGACATATTTCACAGTTATTTCTTCAGGAAATAATGCGCGCATTTTGCTGGCATAGTATTCATTCTGCATGAGATGATGCTGTTCATTCAGCCGCGCACGGTCGCCAACCTTGAAATGCCGCAGTGGGCGCAATGTTTCCGGCATCACACCACCACACTTTTGGTTGCGAGATACGCCTTTGCCCAATCGTAGCATTTAACGATTTCAGCATCCGACAGCACGCGCGAAAAGAAAGCCGCAAAGGCAATGTCGCAGGTGCCTTGGTTGGAAGATGGAACATTCCACGTTGAACCCAGACGTAACTTGCCGGTGCCGGGGTTTTGGATGTTAGTCTCTGCGCCCCCGCCACTTACCCCTGTGGTCAGATTTTTGGCGGTCTTTGAAGTGTCTGAATTGCGGAAACTCAAAAATCCCCAAGAATTCACTGCATAAAAGGTGGTGAGATCGGTATTGTCGGCAACAGATGACGCACCATCATAACGCTGGTCGCGGTAGCGCATTGTAGTGGTGCCGAAAGCCGAGATATTTGTCCCGCCTGTCGAGACACCCACGGGATATTCGGTGGGGCTGTTGCTGTTGGAAAGCAAAACGGCAACATTTGCAGCGGTTGTTGGTGAACTGGTTACGCGCGCCGCCAGCAGCACGGTCATGTTGTGTGTCTCAGCTACGAATGTATCTATCCATTTGCTATCGCTTTGAAACGAAGCAAAGCCGGAAGATACCGCAACATCACCATGCGACACCGCATTCATTTTACCCGGTGCCCAATTTTTACAAGCCTTTGAAACGCTGTCATTTAACAAGAACCAGCCTTCCAGATTTCCGCCAACAGGTGGAATCAGCCCCAAACCGTTGCCTTCAAAATTCGCTCCTGGCACCACCAGTTTAACGCCCATAAAACACCTCTTAAATCGCAGTCACAGGAATATCGAACGCCACGCACCAGTTGTGCAGCGGAAACGGTTTGCCCACGAGAGCCGCAGGATTGATTTCGGAATAAGCACCGCCAGCCGCAATCTCGCTGTAAAGCTCTGACGAAAGCATGGCATCGCTGTCGCGCAGACAGCCGTTGCCATTGTAGGTGGCTTTACCGGCGTAGCGCAGATGCACAGCACCAACAGGCGGTCGCGCCAGATCAAGCCTCACGATGGCATCGGCGGCGATGGATGGAACAAAAGCGATGTCGCCTATCTCATCCATCACCCTGAAACCCTTGCCAGCGTAATCGGTGGCGGCATCCACTTCATAGGGCAGATCAAACGTGAGCGGCGGTGACGGCACATGAAAATCTACCAGCACGGTCAGACCACTGTGCGTGGCTTGCAGCGGGTAAAGCGGTCGCCAGCTTTTGCCAAGTACGCACACACGGTGCAGCACCTTTCCCATCTGCAAACCCAACCATAGGGAGCCGTTGGAATTGAGATGACCAGAGCTTTTATTGGTGACGGGATAGGAGGGGCAAGCCAGATACCAATCCGGTTCCTCAAGGCACAGCTCCAGCTGTGCCATGGCGACTGCCAGATTATTGGCATCGGAGGTGTACGTCCCGCCCGTCTGATAAGTGATCATTGCAGGCTGCTGTTCCTGTCCTGCAATCCCAACGCAGACATCTAAAATGATATCGGCTCGCAGCTGCTTAAGCGCGGCTTTATAATCTGCTTTTGAAGTGCCAAGGCTATAATTATTCTCGCCTTGAACCCAGAGAATGGCGGGTACGCCATAGGTTTTGCTGGCCGCATCTGCAAGAGTTTTGATCTTTGACGCACCATCCGGCACCTTGCCGTAATACTCTGGCGATGCACCTTTGCTCAGAGCCGTAACGCCAGTCGCCCCGCGTCCATTACAGGTTGGGATCAGCACTTGGCTCGTGTCCGTCAGCACGCCTTTTGACTGCATCCACAGCCATTTTGCCATTGATACCGCACCCTCGGCCGGCGTGATGCCGCGCGGGGAATTGGCATCTCCATTCGGGATCGCCATTTGCGCGGTCAGATCGAGCAAGGTACCGCTGTTTTGAGCCTGTGCGGTGGCCACGAGAGGATTAAGCTGCGTTGTGCCCACGACCTCGTAGGTCGTGCCGCTCTGAAACTGCGACCGCACGGAATCGCCCAACATGAGATTACCGTATTGCTTGATGGTAAAGGTTGGATACGCTTCCGCTCCAATTTCAAGGCTTTGACCATAACTGATCACATGATTGATCTGCCAATAAAACCGTGAACAATTGCTCGTCTGGCTTAACGCCGCCTGCGCCAGCGCCAGTGCACGCGCATTGCGCTGCCCGATGTCCGAGCCACCGCTTGAAGCGCCGCTGGCTTTGCCAATAAGGGTGCCATCACCGCGCGACTGAAATGATAAAAAACCCCAACCATCACAGATGGAAAACACTGCACCGGCATCCGCATAATCAACCTGATACCGCGCACCGGACGGCAGCGTTTGTCCACTGCTGGATATGTCCATCAGCGTAAAACCGAGCGGATCAGTCACCAGAAAAGACTGGCCGGAAACCTGTGTATTGATCTGGAAGGAATTGGTCGCAAAACCACCAGCCAACGTCAAAAACGCCGCGAGATAGCCGTTTTGATCCTCGACGGACAAGACAATATCGTCTGCTGAACCCGTTTTTAACATGTCGCCCAGCGGTGCAAGCGCTTCCAGCTGCGCATTAAATTCCGCAATGGCTTCCGGATCGCCGGTTGCCGCCGCCAGTGTTGCCAATTGCGCATAAATATCGGCGAGTGTAGTGGAAAGCGGTGCTTGCGCGATGAGTTGCGCGATAAATGCGGCAATGGGCATTCTGCCAACATTCGCAATCCCACCACCATTAAAATTGCCCAACACCTCCGTCAGCGTGGAGGCCGGATTGACATTCGTGGTTTTGACCGGAGGGAGCGCCATAAATAAAAAACTGCATCATCTGTTGCGGATGATGCAGTGTCGCGTTTATCGCTTTTACAAAACAGTCTAAAGCTTGTGTATAGAGTTTTAGATGACGCTTGCCGGATAGGCGGCGCTTAAAGCACCGGCGATGTTGTCCTCGTTGAACGGTTCAAGGTAATAATCATAATTGCCTGCCGCCAGACTGGACGGGGTAATCTCATAGAGCGCCACATCATCAATCGCCCCATCAAAATCCGAACTGGCCAAAAATGCAAGCATGTTGTTGCCGGTGATCGCGGTGAGCGTGACCGACACCGCGCCGTTCGCGCTCACCGCGCTACCGGAAACCGTGGTGCCGCCCTGAAGCTGCGGCGTGATGTTTCCGGCGGTACGGCCAATCACGCTAAACTGCAGGCGGTAGCTTTTGCCAGCGGCGAATGTTTTGCTCTGCCGCAAGGCGGATTCGGTGCCGGATGCTTTGAGCGCTGCCCCGCCCACAATTGACCAATCTGTCCCCAACAGCCAGTTCTGCGCGGTGGTAAATTCGGGATTGACGATCTTGTTGACGCGGGTGCCGTCCCCGTCAATCCGGCCAAAGGTGCCGTTTGCCGATACCGCAACAGCCGCACCAATGCCGTCTGTTTCGCGGTTGAGCGGGACGCCTGCGGCGGTGCGGTAGATCTGCACGGTCTCCACGGCCGGATCGTTGGCCGTCACAAACTCAATCACCGTGTGGCCGAGCGATCCGGTCACCACAATGGATTCAGACGGCAACGGCAATGGGATGGCAATATCGTTCTCGCCAATAATAAGCGGGATAAGCACTGTCCAGTCACTGGCAATGCCCGAAAGGCTGATGCTCCGCGCCTGCAGCTCCACCTCATTGCCTTTCATATAGGTGTTGATCTCAAAAGCACCCGATGCCGCGCTTTCTGTTGCTGTTGTCCATGTTGGCGCACCCACAAGACGGTGGCGCAATTCATAACTGCCGGTAATGGCCAGCGAGCCTGTTCCGGGCTGAACCCGTACAATCAAGCCATTGGGGAGGTCTGTGCCATCAATGCCGGTCACAATCCCCGCAAACACCGGCACCGCTGGCACTTCCGTGCCGGAAATAATCGAATTGCCCACGCGGCCGTCCCATGCAGGCGGCTCTTCCGCATCGGTCAGCGCATCTATTATCGGCGCTGCGGCCAGCATTTTAATCACCGATGTCATCTCTTCACCGGCCTCAACACCCGATACAATCAGCTCATAACTTTCTGATGCCATCCGCCCAAAATGCACAAGAGCGCCAACCTCTGGCCGCTCGCCGGTGCCTGTAAGGCCAACCGCGCCATGTTCCCCTTCCAGCGTCATCACTTCACGCACCACGCTCACGCCAACCGCATCCTCCTCATCCGCAAAATGCGTAAAACGGATCGCATAGGTCTGGCCAGCTTCCATCACCACCGCATTATCAAGGCTGATCCAGTTGTCGTTCACCGCCTTCACCCGTGCCACAGACTGCGTACTGTCCAGCGTATCAACCGATCCCATCACCAAATCGCCCCGCGTTGCCACCCGCGCCACGCCTTCCTGAACCGCCGAAAACACATCCGGCCGGTGGATCAGCTCATACATACGCCGCCGCGCCTCGCGCCAGATTTCAGCAGGATCAGTTTTGCCGGGGAATTGCAGCTCTTCCGTGCGGGTGATCTCGCCCTCATGACCAACCCACGGCACAATGCGCTCTCCCGCTTGATAATCGTTGGTCTCATCCAGAAACGGCACCCGAAACGCATGGGGCGGTTCCATATAATCACGGTTCCAGCGAAAATCCCAACTGTTGCGCGGGTTGATGTGGTCAATCACCAGATCGCGCGGCCGATCAATCACCACGCCCCAGCGCACACCGTCATCGTGCGGACTGGCGCGTCCCGCCGCCGCTATGGCTTTAAGGGTATCAAACAGGCTTGCTTCAAAATCATGCACACGGTCATACTTCAAGCCTTTGGCTGTACAAAATTCATGCCAATCCTGCAATTGCTCAAGGTTGATAGCCGCATCCGGTTCCGGAACCGCATTGCAATCGGCTTGCAGCGCGTAGCGGTAAAGGCTTGCCGGATTGCGTGTAGCGCGGTTGATCCATGTTTGTGTTGGCGCATCCCAATCAGGACAAATCCGCTCGGCCACCGCGTTAAAGTTATCCAGCGCCGAATTGAGCTGATGGGTCGCTTTCACCCGCATTGCCACCAGCGCCAGCGGCTTGTCAAAGTTCAGCGGGTATTCTGGCCGGAAAGACTGGATGGCCTGCCACGCCACCGTGTCCATCACCTGATTGTCATCGCTTTCATTGGACATGCGGCACAGCTCAATCTCATACCGCCCCCGCACCGGCAGCGGCCAGCGGTGGATCCGATGAAACCCTTGCGTCTTTTTGCCGGTGAGTTTTAAGGTTGTGACCTCCGTCCAGTCCTCTGTCCCCACCAGACGGTGCCGGATGCGCAACAACACAGTGCGGTTCTTCTTCTTGCCTTTATCATCCACCCGAACCAACCCTGACGGAAACGCCAGAATAACCGCCACTTCGCTGGCATCACTGGCGGTAAAGCGGGTGACGGGATCGTCATCCGGTGGCGGATAAAAGCCAAAACCCAGTTCAATAATATTGCCGGAATCATCGCGCAGCAGCTCCCGCTTTAACTCTGTGCCAACCGGCTCTTCAATCACCTGTTGCGGATAGAGGGTAACGGGCAGATCGTCCGGCAGGCCAGTGCGCACCTCCATTTCCACCTCGTCATATTTATCAATGGAGGTATCGCCAATCTTGAAGTCCGAAAGCGCCAGCTCCCCATAACCAAAACAGAACAGGCAACGTACATATTGCCAGTCGCCCACAATCTCGGTGTAGCTGAATGCTGCAAACAGCGGTGCCATGCGGTGCTTGCCCAACACCACGGGTATCGGCGCATCGGGCGTAAAGCTGTTCTTGAAGCCGGAAATGGCATAGTTGGGCTTTTCTTTTTTGCTGCTTTCTGGCGGTATCAGCGCGTTAATCAGCAGATTTCCGATGGCCGTTACCCCCATGCCGATCACTCCCGCAGCAACGGCGGTTGAAAGCCCCGTAGCCGCCGCAAATGGCGCTGCCCAGAATTGCCCCAGCGCCATGGCGGCCACCGCCACCACAATCATCAGCACCGCTTTGAGCGAGTCCTTGCCAGGAATAATCCGGATCACCACCTGTACGCCAATGCGCGGCCTAACACAGTGCCAGTTATGTTCCGGCACCACCATCTCGCCGGATTTTGTGACCAAAGTTACGCGCGTGCGCTTGCGGTCGGCATCGGTGATTTCTGGCAGCGCCAGCAACACCATTTCTTCAACCGACAAGCCCTCTGCCATCGTGATATTGATCCGCCGCGCAGGATCCATCACAGGCGCAGCAATAACGTGTACAGCCATGCGTTCACATCCTCTTGAAATGGCGATAAACGCCCGTTAAACGGTTTTTCCACGCGCCGCTGTCGAACCGCTCCAACTTGGCGCAATCTTCCTCCGCCATGTGCAGCATCAGGCCTTTGGCAACCACAATGCCGATGTGCGTATCCAGCCGACCGCGCCGGAACGTCAAAAGATCAAACGGTCTAGATTCCTGCACCGCAATCCATGTGCCATTGACCGTCACATCTCCGATCAAAGCGTTGAGTTCTGCGCGTTCTTCCGTGGTGACATAGCGCTCGTTGTACGATGGAAGGTCGATTCCAAGCTCGCGCGCATAAACAAGCCGCGCAAGCCCCCAGCAATCCGCGCCATCCTCCGCGCGGCCGCAATCTTTGTAAGGCAGTCCGATGTAAGGGTTTGACCAGCTCATTTATGCATTCCTGGCAAGCGCTGGCGGGTCATACGTCCCGCTGGCCACGGCTCCGCAAAAACAGGATCACGGCTTATCTGCAAAGTGATCTCCGATGCACTGCCTTCAACCCCCATCAATTTAAAACCGCGCCACTCCTGCTCAATCAGGTTCGGACTGGAAGCCAGCACCACCGCCATATCCACGGTGGCCGGTGTGGTGGTAGAGCGCAGACTTTGCGTAATCTCGGTGCTGATGGCTTCCAGCACCAGCAAGGCTGCGGGTGGCGTGTCCTCTTGGTCATCGGGCAGCATGGCCGAGATGGGCAGGAACAGAAAAGGATTGTCTGCATCACCCAGCCATGTTGACCGCGTTCCGTACATCAGCGGTTCAAGCGATATCTGTTCGGTGTTGTCGGTGGAAAGCTTGATCGGTTCTGGCAAATCCGGATGGGTGATCCGGAACAGCGTAACTTCAACCTCGGCACTGGAACCCGCCTCAAGTGCTGCACGGGCATTCATGGATACGCGGCGCATGGTTGCCTCCTATGGCAGAATGAAAAGTTGAAACGATACCCGCCACAGGTTTCCCATGGGGGTTGTGGAAGGGAGCTGATCGCCAAACAGCACCACCCATGTGGCCGCAATGGTGAGGAGCGCCCCGTCCTCATCGGTCAAATAAGCCCCGTCACCATCCGCCAGCGGCACTCCGTCCAACGTGGGGTCGGGCATGGCAAAGGGCAGCGATCCTTGCGCGACCTCTTCATGAAAAAACCGCTCGAACCGCGCCAGCTGATCGCGCTCCAGTTCCAGCGTCATGGAGAGCGGATGCGCGGCCGCCGTAAAACGCCGCCGCATTTTTGGAATACCCGCATCGGTGCTGAGCTTCAGCCGCGTTTCACCAAAGCCGCGCTCAAACCCGTCCCGCATCGGTCGCGGCAATTCTTCTGGCCATTGTGCAATCGTCATCGCTTAATCAACCTTTGTTGCACGCCATAATTCTGGCGCATCGTCCGCGCCGCAGAACTCCCCGGCCGCGAGAGCGATTGCGCGGTCATGTCTTCAATAATCAGCGTGGAGCGGCGGCCGCCGCGCCCATCGCTTTCCTCTTCAGTGCGGACGTTGGCATTGGAATAATTGTTCACGGTGAGCTGGAGTTTTTCGTTCTGGCCGCCGCCGCCACCAAAGCCGGATGAACCGCCACCTCCTGCACTGCGGGGCAAAGGCACATAACCGCCCTGCGCGTAACCCGCCTTGCCCTCGTTAATCGCTTCCAGAAACTGTCGCATCCCGGGTTTTGCCACCACACCGGCGTTAATCACCACCTCCCCGCCATGCACCACACCCGCCACCGTGCCGCGCCCCACATCACCGGTGTAACCGCCCTCTGAAAACCCCTTGAACAGGCTTGTGCCAATGCTGAGCAGCGCGGAAATAAACCCGCCGCCTTGACCGCCACCCGCGCCCGCGCCGCTGAGCGCCGCGCCCAAGCCTTTACCCAGCTCACCCAAGCCGCCGCCAAACACATCAAGGTTTTGCGTGGCGCTGGTGGCTGTCGTGCCAAACTGCCGGAGCGCGTCTTCCGCGCCTTTCATCCGGCCGTTCCAGTTGTGCATCCCTTCGGGGTTCTGCCAGCTGAAACCCTGCGGCCGCTCAAACCCGCCAAACGCCGCCGTGGCGCTGCGCAAATCCGGCGCGGATTGCAGGTTGCGGAAGGCGCGGTTTTCTGTGGTTTGCAGTTCGTGCCACGCAAATTCCAGTTGCTTGTTGACCGACATATCGCCGCCCGTAAACCGCTTCAGCGCAGCGGCGCGGTCTTTATGGTGCTGGAACAATCCGAAGGACTGGCCGTTATCGCCAACCGCATTCGGATTGAAAGCGCTTTCCGCGCCCGCATGGCCGACAATCGCGGCAATGTGGTGTGGCTTTAACCCCTTTTGCGCAAAGAAATTCCACATCTGCGCCGGAACACCGGTCGCACTGGTTTGCATCGCGGCACCCGCAGAGCTTGGCGAAGCATAGGCCAGCGCCTGATTGCTGTTCGCCGCAACGCCATTCAGCGCCGCAGTGGCAACCCCGCCATTGACCACAACCGTCCCGGCATTGACATTCATTGCGCCAACGTTCTGGCCGCCCAAGGCTGATTGCACCACGCCGGACACGTCCGGCTTTGCCCCAAACAACCGGCCAACAATGCCCTGAATGCCGCCCAAATCTTCCGCAGTGCCGTAATTGGTACCCAGCAATCCGTTTTTAAGCGGATTGCTCACCGACAATTGCAGGATGGTTTTTGTCCAGTCCTTCGCCATCGCTTCCAATGCGCCACTCAGATCGCCGGAACTGAGCTTGTCCACCACCGTATCAATGGAGTTCTCAGCCGTTTGCTGCACCGAGCGCCACGCATCCGATTGCCGTTCAATCGTGGCGTTGAGGTCAGCCATCGCCGCCGCCTGTTCGCGGATTTGCGCCGCCGCGCTGGAACCAATGTCAATCCCACGCTGGCGGATTTCCCGCTCCGCTTCCAGCTGCGCCATCACCCGCGCCCGCACTGCCTCCGTCTGGCCAAGCAGCGCCGCCTCAACCTTCATCTGCGCCATACGCTCTTGCTGTGACACCAGCAATTCCTGAGCCGACTGCATCACCCGCAATTGCCGGTATTGCGCCGTCATCTGCCGGATCCGCGCCAGCTCCGCTTCATCAACCGCAACGTTGTTTTCAGCAGCCTGTCGGCGCACCTCACTGAGCAATTGATGCTCCATCCGCAAGGCTTCCGTCTCCGCCGCCGAACGCCCCACCAATTGCAGGTCAAGCTGAGCCAGTGCCAGCGTCTCGCTCAGCGAACGGTTGCGCTGCTTTTGTGCATCATCCAGCTGCTTTTGCGCCTGCGCCAATGCCAACGTGCCCGCCTGCTCAATGCGCAGAGCGCGAACCTGAGGCGCTTCTTTTTCATCTACGGTCAATGCTTCACGCGCTCTTGCCGCAGCGGCTTGCTCTTGTGGGGAACGCGCATTCATCGCCTGTAAAGCCGCAGCTTGCTCACGGTTCATCCGTTGAATATCCCACGCTGGCTGCACATTGAACAATGCGCGGCGCACCCTGAGATCATCAATTTTCGACAATTCCTTTCCCAAATTAACAGCTTCTTTTGCTGCATTGGTAATCTTTTCTGCCAGTTCCTTCATATAGGGGGTTGCTTTGGGATCCTGACCAATCTCTGCAAGCTTATCGGTAAGAAAGCCGATATCAACAGTGCCGTCTTTTACTTGTTGACGTAACACCATCAGCGCATCAAAGATCGGCCCCATTCTTGCGGCACCGCTAACCCATTTCTTCGGATCAAGCCCCGCAAATTCAAGGCTGGCTATGGTATTCAGCTTTCCTGCACCGAGTGTTTGCTCAAGAAGCTTATTGGCTTCACTTACCTGTTTCTTTTTTAAGTCACGCTCATTCAGCCCCATCTGGTATTCAAGGGCGCGGTTTGATTCCTGCCCGTATTGCCGCGCCGCCGCCGTTGCGCTGCCATAGCGTTCCCGCAATTTACCAATCGTATCGGCATGGCTTTGCAGGATGGTATCTAGCGAACGGGCTTCAGGAACAATCGACCGGAACGCATAATAACCGGCATAACCCGCAGCTGTGATCCCTGCCAGCCACAGCGTGGTGGGAGAAATAAGGGAAGCAATCGCGGAACCTATCGCCGGAATAATCTGCCCCAACCCGCGCTGCCCAAGGATAGGAACAATCTGGCCGCCTTGCTGCACCATCGCCATAAACGGGCTTTGGCCGGAGGCCAGCTGCACCGCAAGATCGGTAACCTGATAAGACAGGTTTGTCACTTCGTGGGAAGCCAACGCAGTTGATTTTGCCGCGCCATGACCCGCCTGCACAAAGCCGTTCATGGCGGTCACTTGCCCCGCGAAAGCCGTTTTGGTGGCCGCAATCGCGTTGGCGCGTTCGGTTTCGGTTATCGCACCCGCAGCCGCAGCCGCTTTAATCTCGGTCAGCTGCGCAATATACTGGCGCTGTACAGCATAAAGCGGGTTGTATTTTGCTTTCAGATCATCCAGCCGCCGCGCATAGGTTTCAACATCATTGCGGCGTTTTTCACTAAATGCAGCATCATCACCAAGAATGCGGATACCACCCAGATAACTGACTGCGCGGCGCAATTCCTGTTCCGCTTGACTGCGTCCCCGTGCGGCTTCCATCGCGGTGCGGTGCGCGACGGCTGCCCGTTCGCTTTCCGCCCGTTGGGCGCTCATGGCACCCGCAGATTGCTGCACTTCCTGCCGCAAATCCTGCACACCGCTTTTGCCTTCCTGCATGGCAGAGGAAAGGCCTTTCGTGTCGCCTGTCACTTGCACCGAAAGCTTTAAAGGGGATGTCATATCATGCCTCCGCGAACACCGAGAGCGCTTCACGCTCCATCACTTGCAGGTCACCAAAAACCGCGTCTGCACATTTCAGGCGGCGCAGCACCGTATCAACCGCCGCATAATCCAGTCCCAGCCGGATCGCACCGCCAAGACCTACCGCAATGCGCCACTGCGTTTCACAGGACAGAAAGGCCATGAAGGACGGCCAGTTCTCTTGCCAGATATACATCGCTGCGGTTTCCGGTGTTTCGGTCACCGCAACGGTTGCGCCAAGGGCGGCAAACTCGGCCGCCAGATCGGCATCAATGGTGGCAGGCTGTTGTTTATCAAGGCGGCCGCTCACCCCCAATGCCCACGCCCGTGCGGCCTGTTTCAGTTTCCCAGTCTGGCCGCATCGCCCGAAAGGGCTTTGGCATAGGCCAAGTAAACGGCCGTCCGGAACCAGCCGTGCTGCAGCGCCTGATTAAAGTTCTCCTGCGTGAACGGGATAGGCTGGCCGCTTTCGTCTTCCACTTTGCGCCAGTCCTGGCACACGCGGCGCAGCAAGGCGTTCTGGGCTTCAAAGGGTTCAATGCCCTGTTCGCGCTGGCTGTCTTCCAGCTCTTCCGCTTCCCGCTGCGTGATGGCACGGAAATGCACCTCCAGCGTCTGGGTAATAAACTCTCCCGCTTTCACCGCATCAGGGATAGAGACCGGCACCGGCCACCAGAAGGAATAGTCTTTTACCAGTTTGAAATTCTGCATGGTTTTATGTCCTGTTGAATGCGTGTTAAATGCCCGTTTAACGGCTGTTTATTGATAGGTGATCTTGATCTCGTTATCGCCCGTGCCGGTTGCCACAAACGAGAGCGGAATGGTGTAATTGACGATGCCTTGTGTTTCCCCTTGGGTGGGGCGGCCAACTTCAACCGCCGCGCTTTCAACCTTGATAATGTGGCCTGCAACCGTGCCATGAACCAGTTCAAGAGCGCCCCGCGTACGTGCCTGTGCCAGCTGGAACCAGTCTTTTACGGCCAGCAAGGATGCTTCAATCACCGCTGAACCTGTGCTGTTGCGGTTGGTGATCTGAATGCTTTCATGACCAATCAAAAAGCGCGGTTCCACACTGTTGCCCAGATCAACCGAAAGGCTTTCACCAACCGATGCAAGCCCATGCAGGCTGAGCGTCGTATTGGTTTTGGACACTGGCAACGGTGTCTGGAAGGCCGTGTCATCCGTGACCGGCAATGCCGCATCCGTTATGGTGCCTAAAAGACCGGAGAACGTGAACCGCCAGCGCGGTATCTGGTTGGGGGTTGTGGTCAGCGTAACATTGCCCCGCGCACCCAAAAGAATATGACGCACACCATCCACATTGTAATAAAGCGATACCGCTTCAAAGCCTGTGGAGACCGGCTCATATTCCACGCTTACGCCCGCATCAATGGTCTCGGAAAGGCCGCAAGCACGCAGGAGCGCATTGTATTTGGGTGGTGTTCCGGCAGTGCCACTGCCTGCAAACTCCACATCAAACTCAAGCTGCGCATAAGTGCCAACAAGGATCACGCCCTGATTGCCAAGATAAGGCTTGAGTAGTTCACGACTTACTTCTTGCCCTGCCAGCGGCGTAATGTTGACGTTGGTGGCCAGAATGGTATTGGCGGCACCCGTGGGAACCGAATCCGTCCCGTAGGTGGTTTCAATTTTAGCCAGGAGCGCCATTTTTCTAAAAAAGCGTGGTGCCATGATTAGCGTCCTTTCTTCACGGTAGTTTTGGGTTCTGCGGGTTCTTCAGCGGGTGGAGCCTCCACCGGCTCCGGCTTGGGCTTCACATAACTGCCGCCCTTGCGCTGTTGCAGCGGCGTGTCGTCGGGGTGTACGGGTTGTGTCATGGTTGCTCCTCAACATAATAAGCGGCGGCGAAAACTTGCTCGAACCACACAATGCCAGCATGGAGGCGCGCGATTTCGCCTTCGGCATAAGTAAGCGGTTCGGGAGATACAAAAGGCGCGGCAACCAGCGGCTCGAAACCAAGCAAGCGCTGCATCACAGCGGCTTTCAGGCTCTCGATATCAAGGCTGGCCGTGCCGCCCTTCGTGCCGGAAAGGTTTTTGGTAATCAGCATGATGCCGATATCCGCTTCCACACGCTGTAACACGCGGCCTGTCATGCGCTGGTTCTCAGTGGCGGCTTCGCCCTTCACATAGACGTAAGCGGCCGGAAACGAATTCGGTGCTTTTTGAATAATTTCTGCAAGACCAGCCGCCGCATCCACAATTTTGAATGGGCAATCCGGCATGGTCTTGATGCGGTCAATCACACTTGCAACGATGCTCATCGGTTATTACACTCCTGCTTCGCGGCGCAGACCGTCTTCGATGGCTGTTAAAATCATGGCTTTGTCTGCATCATTGATGCCGAGGTAAGGACGCTCCGGAATAATCACCTGATGCGCTTTCATCGTCACATCCATGCTGCGCTTGCGTTTTCGGCCGGCGCGGACAAAGCGGTTACGGCCTTTGATCGTGGCCATATGGATGGTCTGCTGGCGCTCGGCTTTCTGGATTTCCCCACCGAACTGGTGGATACCGGCATAGACAACATTCGTGCCCACTACCGCCGAATTATTGTCCGATTGCGCGGTCAGGCTGCTGTAAAGCCGGTTGCTGCGCCGCAAAATATTGCCATACCCGCGCTTGCGGCGGCCTTTGCCTGCACGGGCATTGGCTGTGCGGGGTGAAAGCGCCTTCCACTTTTGACCATCCGGTGCGGTTTCAAGCTCAAACCGGCGCTGCGTGGATTGCAGCAAGGCTGCCGCAACATCCGCCATTATCTGCGCCGGATTATTGGCCACCCGCTCCAGCTGGTTGATCGCGTTCATCACATCCGCATCATCAATGACAATCCGCACACCGCTCATTTAAAACCCTCGCAAACTGTCACGGGTGAACACACGGCTCGGAGCCACAGCCTGCACGGAACCGCCACCGGCTTGCGGCGGTGTTTCCCCGCCCACTTCCAGCTCCACCACACCCTTGGAAACATCCCGCAACCATGAAAGCGCAGCGGTGTAATCGCGGGTGACTTTGGCATCCTTATCGGCAGCGTCACCGTGCAGGTAATACCAAGCAAGATCCGAACAGATTTTGGTGAGTGCCGCAGGCACCAAGGCCAGCGGCAGCCTGTAAACTTTGGCGAGATAGGTATTGGCAAGGCTGACCGCATCGCCAATCGCGCGGCCAAGCACCACATCATCAACAGCATTGAGTGTGCCATCCCGATCCGTGAGCTGGATCAAACCTTCCTCGCCAAACCGATCAATGAGGTCTTGCTTGGTGACATAGGTCATCAGATAACCTCAACCACAAGGTTTGGCTCGGCAAGCAAAGCCTCAATCTGGACAGGTGTCAGATTGATGGTGTCGTGTTCAACCGCCGTTTTAAGATGGGAAATGCCCGCGCGGCGGAACCCATCCACTTTTGAGGTGATGCGCAAAACCGGCGAGCGGCGCACACCGAAGGCATTCCAGTCATCCATCATGGCGGCCAAACGCGGATACTGTTTGCGGTATTGTTCCGTGCGCTCTTCAAACCGGCGTTCTTCCAGTTCCGAAGTATCAAGGCTGGCTGGCGCTTCAGGCAGTTCAAAATTCGGATCGTTTACCGGCGTGTGCTGAAATACCAGTGCGGGTTCAGGCTTGGCCGGTTCTTCCGGTTCACCAGCTGCCGCAACATCCTGATTGTCGTCAGCAATCTCCACAGCGGTTTCAACGGTGATATCTGCACCTTCCAGCGCAGGATCAACATCGCTAACGGTTACATCCGGTGCGGTTATTTCCGGCGCGGCCACAGCATCGTCTTGAACGACTGACTGCTCCTGCGTTTCAGTGTTTTCTTGCACTACAGCCACGTTATCAACCGTGGCTTCCAAGGCCACAATTGGGGTTTCATTGACGCCCTCATCCTGCGGCTCAATCACATCAGATTGCACCACGGCATCAGGCAAAGCTTTAATGTCAACCGCCGAGCTGCGGTTCCGTGTTTTACGGGACATGGATTGTTTTCCTTAAAATTGCTTGGGCGCTCAAAGCTAAGCCAAGCGTCTATTTTAATTCAGTCTGTCAGGCTGTTATGCCAGCCATGGCGAAACCATGATCTCTGCGGTCTTTGCCCACTCGTTCTCTTCACCGCCAGCGCTAACCGCATTTTTCAGAATTTTACGGGCAGCGCCTTCAAGTGTAGGCGGCACAACCAGCAAGTTCGGAGTAACGCCGAGCGGGCGCCCATAATCGGCTTTTAAGCTTCCCATCGCAGCCCGTGCGGATGCATAGTTGTCTGCTGTCAGAGGCTGTTTTGAACCGTAGGCTTTCTGCCAGAACCCAAAACCAACGTTGCAACGACCATCCACGCCATAAATGAACTGCTTCTTCATGAAGACGTTTGGATCGTCTGGATTATCAAGAGCTATCATTTTATTGAATTTTTTGCGCTCTTGGTAAATCAATGGCTTGATTGCACCTGTGGTATCCAAAAGGAACCATGGCGTTCCACTACCGCCGCCCGTGTTGGATACCGATTGCTCAACACCGTTTTCATCAAGAACTTTATGGTCTGTATCAAAGAAATACTGACCATCGAAACAAAGGGTATCAAAACCCCTTTTAAGAAGTGAGAAAACCAGCTTGTCCGGATATTTTGCAGCGCGCTCTCCCATTTGTTGAAAGAACGGTGTGTAAATACCGATATTATCATCTTCAATAGCATTGCGATTGACACCAATGGTCAGCTCGAAGTCTTTATTCTCGATAGCATAGCCAGTACCTTCGAGATTGTGGATATAACGATCCCCCACCCATTCCCGAATTTCAGGCATGTCCTTTAGCCACCCATAGGTGTTTGATGTTGTAGTGGATGGTACTGTCATGGCGACACGGCCATATTGTGACTCAACACCGCTGAATGAATTTTGAAAACTTGTGTTGAGGCCAGTGCGAAGACCTCTAAGAATTGCGCTTGTAACTTCCATAATTCACCTCTTAAGAGAACTTCACCCAGACGCCTTGAGCGTCCACATCAAACACTTTCCCCGCAATCGATCGGGTATTGGTGCCGTTGGTTTTGGCGACCGTCTGGTCATCCACGCCATAACAATCCGAGCCAATATCCGCTCTGGCAAGGGCATCCGCTGCGGCTGAATTGGCATAACGAAACACACCCGTTTCCACTTCAATGGTTTTTGCGCCATTCGCACCGCCAGAATTGTCGGTAAAGATATTGGCACGACCAATACCTTTGAGATCAGTCGCAGTCGTCATCGGCACGGCATGACCGGTGCTATCGACCGCCACAATGGATCCTGCAAAGATTTTGGTGGCGGCTTTGACTGGCAAAGCCCGTTTATCGGATGAACGCTCCGGTGTGTTTCTATCTTGATCCAAAGCTGTCATATCAACCAATCTCCAATTTGCGGGATTTCAAAAAGGCATCCTTATCCATGCCAAGCTGCGTCATCACCTGCTGATCAGCATCAGTAAGCGTTGCATCGGGTTCAGGACGCTTGCCTTGCGGCATCTGTGATGATGTCAGTGTGGGTGCGCCTGATACAAAAGAGTTGAAGGCTTTCAAATCTTTTGTCGCCAGCTCCATTGCCCATTCTTTGAGAGAAGGTGTAAGCTTACCGGCGGTCATTGCCTGCTGGACGGCCTCTTCAGCATCCTGCTTGGTTTTGGTTGCCTGCATGGCATTGACCGTCTGCTGCAACTCGGCGAGTGCGGCCACCGGCACAAATTTGGCCGGATCAGGCGTAGCCGCTTCATCTTTTTTGGCGGCCAGCGCGGCAATCGCTTTTGCAATATCGGCCGATTGCGCACTCTCTTCCAGACCTGCGGCTTTCGCGGTTTCAGCATGACCGGCCTGCAGCTTTTTAATAGCGGCAGTCACGTCAGCATCGCTTGCACCTTCTTTGAGGCCAAGCAGCTTGATTAAAGCTTCCATGGGTTTTCCATCGTTTAATGTGTGTTGAGGAACAAGCAACGAGCTTGCGGCAACAGCGGCAAGGTCGAGATTGGGGGTATTGGTCAGTCCCGCCATGCGGATGACCTTCACGTTTCCGGATTTGTCATGCAGGAATACGGGCGAGATATAGCGGTACTCTCCGGCTTTGATGGCGCTGGCGGCTTTTTCTGTCCATTCAACTCGCGCCCATATCCCGTCTTTGCGGGCTTGCAATTCTTTTATCCAGCCCGCAGCAGGAGCCGTGCCGCCAACATTGGGCACTGCAGCAAAGACAGCCTGATGATCATAATCAATCACCAGCTCCGTTGTGCCTGCCAGTTTCAGGCTGGCGGCAATAATGGCGGCCATAGCGGCTTCATTGCCGGTTGTGAAACCGCCGCGTCCGTCCCGCCCGTCAAAAGAACCGGCGGGCAAAAGCTGTATCCAGACCGCACCATCTCCAGCGGGGGCTGGAACGGCACTGGAGTGGATAGAAACAAAAATGGCTGTCTGTGCGTTTTTCATGGTCACAGCATCGCAGCTCACCACACTGCAAAACAGTCTAAAGCTTGTGTATAGAGTTTTCAGGTTTTTCGGGGCATTTGGCCGGTTTACGGCGGCGGGGGCGCAAACGCCTCTCGCTCGCGCTTATAATTTCGCCGTTAAACGGGGGTTAAACGGGGTACGGCGGCAAACTTTTAAAAGAGGCTATAGATTTGCCTCCCACCTGTAAACAGGCCTCCCACGGGCTTTTATTTGCAATCTGGCAAAAACAGGATTATATTCAGGGTGTGGTCATTCTGGCAGCTGGGAAATTCGCCGTCCAGTTGGCTGAGTCCGCCCTAGCAGCGGGACACTCTTACGGGGAATGTGGCGTACCCCCTTAATGACCACCACTTACACCTTTCCAAACAAAATTTCATACGCCGCTGGATTGCGCAAATTGCTTGAATCAACAAGACCGGCTGTCTTGATATCGTTGGTGGCAATCTTCTGCCGCTTTCTATCCGCACCCTGCACCTTGCGTGAAAAATCCATCGTCACAGCCAGCTTGCCTTTGCGGCCATCACCTGCCACATCAAAAATGTAAAGCAGATTGCCTTTCTTTTTATCCAGCAACACAGCTTTTGGTCTCGAGAGCAATTGCGGCATGGTGCGCAGATAGTCGAGCGGCACAGCTTTACCCGCATCAACCTTCGCATCGCGCTGCATGTGCATCACCACTTGCTGATTAAGAGTGATGGCCGCACTTTGCGGTTTGATACCCTTTGCAGCCAGCGCTTCCAGCAAGCCTGTATTCAGAGCGCCAACCGCCACTGTTGAACGGTCAACCTTGCCGCCTTTTGCCGCCAGATCAAACCAGCGTTCAAATTCCTCTGCAAAAGGCTTGAGCAACCAGTCCGGATCATCATTCACCCCTGCAGCAAGTTCGGGCGGTGCGGCGGCCAGCTTGTCCATGCCATGGGTGGCAAGCCAACCGGCTTTCCCCGGATTGTACGCCCACCCCGGATCAATCCCTTCCGGCACTGTGGTTTCAACGCCGGTGCGCCGGTTGATAAAAGTGGTCAGCGTATCTTGCGGCGGTTCAAAGGTGAGGTTTTCACCTTCCGCCTGCAGCTTTTTTACATCCCGTTCGGAAAGGCTTTGCAGCGTACAGCGGCAGTTCCAGCCGCATGGCGGTGCCCATGTATCCCAATACGGATGATCGACCGGCAGGCAGAGATTATGCCGCGCCCGATGGGACGGGCGGGTCTCGTCATCAAGGATCGCCACATACCGCAAATAAGGTCGCGCGGCTTTCGTGGCTTCAAACGCCGTCCAATGCCCCGCCGCATAACTTACGCGCATGTTCACGTCAAAAATGGTTTTGAGACGGCGGGGGCTGCCCAATTGCACAATCTCGACCTTGCCGGTTTCAGGGTCAAGCATAGGCTTTCTGCCCCACCAGCCCTTTGCTTGCAAAAGGGGTGTAAGCTCTTTGGAAAAGTCGCGGAAGGTTTTACCGCCGTTTAACGCCTGTTCAACGGCGTTATAAATGTCGTTGAGAACATCAAAACCCGTACTCTTGGCCACCGTAAACGCTTTTGCATGGGTATCCTGCCACGTGTCTTGCCATGCGTAGCTATCGCGCAAATTCGCACCGCGATTGCGCAAAGCCTTCAAAGCTTCGCGTGGCGGCAAGGGTTTCAGCTCTGCCGCCATGGCTACCCCTCGTCCGATAAGGTTTCATTCGCGGCACCCGCGATATGGGCAGCAAACATCGCCTGCGCCAGCTTATCAGTAAGCGCGCTCACATCCATGCTTTTGAACTGCTCCGCCAACACCGCTTTGAATTCATCCATGCTGTTGCAGCTGGCAATCTTTTGCTCAAGCCCCGCCACCATCGGCGCAACCAGCGGCTCCCAGCCTTCATCGCCCAAGATGTCGGCAGTGGCATCGTCAACCGCATCAACCATTTTGCCGCCTCCGGCAATATGGTTTTTAGGAGCGGCAGTGCTGTTGACCGATTGCTCGACCGGCGGTGCAAGTGCTGGCGGCGCACCCAGAGGCAAAGCTCTGGACTGAACAGGTCGCAAGAGCTTTTCATCTTTTGCGGGATCAGCCAAACCAATCTTATCGCGGACTTCAGTCATGCTGGCTTCGCCGCCCATATCAACAAAAGTTTTTACCCGCACCATGAACTTATCAAGATCAACTTCCTCTTCACGGCCAATGCGGATTCGTGGGTAAGCCCTTTGCTTGCCAAAATTGAGATCAATCAGCGGACGCGCCAGATCGCGGTTGAGGGTTGCCGCCAGCTGCCGCGCATCCCCGCGCTCAATGTCTTCACGTACTTTGTCATGAGTTTTGCCAACCGCATGACCGCCTGCAATGGCATCTGTGGTGCCGGTCTGCCCTAAAACCAGCTTGGACACCTGCCGATCCAGCCAGTCGGCACGTTTTTCATAAAGCTCATGGCTGCCCGAAAGTTTGGCTTCGATAAATTCTATCGCCATGCTGGCCGGAACAATCGCGGAATAATCCACGCCGATATTCGCCAACGCCCGCAAAAGAATGTCTTTGTCTTTTTCGGTTGCGCCCTCGCCAAACTTACCCAGCCGCAACGGCTGCCCATAGGCCTCAACAAAAATCGCCCAATCTTTTAATGTAAAGCTCTTGAACAGGAACGCCCACGACACCCCCCGCGCCAACCCGCCACGGATCGGCAAACCCGATTTTACCTTCGCGCAATGCCTGATCCACTTATACGGCTCCAGCGGGATATTGCCCGACACATCACGGAGCAGCAAGGTCTCGCCATCCGTCTGGTCAAACACAAACCAGCGCGGATCACGGTGCTTCAACACCGATGGCCGCCACTGGCCTTCTGAGGTATCCCAGAGAATTTCAGTGGCAGAAAACCCTTTGCCAACCGCATCCAGCACGTCAATCAGCTCATCTTCAAACCCATCACGCTCAATCACTTCACGAACAAGATCGGCCATTTCCACGCTGCGGCTATCATCACCAGCCGCCTCAACCGTGATGTTCAAGCCAGCAACTTGCCGCTTGCGGATGGACAGCACACCGGCATAGTGCAGATCCCGCTCTTCCATGTCTTCCGCCAGCGCCAAATACGATTCCGGATCGCCATTGATGGACTCGCGCAAAAGGTTTGCGAGCTTCCCCGGTGTAAGCCCCGCTGCGGGATGGTGCGCATAATGCTGCCGCACCCCGCGTGTCGTGGGCGCAGCTTGTTCCTGTTTGAGTTTTGCGGTGCTGACCGGAAAGCCATACACATCAACCAGACCTTTGTTCATCAGAAAATACCCCCTCTGCGGCGCATGGAGGCCATACGATAAGGCCGGTCATCACTGCCATGTTCATGATCGAATTTTGAAGGACGCGGCGGCGCAGGTGTGTAACCGTAAGAAACTGCTTGCATCTTGCTGGCAAAATAAGCCAGCGCCAGAGCCACCGCCGCATCGCCATGCCGTTTCTTGCCTTTGGTTCCGGTGCGCACTGCGGGTACCATGGGTATGCCGCGCTCCACTTTCACCAGCGATAAATCGGAAAGGATGTCATCATCTTTCGGGATGCTGATCGCTGCATCCTCAAATGCGGTTTTTACGGGAGGCATGTTCACGCGGTACCACTCTTGGCTTAGCTTGATCGCCGCCACCAGACCGCCACCCGCGCCCTCATCTTTTGGTGCAAAGCCAAACTCACGCCCCATCGTCTCGGCCACATATTCACCCGAACCTGTGGCATCGAACGCCGCGCCAATCAGACGCGGTGCAGCCTTCATAATATCCCGCACAATGGCGGCCTGTTCCGAATGCGGCACCCCGCGCATTTCCACCACCAGCACGGTGTCGCGTTTTAAAGTCTTGCTGAGCGCCAGCAGGAACACCACCGACAAATCCGCCACACGGGCAAAGTCAAACCCCAGCGCGTGCATCCGTGCCGGATCGAGTTTGTCCAGGACGAGTGACAGCTCCACCATGAACGGTAAAATAAACGAGCGGCGCTCCAACTCTGGCCGCTGCAGATAATCCAGCGGCAATTCCAGCCGCAAAATCGGAATATCCGGCACCATCCGCGCTTCAATCAGCGGGCTGGAAAGCCATGTGCCCGAACCAAGTGTCGGAATGCAATAAAGCTCTTCATCCGCGCCATCACCGTAAAAGTCAATAATCTTCTGCCGCCAGATGGCTTCGCCTTCAATGGTGTATTCCGTGCCTTTTACAAGGCAGATGCGCTCATAAAGCCCGTCTTTCAGCGCATCATCAAAATCAATGCGGATGTGCGAATAAATAGAACGACCAGAAAGAATTTCCTGTATCTGCCGGTTGAACTCGTTATCAACGCCGTTATGCGTGGAACAGACCACCACCTGACCGCCCCACATCAGAAACGCCAAGGCCGCTTTGAGCAGTTCGGGCAGACTGTCCACGAACGCCGCCTCGTCAATAATGACCACGCCCTGCTTACCGCGCAATGTGCGCGGTGCAGAGGAAAGCGCAAGAATTTCAAAGCCCGATGCAAAACGGATGCGGAAAGCCTGAATGGAGCGGTCACCATCCTTATCGCTATCATCAAACAGGAACTCATCAACCGACAATGCGGCCTTGTTGAACGACCGTGACCACATGGCGCAGGCATCAATAAATTCACGGGTCATTTCCTGAGAATAGGAAATGTACATTACGTCCATGCCGCCCGCGCTTTTGGTTCTGCCCGCCCGCAATGCAGCATAAGAAGCCAGCCCCCACGTCAAACCGATACGGCGGGATTTTTCGATAAACAGCACCTCAACCGCGGTGCTGTCCAGCAGCCCCACAGCTTTTGCCTGATACGGCAAAAGGACACTTGGAACCCCAAGCTCGGCCAGCATGTCTGGCACCACTTGTGTGGATTGCTGCCGCAGAACCTGCCATTGCTCTTTGCTTAACGGTGCGCTCATTGGCGAATACCCAGAATTTCAGACTTGATGCTGTCGGATGCTTCTTTGCTGAGACCTTTCTCTTTGGCCACCACATCGACCACCTCTTCGACTTTCGCGCTAAATTCCGCATCCAGTTTCTGGCGGCGCGTAGTGGAAAGGTTTTCGGCAATTTGCAAGCTGCGCACAGCTCCTGCCATTGCCAGCGCTTCTTTCGGCTTAAAGCCATGCTCTCCGGCACTTTCCAGCATTTCCAACAGCAGCGTTTTAAGCGTCAATGTGACAGCCTTGGTGATATCGTCTGCCTCTTCACCATCCGCCTTATCCACCACAACTTCGGCCAGCATCCGCGCCCGTTTGTGACGTTGGCTCAGCGCTACAGAGCGCAAGGCATGACGATTGAATGAAGAGAAGGAAGGAATATCAAAACCAAGGCCAATCTCGCCTTGCAGCGCAATCAGCTTGGTTCGGAACTCCGCATAAATTTCTGTCTGGCTGCGGTCAGAGCGTCCCAGTTCCTGCGCCGCCCACGCAACAATCAGCTCGCATTCTTCCGGCAGCATATCAATGGCATTCGGGCGTGGCCGTGTGTGCTTTGCCATGGCTCACCTATTCAATGTCGGAGGGGCGCTGCACACCCTCAAGATAACTCACGCGCTCAACATGATACCGACCACTGCGCGTCAGTGTTGCCATAACAACCGTCTCAACACGGGTAAGCCGCACCGCACCGGCGCTTTCTTCCAGCCATTTGAGCTGGTTATGAATGTAATCGCGGGTTTTGGTGTAGCCAAACTGCTTCACGATCCGCTCAAGCAAGCTGTCATTGAGCGTGGCGTTATTCTCTTCCGCCAGCGCTCGCAGGATGATCAGCCGAACGTTTTCGTTGACGCTTTTTTCTCTGAAAGCTTTGTAATCGCTCATGTGCCTTACCTAATTTCAAGAACTACTGCTTTGCCGCAACAAATATTCCTCAACCCGCCGCTGCGTAATGCCAATGCTTTTCAGCTCTGTTGCCATAGAGGCCAGTTCCGTTTTCAAATCTTTCATTTGCAGTTCCAGCTTATGGTGCGCATCCTTGTCCGGCAGATGCTTGATTGAGCTTTCAATCTCTTGGATTTGCCGCCCCTGCCTGTCTTGTACCGAACGGATTTCGGCAATGTCCTCGCTGTTGCGTTTGGAACGCGCGGTCAGCAAGACATAGAGTGCGGTCAGCACAGAGATAACCAACGATGGAATGGTGAGAAGATCGCGTATTTCACTTAGGCTCCACATCACATCCACCGCGCATAATCCCGCTCAAAGAGCGTCTGGCAAGTAATGCAGCGGCAGGCGGACGGCATGGCCGCACGGCGTTCCGCATCAATCAGCTCTGCGCAATCCACGCATTCGGGCTTGCCTTCCGCTTGTAAAGCTGTTCTGACTTTCAAAATACTGGCCTCCCGCTCTTGTTCTGCCCGTTGGTTTGCTTCATCAATGAGGTTATTAATGCCCCGCATGTTTTGCCTCCGGCAAAGCATCAATTGCGGCAACAGCAGCGCCGCGTCTGGCTTCGCAAAGCTTTAAAGCAGAGCGGTCACGCCCCCACGCGCTCACCACTTCCCGCGCACTCAAAGCGCGGTCAGGCAGCACTTGTGGGGCAGCACAGGCTTTCCGGCTGGATGGCGGCAAGGCGGGTGTTACCACCTGCGCCACCACAACGTCACGGTTTGCGGAGCAGCCGGACGCGGTCAGCGTCAAGGCCGCAAGCACTATCAGGCAAGGCCGCATTGGCATGCTCCAGATCATCAATGTGTTGCTGAAATTGTTCGGTTTGGAGAGCAAGCGCACCTTCAAGACGCTGCGTCTCCTCCACCTGCAAAAGCTTGGCTAGGGCTGTCTGCTCATTGGCTCTGGCAATCTCGCCCCGCCAATAAATGTCACGCTCTGTACGCGCTTCGCTAACCATGCCTTTAATCACCAGTACAGCGCTGCTGAAGGTGACAAGCAAAGCAACCAGAAAAGCAATCAGGACAATATGAATGTGCTTAAAACCAAACATCATTCGCCCTCCCGCTCATGCATGGCTTGAAAATCCCGCGATCCCGTCCAGCGGTGAATGCCCAAAAGGCCAGCAATCAGGGCAACCATGGAGGGGATGGTGATCCCCGCCAGCTCAACGGCCTGCTGTTTTCCGGCCAAGCCGCCAGCCACCAGCACCAGAATAACCACCCACGCCAATGCGAAAGACGGCCACATAATTTGCCGTGTCATCCGATAACTGGGATTAAAAGACCTTTGCGTCATGCCAGCTTCTCCGGTGCCGCTGGCAAGCCATGGATGCGGGCAAAGGTGCGTGCATCAAAACACGGGCAATCTTTGAGCCATTCGTCCCGCTCAATAGTGCCGTTGCCGTTTTTGTCGGGGGAAAGATCACGATGCCCCAAAACCGTAGCTTTGGGGTAGCGCTTTACAAGCTCTTTGATGAGCTTGACCGCACTGAGTTTTTGTTCTGTTGTAAAGTTGTCTTCAGGTCGCGCGGTTACATTGTTCAATCCTCCAACCAAGCAGATTCCGAGGGTGGTTGAATTATGTCCTTTAACGTGGCTTCCAACGTCATTCTCCGGACGGCCTGCCTCCACCGTCCCATCACGCTGCACAACATAGTGATAGCCGATATCCCGCCAGCCGTTTTTAAGGTGCCATTGACGGATCTCCGCTGCTCCCACATTCTGCTTTGCGCGTGTGGCCGAACAGTGAAGAACGATATAATGTGTTGAGCGGCGAACAGACATAAAAAAATCCCCTTGTACGGGGATTAATTTCGCCTTTTTAGGCTTTGCAATATAGACTGACGGGTGTGTAGCAACTTCTTAGAACATGTCCATTTGTCGCTTATCCCGCTTGTTTCTGTAAACGCTCATATCCGTAATATGCAGTTCACGCGCAATGCGTTTCACAGACCAGCCTTTGACCAAAGTAAAATATTTAACCAGGTATTCTTTAGGTATCGGGAGCCGATGGTAACCAGAGCCAAGCACTTGCGTCAATGCCATGATTTGCGGCACCGACAAGATGGAGCCAATTTCGAGCCTTTCCTGCGGCTTCTTAGCCAAGTATATGCCGGTTCCTCCAAACTTCATAAAGAGTTCAATGGCTTTTTCCCGTCCCAAAACCTCCACAAAAGGCCGCACATGCGCAGGAACAATCAAATCTTCTGCGGGATCATAACCCAAATCATCATCGTCATTATCCGTCATTTTTAAGCCTCCGCACATGCCGCCCTAATTCCCGCACCACACCGTTCCAGTCCAGCTCTGGACGGCCATATTTCCACGCATAAAGGCCGTCATAGGCGCTGAATGGAAAACTGTTTTTGAGCATGTCCCACTGCGCCAGCGCCACGATCTCGCCGTTGTCCATATCCTGAACCCAGAAACACCCAGCCTCGCGCTTCATCATGGATTTGAGCGCTTCAATCACTTTGCGCGCTTCACCGGCATCTTTCAAAAACCGCACATGGTCGATGTGGGTTTGCCGTTTCACGAAGGCAATCAGCGCCTTATCCTCACGGCTGCGGATAATCCCAAGGTTCCACGCGGATATCCAAAAGGCTTGCAGCACTTTGGCAAACTGGCCTTCCAGAGGCTTTGAACGCCCCTTAAACGCCGGTTTAAAACCCGCATTTTTGAGGTGATCCACTACCATGCCGCGCTCTTTTTCGCTCATGGCTCTGGTGGAGTCCTTGCCGGTAACGCGGCGGCACATCCCGCGAAAATCATCCTCATCAATGCTCAGCTGCTTTTTTGCAATATGGATCATCGCCAGTGAGTTCATGCTGCACCTCGTGCCAACTTTAACAAAACTTCGTTGAATTCCAGAGGAATAATTCCTCCTGCCAATTTTATTAAATCACAACCGTTACAATCCAAGAGTATTTTTGCAGCTGCAGCTATTGGAGAAACTTGTTTTGGGACTTGCTTCAGCGCTTCCAAATGCGCTCTGGCGGCTTTAGCAAGAAGCGCAACATCTTTAAACTTATATCCTTCCATATCATAGGATGGATTTTCCTCTAATTCTCCTTCAATCCAATTCAAATGTCTTTCCAAATCTTTAGCATCAATAGTCATGATTGCACCTCCACCTCTGTTTCAGGATTTGATGCCGATACACCGATGCCCATTTCTTCAAGATCACCGTAACCATCAATGTAGTTTGGATAACCGCTATCCTGTGCAATAACTTCCGCGATATGGCGAGCGTGACCTTCGATATCTTCAATGTGGTGATAATCTTTAGAAAAGTCATTCATGAACTCTTCCGTGAATTTGCTCTCATCAAGCGTAACCTCTACCTCTTGTATGACAGTCACTATAAATTTCTTCATTTTCAATTCCCCTTCGTTTTCCGCAACGAGTGCATGATTGTTGTGTGATCTCTGCCGCCAAAAATCCGGCCAATGTCTAAAAGTGAAAGTCCGGTGCGCTCTTTTTCGCTCATGGCTCTGGTGGAGTCCTTGCCGGTAACGCGGCGGCACATCCCGCGAAAATCATCCTCATCAATGCTCAGCTGCTTTTTTGCAATATGGATCATTGCCAATGAGCTCATGCGGCTGCCCTCCCGTAAGAGGGCAGCAAGGCATTAGCTGCTTGCTGGTCTCCAACCGGAGAAACCATCCCGCGCCCGTTCAAGGCGGTCACTGATGATTTCAAGCAATGTTGCCAGCCTGTCAGGCCGTACATGGTGAAGATCGTTCGACTTACAATTGGATGTCTGGATAAGCAAATCCAATACTCCACCCAAAGCCTCAATGCCTTCTGAAAGTTGGTCGCGTGGATCAGTGCTATCAAGCATGTGCGCCTCCAAACATATCGATCTGGTTTGAAGTCGTATTTTCCGGCTTCAATTTCCCGAATGGCGTACCTGCTGGCGCTTCCTGTATCAGGCCAAGTTGCAACATATCGCTGATCGTTTGTACCAGCTTTGGACGTGATGCCGAGCCGCTTTTGTAAAGCTTCTCGAAGTCCCACCCTAGTTCCATAGCTCTTAGAACGCGGATGCGCAGCGGCTTGCGTTGCAGTGCATCCATTTTGAGTGATGCTAAGAGATCGCTGCGCGTTTCCATTTCCCCAAAAATGCGCTGGCGGTAATAGTTGGCGATCAGCAACTTGATTTCGTTGCGTGTTGCCCGTACGGCCTCCCGCGCCTCTTCCTTCACGCGGCTGACTGTAATTCCGGCCAGCCACATCATAAAGTCCGGATAGGCAACGCAGAGCATTTGATACGTCTTCCCATCGGCTCCAGTTGTGGCCTTCAAGGCCACGACTGAACCACTTTCTGCATCTGTCAGCACCTTGCGCTGACGCGACCAAGAAAGCCCCAAAAGATCGCAAATCGGCTTGGCGGGAATATAAGCTTCCCCATCGCGCCAAAGCCACGCTATCTCCCGTCCATGCACTTTGATGTAGTCGATCAAATCGCCCTTGAAGGGCAAAGGTATGACTGTAGCTGTCATATTCTTCTCCGTTTGAGACTGGAACCGTGAAGGTTCCGGAAGTTGAACACATCGCAAACGGACGATGCCCACGCGCCTTTAGGCTCACGCCTTGGACATGCGCGCGCGGCTTCCGGAAGATGATCGTCTCAAGGGAGACGCCATTTCGAGGCGTAACCGCCGTTTGCTCTGCGGTTCCAGTGCTGTTCAAGGCACTTGCGAACGTGAAGAACGTGCGACGGTTTGCTAAATTTGTCAATACCTGCGAAGAACAGGCTGTAAAGTTGTTCGGTCTCCGGGGAAAAATGGAGGAACTACGGATAAATCTCCCGCTGCAATGTTTGCTTCGTAAGTTGCAGCAATACGATTCTCTGTCGGATCGTCCATCTGAACCAACCGCCAACTTTCTGGCATCCTCATATCGCCCGTTTTGTAAGGCAACATATGTTTGCTCGCGTAGAAAATCTTTTCTGCTGTATGCAGAATAAGAGGAGCCATTTCTTGTCGTCTCAACACTGCCATTTCTTCTGGAGACCATTCCTCTATTTCGTCCTCGTCTGGCAATAGATCTGGCCAAGAATAAGGAAATGCATCCCATTGCGTGAATTTGGCCTCCCATTTTTCGAACCAAGGCCAAATCCAAGGAACATTCCCCAAAGTTTCCGCCGCTTGTTTTTCCAATTTCCGCATGACGTTGCCAGTTATCATGACTTCGATGAACGGCTCTCGTAGCGTCTTTAACTCGTCTTCTGCTCCATTGATTTCTTGTGTCACCTGATCCCAAGCCTGTGAAGCAAGTTCTCTGTCTGAAAAGTTGGTCATAACTTCCTCCTTTGATTGCAAAATTGCAGGAGGATATAGTGCAGATAGATAACTGTTTGTCCATGATTACCCCCTCACGCTTTCGCCAGATCAATGGTTACGGCTTCCCACGCCGCACCTTGGCTTTTGCGTTCATAAACCCTCACATAGGTTTTTGAACCCACAACGCGGATCGCGTCTTTAATGGCTTGCATAGCCCTCTGCCACCGCTCGTCTGTAATTTCCAGCCGCAACAGCATGAAGATCTCGGAACGGTTGATTTTACCTTCCTTATCCGTATTGAAAGCGCGGGTCACAACCGCCTGAATTTCAGGGCGGCTATCGGCAGACCATTCATTCAGGCATTCATCCAGCAAGCCTT
This sequence comes from Methylopilaceae bacterium, assembly GCA_048594375.1. Taxonomy (GTDB): domain Bacteria; phylum Pseudomonadota; class Alphaproteobacteria; order Rhizobiales; family Methylopilaceae; genus JBMDXK01. Next base: position 180,391 of record JBMDXK010000034.1, read on the forward strand.
TTGCCATTTGCAGCTCAGAACCAAAATCAAGCTGGTCAGAAACCGCAACCTGCACTTTCATCAAGCCATCAATGGTTTGATAGGTGCGGTTGCCTTTAGCGCCGCCTTTAGTCACGCTATATTGTTGCGCCAGCAGGGCATCCAAAGCGCCCAAATCCTCAAAGGTATGGCCTTTAAAGCGCCCCACACGGCCACTTAATTCTATGGCATAGCCGTGAATTTTACGCACTGTTTCGTCTTCAAGTTTATGCTGTGGTTTCACCAGTTCCAGCGGCACCAGATTGCCTTTGGCATCGGTCATATAAGCTTTACCCTTAACATCAATCACACCAGCATTTTCAATTGCTTCACTCATCGTTATTCCCCTTGTTTTAAATCAGATTTTTAAGCGCCGGATGAGCGCAAACATTTGAATTGGGCGTGTCTATTGCTGTGACAAGCAGCAACATGTTTTCGTTGATGGCAGCGGCGCGGCAAAGTTGCTGTAACCGCAGCATTTGCCCTTCTTGCAGCAGCGCCGAAGCCTGAATAAGCCGGAGATGCTGGATCAGCACCGGAAACTCTTCTACTCTCAAGGCATCTGCCTCTTGATGCAGTTCCAGAGCCTTGATCAACCGGCCGAGATCATCAGAAACAGGTGGCGTTCTACTCATTGTCCCCCTCCATCTGCCGTGAATGCGGACAGCGCTTACAGGCATTCCACAAAGCAACCCGCGTTGCGCTGGTAGCTCTAAAGTCTTCGGACTGCTCCAACAAACAACGGTCGCGACCGATTTCGCCGATTACGGGGCAATCTACCTTTTCCGACATCAATGCACCCCGCACCATGCCCTCAATCCGCGAGGCATCGGTGGCCGAGTATTTACCGTTGATGACGTTGCTCACCGCTGCCTTGCTGTAATTGATCCGCTTTGCCGCTCCGCCCAACCCTTCACGGTCAGAAATTGCAGCAAGCTCTTTCACCCAATCGGGCAGCTTATTGCCATAAGCCTCTGTTGCCTTTTGTAAAAAAGTACGCGCCTCAATCATGGCTGCACCTCTTTGGCTTCAGCTTCACCAAGAACAGTTGCACTGTTAGGATCAAACACCGCATCCGCTCTTAAAATTTGCGGTGCCTGTGCGCCAATGTCCTTGATCAGGCGATAGCGTGTTTCTTCAGCGGGTTCTCCTTTTTTATCAATGGCAAGAATACTTACCCGCGCAAGCTCCTGAAAATAACGCTTGGCTGTGCTGCGCTTTATGGCGGAATATTCTGCAATTTCAGAGGCTGTAAAAACCTTTGCCATGCGGATTGAACGCCACAAGGTTGCATTGATCAGCTCTTCACATTCGCTGCCATCTCGCCTCAACCGTGGTGTATCGCGAGGCTTTTTCAGCAAAACATACTGTTTATGCCCTTTGCTGTTCATGCCTGATTGAGAAGCATAGCCACCTGCGATCAGCCTTTTTACAAAATCAGCAATATTATCACGGCGGTCATTTGTTCTGTCCGCAACATCATTGATTGACCATGCCCCACATTCATCCAGTTCACGCATGATCTGCCAAAAACCGGAATGTCCGCGCGGCACGGTAACTTTCATCGTAATGGCAGCGTTCTGTTCCCCTTTTTTATTCATTATGCAGCCCTCCTTGGTTCAGGAGCTTTGCTGCTGATAACACTTGCCGCACCGCCAAAGGTGGCAAGATCAATCAGGCTTTCGCCTGTCACCTGCGCCACATGCTCAACACGCGCAAGGTTCACCACAATACGGCGGGTATTGCCCTTGGTTTGCTTGAGAATGGCCTTTGCCAGATCGTCTGCAATCTGGATGTTGGAAGAGCAACAGCTTTTCACCAGCTGAGCAAAATCATCCCCATCACACGGCACAGCCGCAACCCAGCCCAGCATCCGGTTATGCACACGCTCGAATGCTTCCAGCTGCTTGGGCAAGGTTTCCTCACCAATCAGCACAATCGGTGCCATGCTTTTGTCGTGCAGCTCACGCGCCAAATCGATGAACTTCTTGTGTGCAACATGGTGCGCTTCGTCAATAATCAGCGGTCTGCGAATATCAGCGGAAAGAATGCGAATGGCTTCCTCAATCATTTCCGGCACCGAGCCTTTAGGCCGCTGCACACCCAGCTCTTTCAGAATGGACATGAGCAAACTCTTGGCCGTGGTGAACTGGCCGCACTCCACATACAGCGCACGGTAACGGTTCGCGCCATAAATTGCGGCCTTGGTTTTACCCAAGCCCGAAACCCCGTAAAAACACCCCAAGCCGGGCAGATCAGGCCTGCGCTGCACCAGCTTTTCCAGCAGAATTGAAAATGCCGAAACATTTTTCAAGGGCGCTGGACGATTGACTTTTATGATATCTGTCATAATATCCCCATATTCACGTTACATGGCTGTCCCAACAGCCGCTTTGAAAAGTCCAGAGTTCCCGCTCCAGACTTTCCATTCTTCAGGGTGCTAAAAAGCTGTCCCCGAAAAATTCATGATCGCCCTTTTGGGCACGAAACTCATTGCTTTGCTCATATCGTCCAAGCCAAACGCCATCGGTCGCCGATACCGGCTCACCCCGTTCAATGGCTTGGCGCAGCAGCACCGCGCGGCGATAACGGTCGCGTTCGCTTTCTGGCAAAGCCACCACATTGCTTGCTTCCGGTATGTGCGCTGTACGGGCAGCTGCAATTTCCGCTTGCCGCGCATCCACCAGCGCATTCACGTTGAGGCGGCTTTGCTCGTTCTGCTCTGCCTCAAGTTCAGCAATCAGGCGGCGGTGTTCCGCAGCTTGCGCCTCGGACATTGGCTCAACCGGATGCAGCCGGTCGCCATATTCCGCAAAAGCATCCAGAGCCGCCTCAATTTGCTGCGTAGAGTGCCGCTCTTCACGTTTAGGCAACGCCACCACGTTCGGCTCATCCCGTGCCGCTACTTCCAAAGAACGTTCAAGCAGTTCTTTTCCTTTTTTAATACGCTTCATTTCAGCTTTGACTTTAGCCGTAGCCTCTGCCATCAGCTCGTTATTCATTTCTTTGGCGGCCTTAACCACCGTTTCTGGATGAATACCGCAGAGTTCAGGGCAAATTGCTTCACACAAGAAACGGCCACCGTCCTGCTCAAACACATAGGCTTTGCCCAGATCGTCAGGGTCTTGGCGTACAAAGACGTGAGTGCCAACCATGACGCTGGGTGTCATGTAATAGTTGTGGCTGATTTTAACGCCGAACTTGGTCACGATACGCAAGCCATCTTTACCCGCCACAGGCATCAGCAGCAGATCAAGCGCCCGTGCATCAACGGTGCGTATGGCTTTATTGCTCTCTGCGGCCACCTGAAACGGCGTTTTGTTCTTGATGCCAGAATGCGGACGGTGCAGGTAAATCTTGGCTACCCAGTCATCGGCAAGCTTCTGCAACGCTGCGCTCGAATGCTTGACGCTAAACAGCGCCGCATCATCTTCACCAAGCCGCTGAGAAAATCCTTTGCGCCCTTCAATGGCTTTGCGATCCGCCACGTTATGACCGATAAAACCGTCCAAAAGCGTGACACAATCATGTTGAAAGGTCTTGATAACCCGCTCCACATGGCCTTTTTGTTCAGGGCTGTAAGCGCTGGAAAGCTCCATTTCAATACCAAGGCTTTCAAACAAGCGTTTGGTGTCCCGCGCCACAAAGTCCGAGCCGTTGTCGGTCTTGATAACATCCGGCACACCCCATGCGGTGATGGCCTTGCGGATCAGCAGCGCTACTGCGCTTGCCCGTGGCGTTTTAGATACCAAAAGCACCAAGCGGCGCGTGGCAATGTCAAGGCAGGCATAAATCGTATGCCGACCATCGGTGCAAAGAGCATCAATCGGTGATGCATCAATCTGCCAGAGCGCGTTTGGCTCAGTGATATGCCGCAAGGCACCCGTGCCGGAAAGCTTCATAGTGCTGCGGTACAAATCGGGGTTCGTAAGCTTCGTCAGCACAACATGGTTTTCTGCTTTCAAAAGCATAATAACGTGCCGGAATGTGCGTACTGGCGGCATGTCAACAGTGCGTTCAACGCCTTTTGAAACCACGTTTAACGTGTCGCCGAATTCGGATCGGCAGAGCGTCCGCACATGTTCAGCAGAAAGGTGCGGCTGGCTAGCCAAAAGCCCAAGCATGAAAGTGCGCACATCGCCATTATTGGCAATGTCAAGCACACCTGTACCTTTGCGCGATTTTGCCGGATCAACCGCCAGCCGTGAAACAAGCCCGCTTTGCTTGGCCGAGCGCCAGCGGGTGAGGCTGCGCTTGGAAACCTGCGCAATCGTCTCGCGCACCCAAGCGTCAACGGCAATTTTACCCGCATTGTATTTGTCGCAAAAGATGGCAACCCGTCCCGCATGGCCAATGTTGAGGCCACGCGCAAAGGCGTTAAAAGCATTCACAACCGCAAGGCGAGCATCACGCTCAAGCTTTGCGCGTCCTGTCAAATCCGTGGCGCCAAGCTCGCAAGCATCGTCTGCCGCCTGTTCCGGCGCGCCCACCAGCATGTATTTTTGGCTGTAGGCAACCTGCGCCAGTGTTGGCAAAATCCGGTAGTTGTATTCAAACCCGCCACCGCGCCCCGCACGTTTGCGCACCAGTGCCGGATGTTCATTCCAGCCTTCACGCTCTGCATGAAGCTGAATGGCACGTTCCGTTTCTGGCATATAGGGCAGTTTTTCAGCGGCGATTTCGGCAGCCGTCAGCCACTCCTTCATCGAGCGGACGCGGCCAAGCAAACCGGCTGTTTTAGTTGGGTTTTCAGGCGCAATGCTCATGAAAAGACGTCCGCTGTTGAAGGAAAACCAGTGCGCGTATCCCGCGCGGCAAAGTTGTGATTTAGTGGGTTCCGGCAGATGGGCTAGGAATCACCTGCCGGAACCGTTCCACTCACCCCGAAAGGAAGAAAAAAGATGAGTGAAGATCAAAACTCGTTAGAACTTGAAGAAGAAAGCAAATACATGGATGCGTTAAATGCAGCTGAGGGCGCTACATGGCCTGCCTTCGCTATCGCCGCGGCTTTATTAGATAAAGGCTTGATTGACAAAGAAACGCTCATAAAAATAACCTCTGCTCTAATTATGGACACAGAAAATGCTTTAGGCATTCAGCATTCATCTTCTTTGGTAATTTTCAGAAGACTATTGCTTGATCATAAGTTGAAAGAGGGAGATACAGTTAGAGAGCTTTGCCAATATGCGATTGAAGAGCATTTGATCAAGCAAGGCGATACATCCATACTTTAGATCTATAACTCCTGCGCACCCTCGGCTTCTTGATCGGGGGGCTTTCTTAAATCACCAAGCTCATTAAGTGTAGCAAGAACAACCTCTTTAGCAGCATCCCGCTCCGCCTGCTCCCAATCTTTAATCACACCACGAAGCTTGATCCTGATCTGCTTCCAGCCGTAATTAAGCTCCACACGCTCAATCAAGTCAGTTGCTTCTTTTAGAGCGCCAACCAATCGGATAATTCTTAAATCACTCATCACGCCACCTCTTTCTCTGTGTTGATCCCGTTGCGGTCAGCCAGCCATTGCTCGATGGCATCCTGATGCAGGTCGAAAAACCGGAACTGTTCCGATTGCTTCATTTGTGCGAAGCTGGCACTCACCTTCTGCCAGCGCTCTTCTTTTTGCGCCGGAGGATGCCGGTCTAAAACCGCTATGGCATCGCTCACGCTGGAAACGTGGTTCTCGTCATCCAGAATAATGGTGATGATCTGCTCTTGCCTGTTTGCGGGTTCGTTTGCCAGCATCACCAGTTCTCTGTATTGATTAGCAAGAGGCAGTAGAGATATTTTTGCTCTTAAATCTTCTGGTATTGCTGCAATGCGCAGAAACTCAAAGACCGCGCCCCTTGATATTCCAAATGCCAGCTGTGCGGCTTCTGAAAAGCTTTTTGTGAACTTATCAACCAGTTGCACACGCTGTTGCTCTTCAAGTGAATTAGGTACAGCAGCTGTACTTAATTCTTTTGGCTTCCGTCCTGGCTTTATATGTGTGCGGGTTTCACGATAAATCTCGCACCAAGTCGCAATATCAACGGCACGATCCAGTACTGAAAGCTCACGGCGCACCATGTTCTCGCTGATCGTGCGCAGTTTAATGGCGCTTTCATCCGCAAAAGAACCGATATTATGCACGGTCGCCGCAATCTCTGTACGCCCTAACTGCTGAATAGCGGCCAGCCGGTGCGCACCAAAAATCAGGCGATATGTGCCGTCTTCCAGCGCCAGCACTTCAATCGGGCTAAGCTGGCCTTTTTCAACAATATCTTCGGCCAAAACTTGCGCCAGAACCGGATCAACAACCCTGTGTTCCTGAGGAACCACAATGCTATTAGGTGAAATGTTTACAACGTCAATCATTTGTGTCTCTAATGTCTATGGTTATTCAAAAATGATGCATCCGCTTAACGGCGGGTGCGTTCTACCGCCCCAAACTCTTGGCTCATCAAGGCGCGGTTCACATCGCAGCTTTCCACTGTCATGCGCAGTACATTGGCAATAAACCGCCGCTCCCATTTCAGCTTTTTCAACACTTGCGCCAGAGCAAACAACGTCTCCAGCCGTGCTGTGCTGGCAATATCCAGCCCTTTACGCCGCGCTAGCACAAATTTACGGGCATCGTGGTTTGCCGGCTCAAGCTTGAGCAGCAGCGCCATGGTGGCGTTATTTAGCCGTTCAACAGCACTTAAACGGGCTATTTTCAAGCGCACCTTGGCAATTTCCCCAACCAGCAAAATGCTTGAAAGACGTGCTCCCCGCCGCCCTGCGCGGCGTATGCTGTCCTGATGCGATGTCAAAGCAAAATGTGTATAAATCACAGCTGTTCCCCTTATTTTATGCTGTTTCTGTGGTGGCTTGCGCTGCAAGCATGGGATCATCTTCCAACCACTTCACAGCTTGACCAATAAGAATAAGAGCGTTACCGCCGGTGATAGCTGCAATTGATAACCGAGGATTTTTTTCCGCACCCTCAGTCAAATTCATAACCACCAATTCCAGTACTCTAACGGCTGTTTTCATGCTGGTAACTGCACCTTCCGCCATATGTTTAATCTGGTCTTCACTCATCATCTTCTCCTTTAAGCCGCTGCTGTATTCTGCTCTGGCTTGCGCTTGCCTTTGCGGCGGCGCTCCCGCTCTTCCTCATGCCTCCCGCGGCTGTAACTGTCCGGAAACAGCTCCCGAAAGGGGATATCCAAAGCCTTGGCAATCGCATCAGCACCAGCACGGCTGGAACCGATAAGCCCATGCGCACAGGCACTGGCAGCCAGCCCCGCATCTTCTGCAATGCCACGCAACGACATTCCGCGGCGGTGGATTTCCGCCTTTATGGAATGCCTGTCCCATTTTATTGTCGTTTTACTCATTTATTTCCCATTCCCCGATTGACTCCCGCTAGCGCGGGTTCTAACGATTTGGTTAACGGAAATAATGTGAAACTGTATTCTCATTAATTCCGCTTGTGAACATAAGATGCGCGCTACATCGCGCAATGTCAACATTGTTTTGCGCAATAAGCGTATTTTTTTGCGCACACAGATACTTAACCATAAGAAACATTCATTTTCTTGATGATTAGTTCTGTGATTTGGTGGGGAATAGGTACTCATATGGAAAAAGGTGGCCTTAAAAGTCGGCTTGAGTTCCTTCAAGGCAGCGAATCTGCGCGTAATTTTGCGCAGCAGCTGGGCATGAATGAAAGCACATATCGATCTATCCTGAAAAAGGAAAACCCCACTCTTGGTAAGCTTTATGAGATGGCTAAAAAGCTAAATGTGCGCTTGGAATGGCTAGCTGATGGCACAGAGCCTATGCGGCCTAATGAAAAGACAGAAATGACAACTAGTGCAATAAATGCATACGTTGCCTCCATTGATAGTGAGCTATTTCAGGAAGTGCTGAAGCTCGTGCGCCGCGTCTATCAGGAGGAAAGCGTGAGCCTCCCCGCAGACGCTATTTCTACGGCCACCGTTCAATATTATAATACGCTGATGAGCTTACCCGCAGCCCCCCAAGATACGGAAGACCTGTTGCTTCTCCTGCCGTGGCTCGAAAAGCAGGTGCGCAAGGACATCCGCAACGCCGCCGCAGAATTAGGCACAGGCAAACACTCGGCTTAATGATAGTAAAGCCAAGACATTTTAACTATGAAGTTGTAAGCTATCGTCACATTTTAGCCGCATTTGGGCAAGAACCCCCAAGCAACGCAACGCCCTCCAACGACCTGATACAGTAATGGCCTCGCGCTTAAGCAATTGATTATTTTGGTCTAACTTATCCAAAAGAAGAGCATAAAAAATGCAGCGCATTTCTACGCCGCATTAATGTTTATTTGTGGATAAATACTGATTTTATTTAAGCATCAATACTTTGCATCATTTAATCGTCTGATAATCTTTTTAGATATTTATAATTGTTAACGTCTCCACCAGCACCAACGGTAAGATAATCGCATTCCCACTTGCCCCTGATCGGCGTTCCATACTGATTTGGAGAGTCATACTCAATTATAAACTCTATAATTGCTGGTATTCTCTTCTTGTTTTTAATATCTTCCTGTTCCTCTGCAGTAAAGCCTACGCGACCAAGTAGCATGGAAATTGCAACTACTTCAGGATTTTGATGAACAGTATAATTTGACCTAATTTTTTTATATCCAGAGGGTGCTAGCAATGTTTCCTTTAGTTTCTCTTCGCACAGTCGAAGGAGTTTAATATCAACTTTTTCGCACCCACCTAGCATCACCGCCACCGCTACCACCACCGCCGCTATAATCTGTCGTTTCATTTCAGACCCGCCCTGCCATATAATCCATTTCACAATGCCATAGCGGGATTCGCGCCAGCCGCAAACCAACCGGCCACCCGCAACAGTAGCCGTTCTCCCTTTTTGCGCACGGCGCAACAAAAAGGGAGAGTGTCATGATGTAAAGAAAGGAACTACGCCATGCACGAAGCAATAGATTGGAAAAAGGCACCCAAAACCGCGCGGTGGTGGGCTGTGGATGCAAACGGGCAAGCACACTGGTTCACCGCTCCGAATATTGCCGCCCGAACGGACTTCTGGTTCTCTGAACCTGTCCCCGCGCCAGATTTCGGCTTCAACGGCAACTGGCGCGAAAGCCTCACCGAACGCCCCATCGAATACCCCCGCGTCCCCGTCCTGAATGCCCGTTAAACACCCCTTGAACGCTGCTTTAAATGCAAAATACAAATTTCGGAGTTCGACTGATTTCCTCCAGCCTGTTTGAACGCCGAAACCGCCAAGAGCATCAAGCCTTATAGGCCGATTCCCTACCTCTACAGGAAACTCCGAAACGATTTCGGAGTTCGCCCCGCCAGCCCCCCGCTTTACAACACCCCACACCGCGCCATATCCTCAAGAAACACTAAGAACCCCGCGCACCCCGCCAGTGCCATCCGAACTTGCCGCTCCGCCACCAGACGCCAACAACTCGGCCAAACGAACTTGCCGCACCACGCACAAAAAAAGCGCCCATGAAGGCGCAAAATTTTTCAGGTTCTCAACGGGTTTTCACATATTCCCGCATATTATCGGATATTCCCACATCTGCGCCATACGAACTTGCCGGTTACACCCGTTCAACAGCTTTTGAAGACCTCTTTATAATTTGGCAGAAACGGGTTTCTGTGGCGCAGTAAAAAGCGGCTTAAGCTGGACTGGGACGGTATTCTTGCAGATACAAATCGCTCATGACAATTTGCCAATATTTCCACACCACTTTTTCCGACTGCATCAGCCTCCAATACAAACTGAGCAACTTCTTTATCGCGTTCAATTTTAGATTTGCGGCTTCGGTTCTTTTTATAAATGCTGCGATGTTTTCCAGCATACTTTAAAAGGGACGCATATTCTTCAGTGCTGATTATGACTATATCACTGGTATAAGCCAACTTACCACACATTTTGCAAGTCTCAGGCAGCATTCTAAATTCCCTTTGTTTCAAACCGTCCCGACATATTTTGATTATATCGGGACGGTTATCACACCCACCTTCGGTGTTCGCACCGATGGCCGCTCAGCCAAGAACCATCGGTGTATCGCGGGATGATGGCGAGGCGCACCATCACCCCGCAATGGCTTGATTATGCGGCATTGAGCCATGCTGTAATGATCGGCTTTGCGGTGTTAGCCCATTCATTTTGAACGGATACAGGCAAGTTGCCGCCGCTGCCATTATCGGTGAGTACAATGCGGGTACCGTTGTTAAGAAGGCGCATTGCTGCCCCTTCCAAGGTTGGCGGCACCACAAGCGTATCGGGCTTGATACCCAAAGGACGACCTTCATCACCTTTCATATTCATCATGGCGGCACGGGCAGCTTCATAGTTTTCAGCGGTGAGCGGGGCTTTTGAAGCAAAGGCCAATTGCCACAATCCAAACCCAGCATTGGAACGTGCGCGTACACCGTAAATATATTCGTCTTTGAAGAAGACGTTTTGATCGTTATCTGCATCCAAGCTTGTGAGTTTATAAGGCAAGCGTTCTTGATAAATCATTGGTTTAATAGCGCGGCTGCAATCCAGCAAAAACCACGGCTCACCCGCTCCTGCCTGCATATTGGAAACACTTGTTACCACACTTTCGCCATTGCTGACCGGATGATCGGTATCAAAGAAATACTGCCCGTCATAACAGGTCTTGCTGACCCCTTGCCCCAACAACGAAAAAATCAGTTCATCGGGATGCTCTGCGGCCGCGCGGCCAAGTTCTTTAAAGAACGGGGCATAGATGCCGTATTTATCGTCCTCAATATCGGTACGCTGAACAGAGACGGTATCTTCAAACTTCTTGTTGACGATCTCGAAGGCATGGGCGGTCAGGTGTGCTCTGCTCCAGTGCTTTATCTCGCTACTCGGCCATCCGCTCAATATATTCTCTTATTTTCCACGCAGCATTTGCCGTAGCGCATTGCAGCACTTCTTCCATAGGAATGCCCGTGAAATACGCTATGTTGTTGGCCAGCATGGATAGGTTACCAAGAGACTCCATCGCACTCACAGAAATTTGGTTCGTTGCATTGAGAATTGAAAGAGCGTGTTGGATATCGGTATCGTCAAGTAATACTTCAAGTCTGTGTATATCTCTGAGTGCCTTCTGTTTATTAGGCATATTAGGCACATATCTACGGCCAGCGGCATTGGCTATCTTCGCCATCTCAGCATGAAATTTCAGCTGCTCCTTAAGCAAATACACGTTCTTAGAAGCATTGGGATTTCCTCTACTCGCGGCCTTCTCAAACAATTCTAGTGCAGCGAAAAGGTCGACTGGCAGGCTATCGCCTTCCAAGTGAAGTGCTCCTAAATTAAATGGAGCGTGCGAGTCTCCTCTTTCGGAGGCTTCCTTGTAGTATTCAATAGCCTTTTTGTTATCAGGGGTTCCTATCAGTCCTTTTAAATACATGTATCCGATATTGTTGGTAGCTCGTGCATCGCCTTCATTGTGAGCTTCGAGAAGTATCTCAAATGCCTTTCTTGCATCTTTGATACCAAATTCACCTGTAACATATGACCATCCCAGATAACACTTGGACTTCGGAGCATTTAGCCTAGCCGCATCCTCGACGTGGGCTCTGGCTTCCTCATCGCTTCCTGCCACCGTTCCTGCTACAATTGCGCAACCTAGTTCGAATTTTGCTTCAGGATTACCTGCTGCGGCTGCTTCTTTCAACTTGGCTGCATATTTCGTGCCACCCTTAGATCGAAGGGATACAGCTTCTGCGTAAATTTCTTCGTGGTTACCAATCCCTTTGAATATATTGCCAAAAACTCCCATTTTTCCTCCGCTAGAATGATTTAATATTGACCTTTATAGTTAGTCGATTCTAGTTTTGCGCGAAAGCCACAATCATTATGCTCCCGTCTGGCATTTTTTGGGCTTACTGCACTTTCATTTTGGATACTGATTGCGGCAAGTCAACACTACGCAGTTCGTGTTCGCTTTTAAGATATTTACGGGTTGTCACATCCGATATCCGCAACCGGCTGGAAATATCAGAGATTGACCAGCCTTTAGAGCATAAATACCGCACAAAAAAACCAGTTGCCACGGGAATACGCGCTGTTGCCATATTGAGCTTTCGGGCAAGTTGAATGGTCTTTTGTTTCCACTCATCGCCAAACAACTGCTCCATCTCGACAGCAAGCGCCGTTCCTGATTTGGGGCGCAGACGCGGCATTTGTAAAGCTCTGCCCCCCATGTTCAATAAAAACATTGCGGCGTTATCCAGCCCTAAAACTTCAATATAGGGATGGACATTAGCGTCAATCCGTCCTGTGACGGGTTGGTTGTTGTGGTCAGGCCATGTAATATTCATCATGGCTCGACTATAAAATCCCCTACAAACGCAAAACAGACTAAAGGGTGTGTATAGAGTGGATTTTGATCGCAAAAAATATTCATTTTTGAGCAAAAAATAATTTCAGATTATTTTTATGAAGGCCTATTCCCACAATTTCGGGAATGGAAGATGCTGTACCGCGCATCTTTAATGAAGGCGGCAGTCAAGGGGGTACGCCACTTTCCCCGTAAGAGTGTCCCGCTGCTAGGGCGGGGTCAGCCAACTGGACGGCGAATTTCCCAGCTGTCAGGACTGCCATAAAGCAAACAGCACAATGCCTGTTTGCATAAAGAGTGGTTGCCAAGGGGGTACGCCACCTTCCCCGTAAGAGTAGCTTGCATCAAGCAAGGCACCCAACTGGACTAGCGACATTCCCAGCTGTCAGGGCAACCACAAAGGCCATACTGCCTTATGAAACGTCTTTTTGCAAGAGGCCGCTACAGGCGGCTTTTATGCCCTCACAGCATCATGGGTAGCGCAGCATCCCAACTTTGCCGCGCTACCCTGTTTAACCCCCGTTTAACGGCGATTTTACAGGCGGGAGGCAACCCCATATTTCCATCATCGCCCCGCAATACCCAAATTGACCAAAATTTCAGCCGCTTCTGTCACCGGAGGCACACCCACGCCACAGGGAAGATAGTTGGGCAGTTTTTCCCATGCTGCACCCAGATGACCGCTTTCCGCTTTCATGGCGCGCATCAAAGGCATCACCCATGCAGGGATAATACGAGCATCCTCTTCAATAAGCTGTTTGTGTTCCTTCGAATAAGCAGAAACAGGCTGCTTCTGGTGTTGCTCATCACAGCCATAGCCATGAGCATAATTCCAACCCATTACAGGGAACGTAATGGTGAGTTTCAATGTTTTGTCCAGCATAATACGCGCCTTTACACTAAAGGGCGCAGCCTGAAGACCACGCCCTTCTTATCCCCTATGCTGATTTGGCAACAGATGGCGGGGCAGAAACATCTTTCCCTGCCAGCATCTGACCAATGACTTTTTCAACCGTGGAACGCTTCATATTCATGGCTTGGGCAATCGCGCTGGCATCCATGCCCTCTTTGGCTTTCTCCACAATAAACTGATTGCGCACAGCAACCTTTGAACCCTTGCTGGCTTTTGCCGGTTCATCATTCTGTGGGATTTCCGCTTGTGCTCTATCGCCATCTTGTACAGTCTCAACAGGCCGCTGCTTTACCTCTCCAAACAGCATAAACCAAAGCACATCTTCCACGTTTTCAGGAGAAATATTCAGCATCTTTGCCGCATCGTTCATTTTTACTGGATTAACGGCAGAATAATAAATGAACCGGTCAAAAGCATCTTGCAGCACCGTTCTGTTTTCAACCAGCGTTTTTCCGGTCTCTGGCATGGGCACATCTGCGCCTGTAGCAAAAGAGATAACCCGTTGCGCTTGAATAGGGCTAACCCCACTCCACTGCGCCACAAGGTTCACATCTTTGATTTCCAGCTTACGCGCCTCAATGCGCTTTACTTCCTTGCGCAAGGCATCTTCTGCACGCTCAAGAATACCAACTTGTGTTCTTAAAAGTGAGCAAATTCCGGCGGCCACCGTCTGATAGCTATCACCGCTTTCAAAGGCCATGCCAATCAGCACATTATAGGCATCAACTGCCCCAATGGCTTCTTCCAGTGCATAAAGAATTTCGCCCATATCAGAAAATTCGGGCTTTTGTGCATGTGTCATGATTTAGTCTCCGTAAGTGCTTTTCAAGGCATTGGCTTCTTGCGACCATCGCAAGGAGCCGGGAGTTGAAAACCGCCTACGGACGGCAACATGACCTTTAGGCTTTCGCCCTGGACATTCGTCACGCCCTCCCGGCCGCAAGACTGCGGCCATGCCCAACTCACAGAAACTGGACACAAAAAAAGCGCCGATTGACCATGTCTTTTAAAATGGTCTGGTGGCGCTGCCCACCGTAGGTAAAGAGTTTTCAAGCTCTGTGAAATTGATAGGTGATTTTAACCAAAAAGCCAAGAGAAAAATGCGTACACACGCGATTAAAGTGAGAACCGCTCTTAAATCAGTGCATTAAATGCACTCAATTAAAAATAGGTATCAAGTTGATACCTATTCATGTCTAACGGTTAGACTAAAAATCCATCCGGCGATCAACGCAATTAGGTACAGCCGCTGTACCTGTTTCCAATCTCTGCGGCTAATCATCATGCAATTAAGTGCAACCATTGCACTTAATTCAGTGGCACTAAAATTTAATCCAACCGTTGGACTGAAATCAGTCTATTTAATAGACTTAATTGTAAGAACCCTTGATTTATCGAGGAATATTTCTAATCACTCCCAACTTAGGAGCAATTGTACACCTCTCATAAAATCAATTCAGTGCCCAGTGGGCACTTATTGCATCAACATAAAAGCACACTTAGAAAATCCTACTTTAGTAACTGAAAGATATGCGAATATTACAAATATCGCCCCTAGTAAAGCGACAAGAGTAATTACGAATAAAATACAATTATGCCAGAATATACGTTGCTGTATGGCTTCAAAATTATCGACAAATAAATGTTCAATTTTCTTAAAATCAGAGCTTAATTTATTTTTTTGATAATTAACTTCAGAACCAATAGCATCTAATGTTAGCCATTGATTGAAACAACTAAAAGTCAAAAAAATCGCAAACAAAATTGCTCCAAACAAAACTGACGTATTAGTCCAAAACTCTATTCCGCAAGCCTCCACATTTTTCAGTTGCGTTGCCACAACAACAGACGCAATAGGTAAACCTAAAATTTGTCCCTGAATATCAGTAAAAGTCTTGTGTACACGATTTATATATTCCGTTTGGTTTTTCTCTGCCTGCTCTTTAATTTTTGAGTATGAAAAGCTTGAAATATACAGAATATAACTATCTTTCAAACTTTCTAAAAGCTCAGTTACATTTCTTAATAAGAAACCAAAGCGCTCAGATTTAGGCTGTGAAGATACTAAAGATATCACAGCTTCTGAAAAAATACCTAAGCAGTGATCTTTATCAATACGATTGCTGAGGAAGTCACAGACTTCTTCAACGCCACTCACATTTAATGATTCTAAGAATTGTTGATTATAATCGACTTTTATTTCAAGCTTTTTATCTTGGAAATAAACAATGTCATTTGTATTTTTATCTGTATATAAAGCTGCTTTTTCTAAAAGTTGGACAAATTTTAATAGCGCTCGATAACGCATAATTTCTTCTGGCAATATATCCATGCCTGAATGGAAATTTATTGACCTAATATAATAGTTAGGACGTTCTGCAAAATAAGATTTCGGAGATTTAAGAAAACTATCTACATCATCAGCAAAAAGTCCTATACGAAGTTGCGGATAGCCAATCCTCACCTTTATAGTCGTGCCTATTGCAGCTAATTTTATATCTTCTAGTAATGATATATCTGCATCATGCGCTGCTCTATCAGAAACCTCTAAAAGGTTAAGGGTATCCAATATATTCTGATTTGCAATATAAAGATCAGCTATTGCTTCATCTATCCATGAGGAATTTTGATAGATTTCAAGCAAATGCTGCCATTTAATGATTTCATTCATTGCCAATTTCTTCAGACAATTCTTTCAGCATTTCATCTGGAACAGCATACAGGGTAATTGATTTATCTGTAGAATTAAATTTTACCATACCATTTTGAAGGGATTTTCTCTCAAATTCGACTGCCCAATCAGACGTTTTTCTCTTAAAATTAACTAAACTTTTTAATGCGCGACGATCAGCTATAAATCCATCATTAAGCTTTAAATCTGGATTACTAAGAACCTCAATTAAATCATCCGGAGCCTCTGGATAAAGTTCATTAGACAGTACCCTAAAATCAACGGGTTTATCTGCTTTGGCATCACGATCACATATAGTCAAAGCTTTTTCCATAAATTCCGCACGTTTACTTGAATTAAAGCTCCTACTATCTGCAAAATTTTTCAAAGCTGTTACTAAATTTGTTGTTTCAATTCTGCTTTGGATTGTTGTATCACAGCCTAAAAAATCTTTAAAGTAATCTGATACAGTCCCTTTTCCTTTTAGGAAACCAATATATCTTTCTTCGTTTGCATCCCAACCTGTTAAATCCACTCTTCCAGCAAACCTAAATCCATCAACATCTAAATGTTTAATATCTCTAAGAGTTTTTGCTTCCGTTAAGGCAACGCTCAATTTATCAGAAACAATAACTACAAGAAAAAATTGTTTATCATCTTTATCAAAATGACAAAAAAATACGTGACCTCCTGTTGAGCCCGTCTTTGCTCCTGCTTCTTTCGCTAAAGTCGTCATCAATGACATTGTAAATAATGAAAAATTTTTATTTTCCAAATATTTCTTTAAATGCATTGAGGTTGGATAATTTGTAATATTGGTAGAAAATTTTCCGTAGGATTTTGAAGGACGTTTTGAATATAGTTTATGAATATCTTCTACAAGTCTCTTTACTGTATCAGTTACCGTAATTGCATCATTTCCAGACTCAATTTTATATACCTCATCCTTGTTTTCACGAATAAGATGATGAATTGCTACCGCATGTATTGTACTCACCATATCCTTGCCGCCTTCTGATATGTTAATCTATCCTATTAGTTGCATCCATAGTAGGATTCGCTAATTTTAGGAATAGGTGCATCTACATCAAATAGGGTAGTAATGGCCTTTTATACACGGCACAACAAAGTCAGAGTTATAACAGCTCAATGAGATTTCAGATCAATCAATAACTTATAGAAAATCAAGAAGAAACAACTACCCAATCATCTTTTCTTAAACTCTGACCGGCGTCAGAGTTTGCCTCATAAATCGCTTTTAAGTCTGACCGCGTTACTCATACAAATGGGCATGAAATTTTTAGTGAGTATCTGTTAAAAAAGTGGAATTCCCAGTTCACAGTTCGACCCGTTTTGTTTTAATGCTCAATCATGTAAAAAAACCAAGAAAAACATAATGAAATTTCCACATCAATCACTCATTTTCAAACTGTAAACTCAGTTCACAGTTCGCTAAATTTGTTTATAATTTTACAGAGCTAAGTGTGAACTCACCACCTGTATGAAAATAGCATTCCCGGCGCGCTGAACGCCCGTTAAACACCCCTTCAACGCCTGTTAAAAAAGCGAAATGCAAATTTCGGAGTTCGGGTGATTTCCTCTTGCCCATCCAGTGCGCCAAAGCCTCAAGAAATTCAAGCTGTAAAGGCCGATTCCCTCCCTCAAAAAGAAACTCGGAAGTGACTTCCGAGTTCGCCGCATCAGCCGCATTCTTTACAACACCCCACAACCGCGCATATCCTCAAGAAGCGCTAACAACCACGCCACCCGCGCCAATGCCATATGAACTTGCGCGACAGGTCAAAAAAATAGCGCCGATGAAGGCGCAAAATTTTTCGAGTTCTCAGGGGATTATCACATCTTCCCGCATATTACCGGATATTACCACATCAATGCCATATGAACCTGCGTGTTACACTTCCGTGACATGTTTAACCTGATCTTCGCTCATTGCTTTACCCTTCACGCCGCTGCTTTTTCTGGCTTCGTCAAAGACCACCCAAAATTTACACTCTAGTTCATCAACTACATTTTTATGGATATCCATGGATCACCACTTCACGCCGCAGCCGTTGTATTGTGCTGAGAACCACGCTTGCCTTTGCGGCTGCGGCGCTCCCGTTCTTCTCCATGCCGCCCTCGGCTATAGCTGTCTGGAAACAAATCCCTGAACGGCACCCCGATGGCAGCGGCAATCGCCTCTGCACCCTTGCGGCTGGAGCCAATAATTCCATGCCGACACGCTCCTGCGGGAAGACCAGCATCCAGCGCAATTCCGGTCAGCGTCAAACCTTGACGCTTCACTTCCGCAACAATGGAGTACCTGTCCCATTTTTTGGTCGTTTTACTCATTTATTTCTATTCCCCCGATTGACTCACGACAGAGCCTTCTCTAACGGTTTCTTAATGACGTTTGTTAACGCTTTAATTCACGCTAACGTCATCCGATGAACATAGATAAACACACGTTTGCGGTTTACGCAACTGATATTTATCCCATTTGTGTATTTTTATGGCTCGACCAGAGAAAATTTCACCCGGCCTAGGAGAGCGCCTCAAATTCTTGAGGAAAGATAAAACTCGCGCTGAATTTTCTGCTGAAATTGGCATTCATGAGAACACTTTAGGTGGATATGAACGCGGAGAAAGACAGCCGGATTTTGCTTTTTTTACACAATTGAGAGAATCAACTGGGGTAAATCTAAATTGGTTAGCTACTGGCGCTGGTCAACCATATGATGCAGCCACATCAACCTTGCGGCACGACAATCCAACGAGTGCAATAATTGCACAAGTTGGCTCCATAGATGGGGAACTCTTCCAAGAGGTTCTCAAGCTTGTACGCCGCGTATATCAGGCAGAAAATGTAAGCCTACCGGCAGACGCTATTTCGACCGCCACCGTTCAATATTACAACGCCCTGATGGCGTTACCCGCAGCCCCGCAAGATACTGAAGACCTGCTCTTGCTCTTGCCATGGCTTGAAAAACAGGTGCGCAAGGATATCCGGAACGCTGCCTCAGAATTGGGCACAGGCAAACACTCGGCTTAATGGTGGTAAAGCCAAGATATTTTAACTATGAAGTTGTAAGCTATCGTCACATTTATGCCGCATTTGGGCAAGAACCCCCAAGCAGATCAACACCTTCAAACGACCTGAAACAGTAATGGCTTCGCGCATAAGCAATTGAATAATTTGGTCTATACTATCCAAATTTAGAGCATAAAAAAATGCAGCGCATTTCTACGCCGCATTACTGGTTATTTGTGGATAAATTGCAATATTACTTATAGATCAGTCTCTTGTAGCCTTTAATCGGAAGGCCTATGGCTGTTAAAATGTTTATAGTTTTCAATTTTACTTCCTCCCCCAACAGTAAGGTATTCACACTCCCATTTACCTCTTACCAGAGTTCCGTACTGGTTAGGCGCATCATATGTAATTAAAAGTTCTACAATAGCGGGAGAGCGTTTTTTATCTTCAATATCGCGTTCCTCTTCTACTGAAAAACTTACATCATAAATTTTCATAGAAAATTCTATAAATTTACGATCTATATAAACAGCCTCTTTTACGCTAACTCTTCTATAGCCGGATGGCGCAAGCAGTGTTTCATATAGTTTTTCTTCGCATAGCGTCACAAGCTTATTTGTAAGCTTAGTTTCTGCATTATCACAACCCACAAGAGCAGCCGCAGCCACCGCCAGCGCAATAACCTGTGCTTTCATCTCAACCCCGCCCAGAATACTATTCCACACTCCCTTAGCGGGATTCGCGCCAGCAGCAAACAAAAGGCCACACGCACCGGCAGCCGTTCTCCATTTTTGCGCACGGCGCATCAAAAATGGAGAGTGTCACGCGCCACGCGGCAACCATCCCTAGGATGAAAACAGCCGACCTTTCCCGCCGCGCAAAACGCCCGTTAAACACCCCTTTAATGGCAAAATGCAAACTTCCGAGTTCGAGTGATTTCCTTTTAACCATCCAATGTGTCAAAGCCTCAAGAACGTCATGCTGTAAAGGCCGATTCCCTCCCTCAAAAAGAAACTCGGAAGTGACTTCCGAGTTCGCCGCATCAGCCGCATTCTTTACAACACCCCACAACCGCGCATATCCTCAAGAAGCGCTAACAACACCGCCCCCCGCGCCAATGCCATATGAACTTGCGCGACAGGTCAAAAAAATAGCGCCGATGAAGGCGCAAAATTTTTCGGTTTCTCAGAGGATTATCACATATTTCCGCATCTAAGCCATCATATCTTGCGTGTTACATCAAGTTATGGGTTGAGCACACCTTTTTTCCATACAACTATCGTCTTTTGACACAACCATGTCAAAATTTTTCCCCTGCCACCCTATAGCAATCCTTTATAGCCATAAATACTTTGCCCAGAATATATCTTTTTGTAAACCTTTAGTGAGCGATCCTGGAATTGTGCTTCTTGTGCAAAGCTTGCGAGCAATTCAAAATAGAACAGAGCCGTTGTAAAAAATATTTTGCATCTTTGTCCAACCGATTTTGAAAATGCAATAATGCTGTTTTTTAGGAATTTTGCGCCGTGTTAAGCTCCGCCACTACGCTCTCAAAATCGCGGGCTTCGCGGAAATCGCGGTAAACCGAAGCGAAGCGCACATAGGCAATTGGATCAATGGCTTTGAGGCCATCCATCACCATTTCGCCAATCAGCTTGGAAGCAATGTCAGACTCGCCGGAAGCCTCAAGCTTATGCACGATGCTGCTGACCAGCGTGTCAATCTTTTCTGGCGCCACAGGCCGTTTGCGCAAAGCAATGTTGATGGAACGCTCCAACTTTTCACGCTCAAAAGGAATACGTCTTCCAGAACTTTTAATGACGAACAGCTCGCGAATCTGAATACGCTCAAAAGTGGTAAATCTCTGGCCGCATTCCGGGCAACTCCTGCGGCGGCGAATAGCGGTGTCATCCTCAATGGAGCGGGAATCTTTAACCTGTGTTTCAGGGTTTCCGCAATGGGGACATTTCATGCGCTGACCCTTCCCCTGATTTCAGGATTGCGTACAGTAAAATCCATGTACGAATCATTTTTAACACTCACGATACAATGCCGTAATCTTTCAAAAAATGCAAAAGCCGGACACAGCATGTCCGGCTTTTCTTCAAGAGCTTAAAGCCAAAGCTTAAAGTGAAGGATAAAGTGGGAAACGCGCAACAAGCTCTTTCACTTTCGCGCGAACCGCTGCCTCAGCGGCTTCATCCTGATCGGTACCTTTTTCGGAAAGCGGGTTCAGCACTTCGGCAATCAGATCACCAATAAGCTGGAATTCTTTCACGCCAAAGCCGCGTGTTGTACCGGCTGGTGTACCCAAACGGATACCGGATGTCACCATCGGCTTTTCGGGATCAAACGGTACACCATTTTTATTGCAGGTAATGTGCGCACGACCCAAAGCAATTTCAGACACCTTGCCAGTCAGTTTTTTCGGGCGCAGATCGGTGAGAACAATGTGCGTGTCTGTGCCGCCGGAAACAATAGCAAAGCCATGGCCTTTCAACGTTTCAGCCAGAGCGCGTGCGTTGGCCACAACCTGATTGGCATACACTTTAAACTCTGGACGCAACGCTTCACCAAAAGCAACTGCTTTTGCCGCAATCACATGCATCAGAGGGCCGCCCTGAATACCGGGGAAGATGGCCGAATTGATTTTCTTGGACAGCTCTTCGTTGTTGGTAAGAATGAGACCGCCGCGAGGACCACGCAGTGTTTTATGGGTTGTAGAAGTCACAACGTCAGCATGATCCAGAGGATTTGGATGCGCGCCACCTGCCACAAGCCCCGCAAAGTGCGCCATATCCACCATAAAGATTGCGCCAACAGATTTAGCAATCTGCGCAAAGCGTGCAAAATCAATAATGCGTGGATAAGCAGAACCACCGGCAATAATCAGTTTTGGCTTGTGTTCATTGGCCAGACGCTCAACTTCATCGTAATCAATCAGGTGATTGTCTTCGCGCACGCCATAAGCAACAGCGTTGAACCATTTACCGGACACGTTGACCGGCGCGCCGTGGGTCAAATGACCGCCCGCAGCAAGATTGAGACCCATGAAGGTATCACCCGGTTTCAGGCAGGCAAGAAATACAGCCTGATTGGCCTGTGAACCGGAGTTGGGCTGTACGTTAGCAAATTTTGCATTGAAGAGACGGCAGGCGCGATCAATGGCCAGCTGTTCTGTTACGTCAACACATTGGCAACCGCCATAATAACGGCGGCCAGGATAGCCTTCCGCATATTTGTTGGTTAGCACAGTACCTTGTGCTTCAATAACAGCAAGGGAAACAATGTTCTCAGAAGCAATCAGCTCGATTTCATCCCGCTGACGACCCAGTTCCGCAGTAATGCTTGCCATCACTTCAGGATCACGATCCGCAAGGTGCTGGGTGAAAAATGTGCTTTCCGCATTGGCGCTCTGGCGCAGTTCACTGGCTGACATACAAGCTTCTCCTTAAGGGGTGTATATAACGCAAGAAGAAAGCTTCCTGCATATAAATAAAACTTTATATGCAGACCCGATACCATATTTCTAGAGCTTAAGCTAGATGGTTTTAAAAGAACTCCGCTCTTTTTTACTCAAAAGGAGCGCCTTAAGAGCGCTCCTTTAAATGCTTAACGGCAAGGGCGGTGTGAAACGCGCACCACGCGGCCATTGGATTGCTGGGCATAGCAGTTGCCCCGCTTGTTGAAATAGCGCGTGTTATAAACAGGACGACGGTCATAACGGCGATCATCATAATAACGGCGGTCATTACGGCTGTAATGGCGACGTTTTCTATCCTGACTATGGCCGATAGCACCACCGGCAACCCCCCCAACAACCGCACCGGCAACAGCACCACCCACGCGGCCTGTGGCAACGCCGCCAACAAGAGCGCCAGCACCGGCGCCAATCAATGCACCTCTGGTGGTGCGATCCCGCGCTGATGCTTCAGGAACAGCAACGCTTGCGCCAAAGGTAAGGGCGCCAAGAACCAGTGCTGCGGATAAGAACGTTTTTTTCATCATGCTTTATGTCCTTTATGTTACATCAAAGGGAAACAGCAGTTTATACAAAGAGACCATGATAAGCCTATCAAGGATTTTCATTACAAGTCTTTGTTTCCTAGCGTATTTTTCCCTATAATCAAGCAATTCACCGAAACCCGCTTATAAAGCAGACAGTATATTAGAGTAGTTTGTTTCATTCTTTATACGCAGTTATAGCGTTTTCCCTGCGCAAAAGGAAATAAAAAGTGCTTGCAATGGGCAGCAATCAGACTCACCCTGCGGCACGAACAGGAAGCCGGTTTGAAGCTTTGGCAATGCTTTCTTCCGGCTTTTGGGGATTTTCGGCATTCCGTAAAGGTGCCATCGCCTCAATTAAAGAAAGATAGGACGATAACGGCAAGGGTGGTGAAAATACAAACCCCTGAACCCCTTTAACACCCCGCTCGCGCAGATACTGCACTTGCTCGAATGTTTCTACGCCTTCGGCAATCAAATCGATGGAAAGTTCATCCGCAAGACGGATGAGGGTGTCCACAATCGCTGCGGAATAAAGACCCGTGCCAATCGTATCCACAAACATCTTGTCCATTTTCATCTGGTCAATGCCAAGCTTCAACAAATAAGACAAGCCGCTATGCCCTGTTCCCACATCATCCAGCGCGACCCGTACTCCCAATGCCTGTAAGCGCGCAATAACCACTCTGGCGCGGGTCATGTTCGGCAAAGGGTCGCGCTCGGTAACCTCAAGGGTTATCTGTTCCATCTTCACAGATGATCCGCTGAAAATCCGCTCTACATCACCAATTATCTCAAAATTGTCGAAATGTCCTGCCACAAGATTAAATGACATTTTCAATTCTGCGCGGGAAGCATAGGCTGCCTGAAGTTCATCCCGCGCTTTTATCATCAAACTGCGGGTAATATCAAAAATCTGCCCCGTGGCTTCCGCAATAGCAATAAAGTGACCCGGCCCTTCAATGGAGCCGTCGGATCTCCGGCGGCGCACCAGAACCTCACAGCCGAGCAATTTTCCCGTCTGAATATCAATGACAGGCTGATAATAAGGGATAAACCATCCTCTTCTCAAGCTTTGCTGAATATGGCGTTCCGGCCCATGCAACTGCCTTGCGGTAACAAACACACCCAGCATGATAATCACCGCCAAGGCTGCACCGCCGACATTTCCATAAAAGAATAAATCCCTGTAACTTTTCCAAAATGCAGAACTGGGAACGGTTAACACAAGATAAAAAGGATATTTAGAGGAAGGAATTTCAATCTGCGTTGCGTTGCCCCCCTTGCTTTCTTCAAGCCTTACCTCTTCAGAGGTTGTTCGCTCTGCAATCAAGGTATTATCAAACTGACGAATCTCCACCAGAAAATTTGCCTGCAATCTGCCAAGAACAACATGCGGAATAAGACCTTTTCCCGGCACTATCGCGGCAAAACCCCAACCGTCACGAAAACGCCAGGTCAGCTTGACAGAACGCGCATCTGCATTGAGAAGATCCGCAACTGAAAATTTGATGCTGTTGTGAATAGTGCTGCTGTCACGGGTGATTTGCTGCATGATCTGAACCCGCTCGGCACTGGAACATACCGGTGTTCCAGTCTGGTCAATAACCATTATCTCGCCAATGAACTGCGTTGCACGGGCAGCACGGGACATGCGCTCATATTGTTCCGGTGCGCACCCGTGGGCATTGCGCATACCCAACGTAATCAGCGCTGTCATGGCCTCATCAAGCCGCGCTTCCACCAATGCGAGCATATCCATACCCGCAGCACGGATGTTGTCATCGCCCTGCGCACGCACATGGAACCACAACAGAAAATTCAACCCTATAACCGGCGTTACCGCAATCAGGGCTCCGATCAACAATATTTTCCACCGTGTCCGTTTTGTGCGGTGCAATCAGCTATTCCCCCAAAGGCCCAGCGGCGTTATTGTGTTTTTGCCGCTGGAGAATCTTCACAGAATTTTCCATGCATAAAGAACTTTAACTCCCAATGTCATATTGTCGAGACCTAGTTTCCCTTTTTCTTTTTTTAATAACAGATAGATACATCATGCAGACCTTGTTTATCGGCCAATCCTATATTGATATCACATTCCTGACAGACCACATCCCCACAGGCGATGAGAAGCACGTTGCACAGGATTACGCTGTATCCTTCGGTGGCAACGCTATTACAGCTGCCTTTTGTTGTGCAAAACTCGGCCTGCCTACAGCATTGCTTTGCACCTTTGCACCGGACTGGCTAGGACGCATGTTTGAAGATATGGCCAACAATTATGCCGTATCCTTAACAAAAAGAAAAGTCTCCCGTTCATCACTTTCGTTTATCATGCCTCAAAATGGTAAACGCGCTGTTGTGCGGTGCCGCGATAACGCCTTCCTCGAACCCTTCCCCGTAATTGATTTGCAGAATTTCCAAGCATTGCATGTGGATGGACATCAGCCAGATGCCGCGCTTTATTATGCCCGCGAATGCCGCGCGCGGGGCATTCTCACCTCACTGGATGGCGGCGCGGTTCGGGAAAACACCGATGAACTGCTCGGATATATTGATGTTGCGGTTGTTTCCGAGCAAATGGCACAGCAAATGACACTTTCCGCTGAGGGCATGCTTGCCCATCTGCAAAACAAAGGTTGCCGTGTGGGCGCTGTAACCATGGGCGAACGCGGTGTGCTGTGGTACGCACCCGGCCACGAACCGCAAATTTTGCCTGCACTTCCCGTTCCCAAAGAAAAGGTGATTGACACCAACGGCGCAGGCGATATTTTTCATGGGGGATATCTTTATTCCTGCCTGACATGGCCTCAAAAAGACTGGGATAGCCATTTTCGCTTTGCCCGCGCAGCATCCGCCCACGCCATCCAGCATCTTGGCAATGAAGCCAGCCTGCCCAGTGTTCAAGATATTGAACATATGATAAGCCTGTATGATACTATACCAACTTAAGATTAAAATTATGCCATGTGGATACGCTTTACCGCACTCTTGGGTATGGTATTTTTAACCTATGGGCATATGTTCATAGGCGTTTTGATGTGCTAACACAGGACTATTGTGAGCCTGCGGCCTGATTTTACAACCGTGTTGCAGGCAACACCCATGCACTGTAGTGTTTTGAGAAAATAATTTGAAAATCACTATAAGTCTTTGTTTTTGAGCAATTTTTGGCAAAATACTATCCGTTTTGCTGGAATTGCCACAACACGGCCTATGGATATGCAGCAAAAAGCTCATCTTTTCGGTTCTACGGATTCCTGTTCAGCTCTTGATTTGCCGGTGCGTTTGCGCCGCAACCGCAAGGCGGCGTGGGTGCGGGATATTGTGCGCGAAAATACCCTGCGCACCAGCGATCTGATTGTACCTATGTTCGTCATTGAAGGCGAAGGTGAGCGCCATGCCGTACCTTCCATGCCCCAGATTGAACGGGTAAGCGTGGATGAAGCCGTTGCCGATGCACAACGCGCCGCCAGCCTCGGCATCCCTGCCCTTATTCTGTTTCCTTATATCGCTCCTTCCTTGCGCGATGCGCGGGGTTCGGAAGCGATCAATCCTGAGAATATCATCTGCCGCGCCATCCGCGCCATCAAACAGGCGGTGCCGGAAATCGGCATCATCAGCGATGTTGCGCTTGACCCCTATACCAGCCACGGCCATGATGGCATCATGCTGGATACACACATTGTCAATGATCCGACCACCGCCATTCTGGCGCGACAGGCTCTGCTGCACGCTCAGGCGGGTGCAGATGTTATTGCGCCTTCCGATATGATGGATGGGCGTGTGCGGGAAATCCGTACTCTGCTGGATGTGAACGGCTATCAGGACGTATCCATCATGTCTTATGCCGCCAAATATGCTTCTGCGTTTTATGGTCCGTTCCGTGATGCCATTGGCACCAATGCCGTTCTCACCGGCGACAAGCGCACCTATCAAATGGATCCCGCCAACAGCGACGAGGCTTTGCGGGAATGCGCCCTTGATCTGGAAGAAGGCGCAGATATGCTGATTGTGAAACCCGGTATGCCGTATCTTGATGTGTTGTGGCGGGTCAAGGATGCCTTCCGGATGCCCACCATCGCTTATCAGGTTTCAGGAGAATACGCCATGATCCACGCGGCGGCGCAAAACGGCTGGCTTGATCTGGAACGCACCGCTTATGAAAGTCTAATCGCGTTCAAACGCGCTGGCGCCGATGCCATTATTACCTATTTCGCCTATAAAATAGCCGATAAAATTAAAAACGGATAAATCATATAAAACAATACCTTATGATTTTTTATTTATGTTTATGTGGAAGAAATCCATGACCGTTGCAGCACCCCAGACCGCCGAACGTCATCTGACCTTTAAAGACATCCTTGATGCTCTGGAGCTTGTAAAAGGCGCGATCATCAATACCCCCACCACCCACGCACCGCTGCTTTCCAAACTCAGCGGGGCGCGGATCTATGTGAAATACGAAAATCTCCAAGTCACCAATGCCTTCAAAGAGCGGGGCGCTCTGGTGAAACTGCTGCGCCTTACGCCCGAAGAACGCACCAAAGGCGTTGTTGCCATGTCGGCGGGCAATCATGCGCAAGGGCTGGCCTATCATGCCAATCAGCTCGGTATTCCCGCCACTATTGTGATGCCTGAAACCACACCCTATGTGAAAGTGCTGGCCACCCGCAACCACGGCGCTCGCGTGGAATTGCGCGGTGAAACCTTGCAGGAAGCACAGGACTATGCCGCAGAGCTCAGCCGCACAGAAGGTTTCGTCTGGGTACACCCGTTCGATGATTTTGATGTGATGGCCGGTCAAGGCACTGTGGCGCTGGAAATGCTGCGCGATGTGCCGAAGCTTGACGCAATGGTCATCCCAGTGGGCGGCGGCGGACTGATTGCCGGCATGGCCACCGCAGCAAAGGGCATCAACCCGAATATCAAAGTCTATGGGGTGGAGAGCGCTCTTTTTCCCGCCGCAATCAACGGCTTGCGGAATGAAAATCTGCCCGTGGGCGGCTCCACACTGGCTGAAGGCATTGCGGTTAAAACCATCGGCAGCAATACCCTGCCCCACATCCGCGATCTGGTGGATGATATTTTCTTGGTGACCGAAGAACAGCTTGAAAGCGCCGTCAACATCTTTGCCACCACGCAAAAAAGCATGGCTGAAGGTGCGGGCGCCGCTGGTCTTGCCGCCGTGTTGGCCAACAAAGATGTCTTTGCCGGATTGAATGTCGGGCTGGTGCTGAGCGGTGGCAACATCGATCCGCGGCTTTTGGCTGCCATCATGGTGCGCGAGCTGGAACGCTCTGACCGCGTGGCCGCCTTCCGCATGACCATCAAGGATCAGCCGGGCATTTTAGGCCGTATCTCCACCCGCCTTGGAAACATTGGCGCGAATATTCTTGGTGTGTCGCATCGGCGGCTTTATCTCGATGTTCCCGCAAAAGGTGCATCGCTGGATATTACCGTTGAAACACGCGATCACGATCACGCGAACGAAATCATGACACTGCTGAAAGAAGAAGGCATCAATGTCCGCCGGATTCCAACAGCAGAATCCGGCTCGAACTAAAGGAAAAAAGCATGCAAGCCAAAGATATTCTGGAGTTCTGGTTTCATGGCCACGGGGTTGACGACTGGTTTGGTGGCGGTGAGGCTTTCGATAAGAAATGCGCGGCGGTCTTATCTGCGGTTCATGCCAAAGCAGTGCGCTCCGAATTATGGGCATGGCGGAAAGACGCACACGGCAGACTGGCAGAAATCATCCTGCTGGATCAACTTTCACGCCAGTTGTATCGCGGTGATGCGCGTGCGTTTGCCTCCGACACCATGGTCTTGGCGCTGGCTCAGGAATGTGTAGCCCAAGGGCTGGACAGGGAATTGGATAAGTTTGGCAAGCTTTTCCTCTACTTACCCTATCAGCACGCAGAATCTCTGGAAATTCAGGAAGAATCGCTGCGATTGCATCAAGCCGTGCCGGATTTTCTAGGCTTTGCGCAAGATCATCATGATATTATTGTCCGCTTTGGCCGTTTTCCTATGCGGAACAAGGCGCTGGGGCGGAAATCTACCCCGGAAGAAGATGCCTATATTGCAGAACGCGCGGGCGAAATGTATTGAAAACGCGCTGCTTCCCTATGCCTTACGAAAAGTTTGTGCATAACGGCGCATTTTAAGCATTTGTTCTTTATTTACCGACAATACTTCGTAAAACTAAAGACGCTAATCACACTTGTTTTTACAAATAAGAACAAAAAAGATACAAATAGCTTGCAAAGCGTGGCGATTCTTGCATAGAATGTTCCAAATAACAACCTGAACACTTCAAGAATAAGGCAAGAACATGGCAGAATATGCGATTGAATACCCGGAACGTTCCCTCGATGGCGTGCGCCGTAAACGTGCATTTGCCTGTCTCATTGACGCGCTGATTATTGCGATTTTAGTCTTTCTCGTCGGTATTGTGGTAAGTATCCTGGGTGTCCTCACATTTGGTCTGGCATGGCTTTTGTTTGGTGCCATCACGCCCATTGTTGCCATTGTTTATGCCGGTATGGGAATTGGTGGCCGTGATGCCGCTACATTGGGTATGCGGGCTATGGGCATTCGCTGCACTCTCGAACGGGGCGGAAAGCCGGAATTTTTGCATGGCGCCGCGCATATTATTCTGTTTTATCTCAGTGTTAGCATCCTTACCCCGTTTATTTTGCTGGTTACTTTATTCAACGAGCGCAAACGCTTCTTGCACGATATGCTCACCAACATTCGCGTGGTGAATGCCTGAGCCTCTTTCCTTCATCCTAGGCCAATGGTATGTTTTATCACTGGGTATAACGTTTTCATGATGGGGAACGTGTGACAGAATTAACGCCACTTGCTCAACAGTTCTACCTCACCCGTGAAACGGAGTGTTCTTACTTGCCCTACCGCAAGGAGCGCAAAGTTTTTACCCATGTGGTTGGCGAAGACGCTGCAAGCTTTCACGATCTGCTGGCTCACGGTGGTTTTCGTCGTAGCCAGACCGTTGCCTATCGCCCTGCGTGCGATGCCTGTCAGGCGTGTGTTTCGGTGCGGGTGTGCGTGAACGATTTCATGCTTTCAAAATCATTCAAGCGGGTTATGGCGGCAAATGCCGACATTATTGGCGTTATGGGTGATGCTGTTGCTTCACCCGAACACTACACCCTTTTTCATCATTATCTGGCCACACGCCATGCAGAGGGTGGCATGGCAGGAATGGAACCCGCTGATTTTACGGCTATGGTGCAAGAAACCCATGTCCGTACCCGTTTGGTGGAATACCGCCTGAAAGATGGCCCTTCGGATGAGAACGGCAATACACGCCTGATGGGTGTTGCGCTTACCGATATTCTGGCCGATGGGCTTTCGATGGTTTATAGCTTTTATGATCCGGCTGAAGCGCACCGCAGCTTTGGAACCTATATTATTCTTGAACATATTGCCCGCGCGCGCAGGCTTGGAATGCCGTATGTCTATCTTGGGTACTGGGTGGATGGCTCACCGAAAATGACTTATAAACGCCGCTTTCTACCGCAAGAGCGCCTGACATCACGGGGCTGGGAATTGATACTCCGCTAACCCCTTATTATTAGCAATTGTCCACAACAGCCCACTGCCAACCCATTGAAAACATTAGGCAATACGAACAGAGGAGCCTTCCAAGCATGTGCTATAATGGCCATGTTAGATTACATTATAAGCTGGCTCACATACAATGAGTGGGTGGATGCCTCTTTTTATTGGAATTTTTCTACTGGATAGAATGACGCATTCATTGATTTGAAAAGAAAAGATGTAGATGGTCGCAACAAGTACGACTATGCCGATGCAGCAAAAAACATAATCGTTTTATGTAAGAAAGGCTATATTGTAAGAACTTCTTCGCGTTGCCAGCGCTTCATACGGGATCCAGATCCGGAATGACAGCCGCCAATGCGGTTGTTCTATTTACCGCCGTTGCCTGCGCCTGAGCTTCTGCCACCGCAAGGGCGGTCATGTTCACCAGACCGCGGGAAGTCACCGAAGGCGTCAGGATATGAGCGGAATATGGGGAGCCGAGTAGAATAGGGCCAACCGGCAACGCATCCGCCAGCCCTTTTATCATCTGGTAGGCAATGTTGGCTGCATCAAGGTTTGGCATAATCAACAGATTTGCTTCACCTTGCAGGGTTGAGCTGAGCAAAATGCGCTCGCGCGATGTGGGGTTTACCGCAATATCGCCGTGCATTTCACCATCCACATGCAGGTGAGGCGCACGTTCACGCAAGAGTGCCAGCACGCGCCGCATTTTCTGCGCCGATTCCGTATTGTGCGAACCAAAATTGGAATGGGAGAGCAGTGCCACTTTGGGTTCCAGCCCGAAGCGGCGCACATGTTCTGCACACATCAGCGTAATGGCCGCCAGTTCTTCCGCTGTCGGGTTTGGCGTGACGTAGGTATCGGCAATAAAATGCCCGCCCCGCTTGGTAATGGTCAGGCTCATGGCCGAATAATTGGTGATTCCCTCGATGCGCCCCAGCACTTCCTCGATCCGCCCTAGATGGCCGTGATACCGTCCTTCAAGACCGCAAATCATGGCATCCGCATCCCCGCGGATCACGGCCAATGCAGCAATCACCGTGGTGTCTGTGCGCACCAGCGTGCGTGCCAGATCCGGCGTAATGCCCTTGCGCCCCGCCCGTTCCAGATAAAGCTGCACATATTCACGGTAGCGGCTGTCATCTTGAGGATTGATAATCTCGCAATCAATTCCCGGACGGATGTTCAGCCCGAACCGCTCCACCCGCGCGTGGATAACGGCTGGACGCCCCACCAGAATCGGAATCGCAATCTTTTCTTCCAGCGCAATCTGCGCGGCTCTTAACGTGCGCTCGTCTTCGCCTTCGGCATAAATCACCCGGCGCGGTGACTTCTTCGCCGCCGTAAAGATCGGCTTCATGATAAAGCCGGAACGGAACACAAATTGCTCCAGATGCTCCTGATAGGTTTCAAAATCCACAATAGGACGGCGCGCCACGCCGGTTTCCATTGCCGCCCGCGCCACAGCCGGCGCAATGCGCAAAATCAGCCGCGGATCAAACGGATTGGGAATAAGGGAATCCGCTCCAAACGTTTTTGAAATACCGCTATACGCCTGCGCCACCACATCGGACGGCGGCTCATGGGCAAGACGTGCAATTGCTTCTACGGCTGCATGTTTCATTTCCTCGTTGATCTGGGTTGCCGCCACATCCAGCGCCCCGCGAAAAATATAAGGAAAACACAGCACATTGTTTACTTGATTGGGAAAATCCGAACGCCCCGTACAGATCATGGCATCGGGGCGAAGGGCTTGCGCCACATCGGGCATAATTTCCGGTGTCGGGTTGGCCAGCGCCAGAATAAGCGGCTTTGGTGCCATCTTCCGGAGCAGTTCCGGTTTTAATACTCCCCCTGCGGAAAGCCCCAGAAAAATATCCGCATTGTCGATTACTTCATCCAACGTGCGGGCTGCGGTATCCTGCGCATAAACCGCTTTCCAGCGATCCATCAGAGTTTCGCGCCCTTTATAAACCACCCCTTCCAGATCACATACCCAGATATTTTCGCGCCTTGCCCCCAGAGAAACCAACAGATTAAGACAGGCCAGTGCCGCCGCTCCCGCGCCAGAGGCCACAATTTTCACCTCTGAAAACGGCTTTTCCGCAATGGTTAGCGCATTGGTGACCGCCGCACCCACAATAATCGCGGTGCCGTGTTGGTCGTCATGAAACACCGGAATATTCATCTGCGCTTTGAGTTTTTCTTCCAGCTCAAAGCATTCCGGCGCTTTAATATCTTCCAGATTGATTCCGCCGAAAGTTGGCTCCAACGCCGCAATTACGGTGGTGAGCGTTGGCACATCGGTGCCTTGCAGTTCAATATCAAAGCAATCTATACCGGCGAATTTTTTAAACAGCACCGCCTTGCCTTCCATCACCGGCTTTGCGGCAAGCGGCCCGATAGCGCCCAGCCCCAGAACGGCTGTGCCGTTGGTCACCACGCCCACCAGATTCTGCCGCGCCGTAAGTTCTGCGGCCTGTTCGGGGTCATCCACAATGGCCTCACAGGCTACAGCCACGCCGGGCGAATAAGCCAGCGCCAGATCACGCTGATTGCCCAAGGGCTTGGTTGCCTGAATTTCCAGCTTTCCGGGTTTGGGGTGACGGTGATAAACCAATGCTCCTTGACGCATATCATCTGACATTGTGCTCATAAAACCGCCCCTTTTTCCCGAATGCTCTATCTTTTTTGCTGCACAACCCTATAGTCTTGCACAGTATTTTTCCAGAACGTTTTCATGATTCAAGGTGCATCTGTGCATATTTTACTGCTTTCCGATGGTATTGTGGGGCATTATAAACAGTCCGAAGGGGTTGTTGCGGCACTTGCCCGTCAGCGCACCGTCACGGTAACACGCCACACCCTTGCTTTCCCGTCCTTCCTGCCGCGCAAGATTCTCCCGCATCTGGCAAAATATCTGCCGCCCGCACTGTTTTTGAAGCTGTGCGGCATTTCACCTGCTGCCTTCCCGACGCCCGATCTGATTGTTTCGGCGGGAGGCGCCACTCTGGGCGCCAATGTTGCGCTGGCGGCATATTTTAAGATTCCAAATATTTTTTCCGGCTCGGCACGCGGGTTTTCCCCGCAGCGTATCACGCTGACACTGCTGCCCTACCCTTCAGCCCGAAGCATAAAAGGCCATCTTTATACCCTTAAACCCAGCACTGTTGATCCGGATACGCTCCCGCCTGCGCGGCCTTGGAACGGCCTGAAAGGCATTAGCGCCTCCTTGCTGATTGGCGGTGCCACCAAACACATGCCCTTTACCGCTCAGGAATGGACGAGGCTTATCCGGTTTGCGGTACACAGCACGCAGGAAAATGCAATCCGCTGGAATATTGTTACGTCCCGCCGCACGCCCGAAAGTTTTTACGCCGTTCTGGATGCACTCCCCCCTCAAGAGCGTGCCATGCTGCGCATCACGGATTACCGTCAGCAGGGAGCCGGTTCGATTGATGCCGCTTACAGCGCCGATCTGATTGCCGTTACGGGCGACTCCCTTTCCATGGTTTCCGAAGCGGTTGCTACAGGCCGACGCACGCTGGTGCTGCTGGCGGAAACCACGCACCCCTTTCGTGATGGGGAAGCTGTGGCATCCCTGGCTGCCGAACAGCGGCTTACGGCCTTGCCCATTGCCGCATTATCCATTGATGTTCTTGAGAAAAAACTTTCATCTTTAACGCCGTTTGCACACAATCATCTGGATGTTCTGGGAAAAGATGTTCTTGAGCGGTTGCCGCTTTGAATTTGCCTCTTTGCCATTTGTAACAACGGTGCTACAAAACCACGCACCCGCTGTGTGACAAGGCGAGTCGAACGCTTTTATATAGTCTAATTCATACACAACAATTGCATGTCTCAGGCTATCACGTCTTTGGTTTTATCGCAGAGTTTTTATCCAATACAATAATCGTTTTATTGGAACTCGGTTATAGGAAGGGAATACCCCTTGAAACGTACATTGCTGATTTCTGCTGGCCTCACAGGCGTTGCACTTGGTGCGGTTGCTCTTGCCGTTCCTTATGCTGCGGACTCTTACGCGCGGGTTTCTGTTGAAAATATTTTCAAACGGGCGCGTGATGGCGGTGCAAAAGTTGCCAAATACGATTCCATCCAGACCAATATCTGGGAAGGTGAAGTCATCCTTCACGGTGTGGAGCTGGAAAGTGCAGGCGATAGCCCTTCCACACTGCGCATGGATACCTTCCGCACCCACTTCCCGCTGGAACTGAATGGCACTGTTTCTGCCGGTCTGGTACAGGCGGTTAACCTGCGCATTTCTTCCGGCGATATGACCTATTCCTTCCCCGAAGCGCGTATTGAAGATTTTGTGTTCCGCAGCAAAGGCAAATCGGAATCCCCCTTCCTGATTAAAGCGTTTCTGAAACGAATTGATGCATCCGAAATTTCAGCACCGGAATGGAAAACAACCCACGTCACCGAAGGCGACCGGATTATTAAAGGTCTGGAAATCACCGATCTTGACCATGGCAAAGCGGGAGCCATGCGCTTTGAAAGCCTCAGCGGTGCCGTTAAAACGCCCAAGGGTGATAACGTTACCGCAACAACCGGCGCCGGAATTTACAAAGATCTTGACGTTGCCGCCCTTGCAGCCATCTATGCGGAAAGCAGCAAAGATGAGCAACCCATGGAAAAGCTCGTCGGTCATATCAGTGTGGCCGATTTCCAGATAAAAGGGTTGAACGGGGATGATTCCCTGCTTGTGATGGACACCATGGTCATGGATAACCTTCACGGACGCCTGATGCCGGAACCGTTCAGCACAATGATGGCGCTGAGCAGCCGTATCGCACAGGAAGAAGACACCACAAAAATTTCTCTCGATGATATAAAACTTTATAACACGCTCACCAGCAGTATGCTGACCGGGTTCTCCTTTGATAAAATGGCAACCGAAGGTCTTAAAATAACATCACCTGCTGAAAAACTGGATCTCAGCATTGGCTCGATCACCTTGGAAAAATTCAACAATGGTATCATAGGCAATTTTTCCATTGAAAAAACCGCCCTCACATCCGATGCGTTGAAATCATTTTCTCTGGCCAGCTTTTCCTTCGACGCTCTGGATATCAAGCCAAGCCTTGCTTTTCTTAGCACCGTAACCGAAGCTGCCGGCAGCCAGAGCAACGAAGCTGTCGAAGTGTTGGCCTCCCGCCCGTTTGCTTCCATCCCGACCTTTTCCCGTGTGACAATACAAGGGCTTGAAACGCGCAACGATGATATGAATCTTGCAGTTGAAGAGCTTTCTATCAGCACCGCCAACCATGTGCAGGGGCTTCCGCTTACCGCAGGTCTTGCACTGAAAGGACTTGCGGTTGATAAGGAAAACACCGAACACGACGTTCTGGGTGCGCGCGCTTTTCTCAAAGAATTGGGCTATGATGATCTAACGCTGGATTACAGCGTAGGCTATACATGGAATGAAAGCGCAAAAACACTTTCCTTTGTGGATACCGGCCTCACAATGCGCAATGCTGGACACATCGGTCTGGCGGGCGGCGTGGCAACACTGGAAAAGAATGCACTTACAGGTGCGCTTGATGACCTGTTTCCCGCCTTGCTTGAAGCGCCTGTTCAGCCCATCCAGATCACCTATAAAGACTCAGGCCTGGCCAATAAACTCATTGCTTACTACTCAAACCTTGCCAACATCAGCGAAGCCGATATGCGCGTTGAATTGAAAAAACAGGTGAGTGACATCAATATGGCCTTTGGGGGCGCGGTTGATGCCGCTTCCATTGCTGCAATCCATGGGTTTCTTGATAAACCTGATACGTTATCGCTTGTGCTTGAGCCACGCGAAGAATTGACGCCTCTGGATATCTACGCGGCCTATTCCATGCAGCCGGAAATGCTTGCCACCCAGTTCAAGGCCAGCATCCGCCAATAGCACTACCCTTGCAAGAGAAAGAAAAGTATATTATTCTTTCTCTAGTGAAGGAGAATACCATGTCTGCATTGCTGCACCCCCCTGTTACAGATCCTGCAACTGTCCTCACAAAGGCGTTGGGCAAAGCAACAGAATACTGGGCGCTCAACAACAAGCAGATTGCCGAAATTGTGGGTTTGAGCGAAGCGAGTGTATCACGCCTCAAGCATGGCCGCTACGCTCTGGAACACAACAGCAAGCCTTGGCAGCTGTGTGTGCTTTTCCTGCGTGCTTTCCGCGGCCTTGATGCGTATATGGGCGGCAATGTTGAGAATGAAAAACGCTGGCTGAACGCCAACAACACAGCGCTGGGCGGCGTACCCATTGAGCTGATGCGCAATGTTGAGGGCTTGGCAAACGTGGTTCAGTATCTTGATACCATGCGCGGCCATTAGGCTGAAAAATTCATGAGCGGATTGTTCTCCCTTGAGCTGGAAAAATATTTTTGCAGTTATAGTAATGATATTTACCGGATTGTTGAAGGCCAACATTTCATTGCCACCCGCAAGCTGGTGGATAACGATGACGAGCAGCAAATTCTGGAAGATATTCTGGACGCCTCTAAACCCCCTGCCCCCACCCACAATGCCCGTGGCGCTCTGCATTATCTGCTTTACACGCCTTTTCGTTATCCGCCTTTAAAATCCGGTGGCCGTTTTCATTTGCGCACCGAGCAGAGTATTTTCTATGGCGCAGAAGACTTGAATACCGCGATGGCAGAAGCAGCGTATGGGCGCTTTTTGTTTCTGCACCATACGCAAGCACAGTTTGAGCCCATGCAGGTGCCATACACCCATTTTGTGGTGCGGGTGCAATCCGATGCAGCCTTGAAGCTGCATGAAACACCTTTTCATGCTTATACGCCTGAAATCAGCAGTCCTGTTTCTTATCGGCATTCCCAAGCATTGGGGGCGCGGATGCGGTCGCTGGGAACGACGTTGTTTGTCTATCCTTCTGCGCGGAAACCTTCCGGTCTGAATGTCGGGCTTTTTACCCCGGAGGTTTTTTTACACAACAAGCCCTTGCGCGGCAGAGATGGACACTGGAGCGTGTTCATCAGCGCGGAAACCGTCGAGTTCAACCGCGCACAGCCCAGCCATGTGCATAGGGAAACACACACCTTTGCTTTTGCAGATTTCTGTGACAGCGGCCATTTGTGCAGGGCGGTTTGATAGCGTTTATCGGCCGGGGAAATTGATGGTCTGGGTGATACCCATGCCCAGCCCAATGCGCACCGCCACCAGTGTGAGCAGGGTTGTAAGGGCAATTATGCCGGTGGTTATCAAAGCATTCTCGGCCATCAAGGGATAAAACGGCGAATGCTGTGCGATTGTTGCGCTGAAGGCGTGCATTGCGCTCCACAGCCCATGAATCAGCATCGTGATGCCTGTGCAGAAAAAAGCCACTTTCCAGATATTTTGCAGCGAAATTTTGCGGTTTGCCCAAGCCTGCCAGCGGCGCCCCGTGAACGATGCTGCAAAAAAACTCAGGATAAAGCCTAAAGCGCGGTTTTTGTAATTCAAATCAAAGAAATGTCCCAGCGCCACAGCAATAAGCGTGAGAACAACCATACCAAGGGTGAAAACAACAAGATATGTTTTAAAGGCTTTGAGAGCATCGGACGAGAGGGGTAGCACGCGGTTCATCATGGCAGCCCTAAATCTCAATCATGCTTTTGATTTGGCAGCAAGAAACGCAAGCTGCTTTATTTTTTGTTTCACTCCGAACCCGATGCCCCACCGGATGAGCAGGATATTCACCACTCCCAGCACTGCACCAAGAGCCAGAAGGATCATTTCATCCCCTGCCGGAATGGCTTCACCTGACAATTGCATCATCCCCCAGGCAAGCAGCCCTTGCACCATCAGCGTGAGTAAGGCGCACCCACCGGCAATTTTCCATAGGCGCGAAGCCGCAGGTTTTTCCCGCTCGCAGTGATACCAATGTTGCCCCACATAGGATGCGCTTAGAAATACCAGAATCAGCCCTATAGCAGAATTTTTCATTTCAAAATCGAACAGCTCCAGCACCAGATAAGACAGTGCCATGATAAGCACAACACCAATCATAAATGAAGCGGCATAAACAAAAAGCAATTTGGCGGGAGAAACCGGGTGCGGGACGTGTGTATTCATGGGAACGCTTTAAATTTCTTAAACAATAAAATTACTTCACATCTCTTACCGTATTTATTCAGCGGCACAAAGCTGCATTTTTTCTGTGTCCATGTTTTCAAAAAATGCGGCGCTTTCGGTGTAACCGCCTACATGTTCCGCACCGTAAAACAATTGCGGGAAGGTCAGTTTTGCAACATGTGGCACCATAGCGTGCAGTTGCTCACGGGTGAAATCCACATCCACCACATATTTGATGGCTTTTGCGCCACGGGCATGGAGCAGCGCTTCCAGCTTTTCACAATAGGGGCAATCGGGTTTTGAGTAATAGATAATAACCGGGGTCAGCATAGCATATTACATCTGCGTTTAAGACTCGAAGGAATATAGGGATCACTGTAGTCTTTTAAGGAACGATTCGGGTGATGGCGCATTGACCTGCAAACAGCTTTTTTCTAAGGAATTGATTTTACACGATGAGTTTTACACAATGCGTACTTTTGTAGCCTTATTTTCTGGCGAGGGTATTGTTTTTTGAACTCTTTGCTACGCACCACAAAAGAAGATTGCTCTCTTATGCACGCCATTTTACCCTGTCCTGCGGTGGCCGGATTGGCTCTCCTGCTTGCCGCCTGTACCATTCCACCGGATACCTCGAATTTTGTGTCGGAAAACCCCACGGTTGCAGAATCGCGCAAGGCGCTGCGCGGCTTAAATGAAGCCGATATGCGCATGTGTGCCGGATTTCCTTCCGCAACAGCCACCATTGATGACGAGACCGAAATCTGGACCTATGTGCGCCAGATCAGCCGGGGAAATATCAATATCTCAACGTCCGGTATTCCGGTCAGTGCGGTTCCGGGCGTTGCGGGTTCGGTGGGTCTTGGTTCGATGGGCGATTGCCGTGCGCAGTTCCGCATGGAAAAGGGCAAGGTCACAGATATGGAATTTGCGGGCGACAACAACACCATGCGCAGCCGCAACGCGCTGTGTTCCACCATTATTGACGGCTGCGTTATCTATGCACAGCGGATAAAAAACGAAAGACGTTAAAAAAGCGCTTGCGCCGCACTGATGCTGGAAATAAAGGCTTTGGTTCTCACCTGCTGCGGTTCATGGAAAACCCGCTCCGCGGAGCCGGTTTCAACCACCCTGCCCGCTTCCAGAAACACAACATTCTGCGCTACTTTTGCAGCCAGCCGCAAATCATGGGTGGCCATCACCATGGTGGTGCCTTCTGTGGCCAGCGTATTGAGTACCTCTACCACTTCAATGGACAGTTCAGGATCAAGCGCCGATGTTGGTTCATCGCATAACAACACCCGCGGCGAGGGTGCCAGCGCGCGCGCAATGGCAACCCGTTGTTGCTGACCGCCCGAAAGCGTTGCTGGCCACGCATCGGCTTTATGCCCCATACCTACTTTTTCCAGCAATTGTTGCGCACGCTGGCGGGCTTTTTCGTGCGGCCATTTTTGTACTGTAATCAGACCTTCCATAACGTTTTCTAACGCTGTGCGGTGCGGAAACAGCTGGAAATTCTGAAACACCATGCCGGTCTGGCTGCGGATGCGCCGGATGTCTGCCCAGCGTGTTTTTTTATCAGGGGTAAATGCGAGTGCGTCTTAGCCAATTCGCACGCTGCCGGATGTGGGTATTTCCAGGAGATTGATGCAACGCAGCAAGGTGCTTTTGCCACCGCCCGAAGGACCAATGAGCGCCGTCACCCCGCCCGTTGGCACTTCCATGCTGATGTTTTCCAAAATGGTGGTCGCGCCGATTTGTTTGATGATGTTTTTGAGTGTAATCATTGGGCAATTGTCCCGCCATAACGCGCAAAGCGGTGTTCCAGTTTCTGCTGCAACGCGGAAAGCACCGAACACAACACCAGATAAATCAGCGCTACCTGAATATAAAGAATAAGCGGCTCATAGGTGGTGGCAACAATCCGCTGTGCAGACTGGAACAATTCTGGCACCGTGATTGCTGCCGCCAACGATGTATCCTTTACCAGCGAAATGAACGTGTTTGACAGCGGCGGTATGGCCGTACGGGTGGCTTGCGGCAGAATAGTGCGCCGCATGGCTTGTGACCAGCTCATCCCCGTGGAATACGCCGCTTCCCACTGGCCTTTTGGAATGGAGGCAATCACCGCGCGTATAATTTCAGAGCTGTACGCCCCCACATTCAAGGTAAACCCAATCAAGGCGGCCGTAAACGCATCCAGCAAAATGCCCACACTGGGCAAACCGTAAAAAATCACAAACAACTGCACCAGCAGCGGCGTGCCGCGAATAACCCACACATAAAACCGCGCCAGTAACACCAGCGGCTTAGGGGCAAACAACCGCGCCACAGCCGTTAGCAAGCCCAATGACAAGCCAAAAGCAAAGGACAACAGTGTTAAGGGTACGGTGAACCGCAAACATGCCCAAAGCAGCGTGGGCAGCGCATCTGCCATAAGAACCAGCCATTGGGGCATGTATAATTTTCCTGCATCTTTTATGAAAAACACGTCCGGCAATGGTTACCGGACGCTTTGTGTTAAAAATTGAATGACATTCTTATCGGGATACATCCTGACCAAAATATTTGGCAGAAATTTCCTGATAGGTACCATCGGCTTTGATGGCCGCAAGGGCTTTGTTGATCTCGGCTTGCAATTCAGCATCACCTTTGCGGATGATAATGCCAGACTGATCCGCATTGCCGTATTCTGCAACAATTTTTACCTTGGCATCGGGCTTTTTCTTTTTGAAGTCCAGAAACGAAAGGCTGTCATTCAGGGTTGCATCGGCGCGGCCGGTCAGCACCAGTTGAATGGATTGGTCAAACCCATCGGTTCCCACCAGCTCGGCTCCGTATTTTTGCGCCAGCTTGCCAAAATTGCTGGTCAGGCTCTGGGCTGATTTTTTGC
Organism: Methylopilaceae bacterium; assembly: GCA_048594375.1. Classification (GTDB taxonomy): domain Bacteria; phylum Pseudomonadota; class Alphaproteobacteria; order Rhizobiales; family Methylopilaceae; genus JBMDXK01. Next base: position 221,961 of record JBMDXK010000034.1, read on the forward strand.
CTTTCAGGTCTTCAAAAGCTTTAATATCATCGGTGCCTTCTTTTACAATCAGAACAGCCTTGGAAACAATATACGGATCAGAAAACGCATATTTTTTCTGACGTTCTTCGGTGATGCCCACCTGATTGATTACCGCGTCATAACGGTTGCCATCCAGACCCGCAATCAAGCCATCCCATTTGCCTTCCACAAATTGCGCTTTAACGCCCAGCTTTTCCGCAACGGCTTCACCGATCTCAACGTCAAATCCAACCAGTTTGCCGGTGGAATCATGGTAGGTAAACGGCGCATAGGTGCCTTCGGTGCCAATCTTGATAACACCCGCAGCCCTGATGGCCTCAAGATTTTCACCCGCCATCGCTGGCACAAATGCCGCAGTCTGGAGAAGGAGAGCAAGCGCAGAAATTTTAACCCAGTTCATTGGCGGCTTCTTTCATAAAAAATGAGAAAACGATTATAACGCACTGAAATAAAACATTTTACTGAAGTACAAGGTCTTGTTTAAAGACATCCATGCCCACCAAAATATGCAGCTCTTAAGGCTTTGTCCAGCCCTTAAACCGCAATTTATACTTTTTGATATGTATTATAAATATAAACGCACAGATAATTTGTACTAATGCGCTTCATCCCAGTTGCTGGCAGCGCGGGCATCCACATGCAGCGGCACGTTTAATGCCAAAGCAGGAAGCGCCGCCTGCTCCATCACGGTTTTCACCACAGGAATTGTGGCTTCAACCTGCGCTTGAGGCACATCGAAAATCAATTCGTCATGCACCTGCAACAGCATGTGCGCATCAAGGCCAGCCTGTTGCAACGCGCCCTCCATCCGCACCATGGCCCGGCGGATAATATCGGCAGCGGAACCCTGTATCGGCGCATTGATGGCCGCCCGTTCCATAAACGCCCGTTCTGCCGCATTTTTTGATTTTATTTGCGGGTAATGGCATTTGCGGCCAAAAATGGTTTTTACATAGCCATGCTCGCGCGCAAATTCCTTGGTTTCATTCATATAATCACGAATTTTGGGAAAGCGTGCAAAATAGGTTTTTATATACGCACCCGCCTCTTCACGGGAAATACCCAGCTGATTGGCCAGACCAAAGGCGGAAATACCATAAATAATACCGAAATTGATCGCTTTTGCGCGGCGGCGCACCATGGGATCCATGCCTTCGATTGGCACATTGAACATTTCGGAAGCCGTCATGGCATGAATATCTAAACCATCGGCAAATGCTTGTTTTAACTGGGGAATATCGGCAATATGCGCCAGCAGACGCAGCTCAATCTGGCTGTAATCGGCCGAAAGCAACGCGTTTCCAGAAGCAGGAATAAAGGCTTTGCGGATTTTGCGCCCCTCTTCGGTACGCACCGGAATATTCTGGATGTTCGGCTCTGATGAGGACAAACGCCCCGTGGTGGTGGAAGCCAGCGAAAACGAGGTATGCACCCTGCCCGTCTGTGGATGCACATAGGTGGGCAACGCATCCGTATAAGTGGATTTCAGCTTGGAAAGCTGCCGCCATTCCAAGAGCTTTTTGGGCAATTCATGCCCTTCAGCGGCTAGATCTTCCAGCACACTGGCACCTGTTGCCCATGCGCCGGTTTTGGTTTTCGTGCCGCCTGCAAGCTGCATTTTACCAAACAGAATATCGCCAAGCTGTTTTGGTGAGCCGAGATTGAACGTTTCACCTGCCAGCGCATGAACGGCGCTTTCTATTGCGCTCATACTGACCGCCATCTCACCGGAAAGACGCGCCAGTATCGTGCGATCAATCGCAACGCCGCGCTGCTCCATCCGCTGCAACACTGCGGCCATGGGGCGCTCAAGCGTTTCATAAACCGTTGTCATGCCCTCTGCCACCAGCCGCGCTTTCAAAAGCTGCCAGAGCCGCAAAGTCACATCCGCATCTTCCGCCGCATAGGCTGTCGCCTTATCCAGCGGCACTTCCGCAAATCCGATACGCTTTTTGCCGGTGCCTGTCACATCATCATAGGAAATACAGCTATGCCCCAAGTGCCTTGCGGCCAGCTCATCCATGCCATGCCCGCCCTGCCCTGCATCCAGCACATAGGACAGCAGCATCGTATCATCATAGGCCACAACCGGGCAGCCATGGCGTGCGAAAATCATCAGATCGTATTTTATATTCTGGCCAATTTTCAGCACCGCAGGGCTTGCCAGCATGGGCGCAAGAATGCGCAAGGCATCTGCTTGCATGATCTGGTTTTCCAGCCTTCCACCGCTGAGGAGATCATCCCCTCCCCGATGATTGAGCGGAATATAACACGCATCATTGGGCGCCAGCGCCAGACTTACCCCCACCAATTCCGCCTGCATCGCATCAAGGCTGGTGGTTTCCGTATCAACCGCCACAACGCCTTTATCCATGGCGCGGGCAACCCATTGCTCCAGTGCCGATACGGTTGTCACACATGCGTAACGTGTCCGGTCAACGGGAGTTTCGCGTGCTTCCGCCGCACGCTTTGCCACCAGATTCTGCGGCGCGGTTGTGGTTTCTGAGACAGGAGCTTGCCCCGCCTCAACGGGCAACCTTGCCTGAGGCGTTTCCATGCCGCTAAACAGATCAGCGGCCACATGCACATCTGTTTTCACGGGTTGCGCCGGTGCCTGACTATAAACCCGCGCAGCCGCTTTGAGATGTGCGTCCGGCTCGATAACAGTCTGATCGGTTCCCGTGGCTTCGGCCACCCGCCGCGTGAGCGTTGACAGCTCCATGGATTTGAGAAACGCAATCAGCCCGCGCGGATCCGGCTCAATGAGCGTTAAATCGGCCAGCGGTACGTCCAGATCAACATGTGCTTCCAGCGTAACCAATTTCAAAGAAATTCGCGCTTGTTCCGCAAAATTCTGCAAGCTTTCCCGCCGTTTGGGCTGCTTGATTTCACCCGCGCGGCTCAGCAGTTCCTCAAGGCTGCCGTATTCGGTAATCAGCTGCGCTGCGGTTTTAATACCAATGCCCGGAACGCCCGGAACGTTATCGGTGCTGTCTCCGGCAAGTGCTTGCACATCAATCACTTTTTCCGGCGGGACACCGAACTTTTCCATTACTTCGAAAGCGCCAATCAGCTTTTCTTTTACCGGATCGTAAAGCCGCACTTTTTCGGTCACCAGTTGCATCAGGTCTTTATCCGAGCCAACAATGGTCACGCGCGCGCCCTGCTCTTCGGCCAGCCGCGCATACGTGGCAATCAGATCATCCGCCTCATAGCGCGCCTGTTCCACACCCATAAGATCAAATGCTTTGGTTGCTTCACGGATAAGCGGGAATTGCGGCACCAGATCTTCCGGTGGTGGCGGACGCTGCGCTTTGTATTTGGGATAAAATTCCTTGCGGAATGTCTTTTCCGATTTGTCAAAAATTACCGCCAGATGCGTGGGCGCCGGATCAAACGTTTGCGCCCGCACCAGCTTCCACAGCATATTGCAAAAGCCCGATACCGCGCCAATCGGCAAGCCATCAGACTTGCGCGTCAAGGGCGGCAAGGCATGATAGGCTCTGAAAATATAGGACGAGCCATCCACAAGGACGACATGGGCATTTGGCGGAAGCATTTCGTGTGTCATATAGCCATTTCAGCAAAAGTGTACACACTTTTGCGTTAGAAATTGCGCAAAATCAAGAATCTACAGCGACTTTCGTGTTTAAATTTAAACCGAAAACGCTATAGGCACAGTTGAAGCCGAAAAATACCGTTTCCGTCAAGCTTTTTGCGCATCCGGCAGCGTTCCTTTCAGGTAAAACGCTTTTGGCCGCTCATAGAAAAACCACAACGGCGTATTGCGCACAATCCAATAGGCTATAATGGGCAAACCCACTCCCGCAAACGTGGTGAGAACAGCCGCTGTATGCACATCCACACCCAGCTTTTGCAGAATCACCCGCGCCATCGCCATAGGGATCATATAGGAAAGAAACACCACAATGGTATGCTCGCCCAGATAACGCAGCCAGCCAAAACCAACAGACCGCGCCAGCCAGACGCTGATTGCAATCAACGCCCCTACTCCAGCCAATCCAAACGCGATACTCACCAAAGGTAAGAAAGCCACGCCGCTATGCACCGCCCATGCGTTCACAATGGCCCACACGGCAATACCCGACACTGCAATCCAGAGATTTTTACCTACGGTTTCTGCAAAAGCAAAAATCTGCGGAGCAAACAACCAGCCGATGGTAAAATAAAGAAAACGGGCGGCAAATTCATCAATCACAATCCAGCCCGTATGCAAACGCGCGGTTTCAAGCGCCACGCCAATCAACAAAATCAACCAGACAGGTACATTTTTAATCAGTTTGCACACCACAAAAAACACCGGAAGCAGATAAATGAACCATAAGCTTCCGAAGGGGTCAATAAATGCCAGAGCGTACAACCGCAATGCCTCGCCAATTCCGTCATTAAGCGCCACAGGCGGGAATTTATAGGCCGCCTGTATTGTCAGCCACAGCACATAGAAATAAGCAAAATGCACCACCTTGCGATCAAGGTAGAGCCGCCAGTCACGGTTGATAACATTGGCAAGGAACAGGCCAGAAAGCAGGAAAAAATCCGGCATCCGGAACGGGCGGGCAAATGCTACAAAACCATCCAGAAAACTGGTTTGCTCAAACGCTTCCTGCACCCCCAACACGGAATGCATCATCACCACCAGAATAATGCAAATACCTTTGGAGTAATCCACCCACGCAATGCGCGGTTGAGAATGCGATTGAGGGTGCATAGCACTTCCTTATGGTAAAAATTGGTTACGGAGCAAAATCATATAAAAACACATGTTAAAACATAAAAATAAAGTGTTTTCATTTTCCATCTATACGAAAGTTTATTTATTTGGTGCCACTCTTTTAAAAAAGTAATTTTTCCAGAGGTGTGACATGAAAATAATAAAACGGTTCCACCATAATAATTCAGGAGCATTTGCGCTCATTTTTAGTATTATTCTGCTTCCCATAGTTCTGGCTGTTGGTTTGGCCACCGACTTTGCAAAATTAAAAATGCACCAGTCTGCATTGCAGTCAGGTGCCGATGCCGCTGCGCTGGCTGCAACAAAATATTTGTGGGAAAATTCCAACATCGAGCCTGACAAAGTCAAATCTTTCGCCCGCAGTTACTTTGATGGCAATTTCCTCTCCCCTATTCCAATTGTTAATTTTCAAGTAACCCTCGAAAAAGGCTCGGTTACAGTGGAGCCAACAGGTTTAATGAACACCTCATTCATGCGCGTATTACCAGGAAATGAACAAGTAAATATTCATGTAAAATCAAGGGCAGAATATGGAATTGGCCCAGCCGATCTTGTCTTAGTATTGGATACAACAGGCTCGATGGATCTGGATAGCCGTATGCCCCAGTTGAAACAAGCAGCGCTGGACATGGTAGATCGTCTGGCAGTTACAGGCTCTCCTGTAAGAATATCTGTCGTACCTTTTAACACCCAAGTAAAACTAGATGCAGATGAATACCGCCAAGAATCATGGTTTCGATTTGAAGGTTTAACCAGAGCAGAATGGGAAGGATGCTTAAATTCCCGTGATCGTCCTTACCATATACAAATGTCTATCCCTGATGCCTCTATTGAATCAAAGTATTACGCAGAGCCCTGCATAGGATCATCCTATGGCAGCGGAGATGATAATGAAGTTTTACTTTCCTCCATACTGCCTCTTACAACAAATTATGAAGATGTGAGAGAAAAAATAAGAAGTTTAACTCCTTCCAATAATACAAACATATCAATCGGCCTTGCCTGGGGTCTCCAGCTATTAATGAGAAATAATCCTATCAATCAAAAACTTCCTCAAAGATCGGCTCAAAAAATTCTTGTACTGATATCCGACGGAGAAAATACAGAAAGTCGTGTGCATTCAACGTTCGACGCCTCTGGAACCTTGCTTCACTATGATGAGGCCGCACACAGAGAAGATACCGTTCACCTGTGCCATCAAGCAAAAAACCTCGATATCGACTTATATACCATACGTCTTGTAGATGGCGATGAAGATTTAATGAGGCGCTGCGCTTTAGGCGAAGGAAAATATTTCGATATTGATCGTGCGCAAGATCTTAAAACAATTTTTCGTTATATTGAAAATACGCTAACTTCTTTACATCTTACGGATTAAAGAGGCTCGGTTTGGGATAACGTGCCAGCGCTTCTTTCACCGCCTTGATGCAAAATGCCGTTTCCAGCGTGATTAACAATCGCCACGCAACAACCCGGGCGACTGAGGGTTTCGTTTGACGAGATTCAGGTAAGCATCCAGATGATGTTTCGCCGGGTTGTTCAGCTCTGCGGTAAGAGCTTTTAAATAATCCTCTTTCGTGGTTGAACTCCAATCAATATGTATGCCAGCCCTGCGGCATAGTTCGCTATGAACAGTCATTATTGCTCTGCCGTTTCCATCAAGAAAAGGATGGCTATAAGCTAATAATCCAAGCACTTCACCTGAACGCTGACGGAAAATATCAGCTTGATTGCCCAGCCCTAGAGCATATTCGCCAGCTCTTTTGCACTCCTGAGGATGGCAAAAAAGATCGTTATATCCGGCTTTCGTGATGGCAATATTTGGAGCAGTGACACTTCTATCCTGACCAGCCCACGGATACAGTGGTTTAAAAATTATCTCATGAACTTTGAGAAAATCTTTGTAAGTAATCTCCTTCTGCCCTGCGAGATATATTCGCGCAGAAGAAAGGTTGGCTCTAAACTGAAAATGTTCTAGTCCTTGAATGATTTCAAGGCGCTTTTCAGTAAATACATTGCGTAAATATCCTGCTGTTTCAAAATCACCGAATGGGTCAAACATCAAAAGGCAAGAGATGAAAGATGTGACGCCTGAAGCTAAAGCGCTTTCTCATTGCTGATAACACCATTACGATACAAAGCAATGAGCATTTCAGCAGTATTATCTAATGTATAATCGGCATCTGAGAGACGCGAAATATCATCTGCAAGAACGTCAAGATGGGTGCGTTTCACATGCACACCATGATGTACCGCAAGAGCCTGAACATAAGACGCAACGTCATCAAAATCTTTCAAGGCAGGCTGATATTTTTTTTTTTGAAATTGCAGTTGCCATGTTTATCCCGCGCTTTTTATATTTGCTCCTTTAATATAACATATAGAGCTCATGGTGCAACGATATTCCCTGAATTTTCAAGAGAAATACACCAAGATAATACCTATTTTCACATTCTGAGGCCGTGTCAGGGGTAGCCGCGAATAATCAAAAGGCAAATTTGTCTTTTGATTTGAGATCGGGCGAAATTCGTCGCTCTCAAGCTGCACAGATTTGCGCAGCTGGTCAGGGCGAACGCTAAATAATTAGCGCCTTAATCGTATTGGCTGTTTTGCTCAAAATATCGCTGAAAACCGCTCGAATATCAGCAGGTTTATAGAGCGAATCCATATTTGTAAAATGAGAGCTAGAATCAGGTGATCGCTAATCAGCGTAGACCAACACTGAAAAGTGTCACAGTAATCTTGTCGCTAGTGACACAACCGTGACCCAAAGACTTAATTAAGATCGTGGAAAGTGGGGAAAGTTGTTGATTTTGTTGGCGCACCCGACACGATTCGAACGTGTGACCTTTGCCTTCGGAGGGCAACGCTCTATCCAGCTGAGCTACGGGTGCATTATGTCAGTAAAAAACCTAATACATACGCGCACCATAAATCAGACTTATTTTAAGAGCAATGCCTTGAATAGGTTTATTCCCATGAAATTCTATTTTCAACAGCTGCGTTGTGAAAATATGAATGCAAATAATAAATATAAGTATTTATTTTATAGCCTAGTGAACTTTAGAGAATATTTTTATGTAAGCCGCCAATAAATATATCATATGTATTGTTTTAATATACAATACAATTTTATACATGTTGTGACTTAAAGAAGAGGCAAGGAGCTTACGATTGGTAAAGTGAATTTCACCGATTAATTTAAACGTAATGCTATCAAACAAATTACTGAGCGCAACTATTCGGTGGTAGATATTTCACGTCACTTTGGCGTAAGCTAAAGTAGCCCGGTTTGTTTGAAACGCTTGCGGTGTGTGTATAAGTGGTTTTGGCGTTGGTTATGCTGCGTTATGTTCTGGCAGCGGTTGGTTGAAGTAGACCTGATCCGTGGGTCATCCGGTCAAGTGATGAATGCGGTTGTTGGCTGTTATAAAAAGCCAGATACCCTCCGATGCCGGTGCGCGCCTCAGCTACTGACTTGTAGGCTTGCAAATAAACCTCCTCGTATTTGACAGAACGCCAGAGCCTTTCGACAAAGACATTGTCCCGCCATGCACCCTTGCCGTCCATCGCGATTGTGACTTTTGCGTTTTTGAGTATTTGCGTGAAATCTGTGGCGGTGAACTGGCTACCCTGATTCGTATTGAAGATGTCCGGTTTGGGATAACGCGCCAGCGCTTCTTCCACCGCCTCGATGCAAAACGCCGTTTCCAGCGTGATTGACAACCGCCACGCAAGAACTAGTCGACAACGGCGCAAAGATAAACAAAGCCTCTTGGCCATCGGAATATAACGGATGTCCATTGCCCAGACCTGATTGGGCTTTGTAACGGGAAGATTACGAAGCATATACGGGTACACTTTGTGATCCGGTTCAGGCTTGGAGGTGTTGGGACGGCGGTAGATCGCCTCAATCCCCATCCTTTTCATCAGCGTTCTGACATGAAGGCGGCCAACGTCAAAGCCTTCCCCTTTCAAAAGCCCTTGTAACATCCGGCTCCCGGCAGAGGGGTAATCCAGATGAAGCGCATCAATCCGCCGCATAAGCGCCAGATCGGATGCCGATACCGGACGCGGAAGATAATAAACGCTGCCACGGCTGATGCCGAGCGTCTTGGCCTGACGGGTCAGCGAAAGGTCATGGTTCCGGTCAATCATTTCTTTGCGCTCTCCAACACTCCGGCTTTGGTGAGCGCACCCGATAAAAAATCGTTCTCCAGCGTCAATTCCCCAATCTTGGCGTGCAGGCTTTTGACATCAACCGCCCCCTCCAGCAATTGATCCTTGCATTGCTTGATCTGATTGGCGTGGACTTCAAACTGCTGTGACAGCTCTATCACCGTTTTCTCGCCCTTGATTGCCGCTAGCGCCACTTTCGCCTTAAACGCCGCACTGTGGTTACGTCTCGGTCTTCTCGTCATATCTGACTCCTGTTTCTGGCAAAATGCCATCTTCAAAAGCCAAAATCCACTTATCTCACCTGTTCAAATTCCTCAGACCACTTTTATATAGCGTGGTTAAGATAAAACGGTTATGTTTTTCGATCTATCGTCATGGTCGCACTTGTTACGACTATCCACGCCTTTTCTTTTCAAATAAATGGATGCATTATTCCTGTATTGGAAAACCATAAGAAAAAGAGCGTTCCAACACTCATTTTATGTGCTTCAGACTATATAGCTTCTAGTTGCAACAATCATTGTCTTGCAGAAATATCACCACATATCCAGCGCAACGCGGGCTTCATCGGACATGCGGCTTTGATCCCACGGCGGGTCAAACACCATGGATACGGTAACGGTGCCAATACCGGCGACGGAGCTGACCGCATTTTCCACCCAGCCAGGCATTTCGGTCGCCACAGGACACCCAGGAGCGGTGAGCGTCATATCAATGCTGATGTTGCGATCATCATCAATTTCAATTTTGTATATCAACCCCAGTTCATACACATCCACTGGTATTTCAGGATCATAAACCGTTTTTAACGCGGCTACGATGTCATCCGTGAGACGCTCAAGCTCTTCCGGTGGAAGGGTGCTGCTTGCGGTTTCTGTCATATTTTTTTCCTCTTACGCAAACAATTGCTGCGTTTTTTCCAATCCTGCGGCCAGCATGTCAATTTCGTTGTGCGTATTGTACAAAGCAAACGATGCCCGACACGTGGACGTTACATTATAATGCGCCAGCAATGGTTGCGCACAATGCGTTCCTGCCCGCACAGCAATGCCCGAACGATCCAGCACCGTTGCGATATCGTGGGCATGAATGCCTTCAAGAGCAAACGAGACAACCGCACCTTTGTGCGGTGCGTGGCCAAAAATTTTCAGGCCTTTAATAGCCGATAACCGTTCATGTGCATAGCGCAGCAATGCTTCCTCATGCCGGCAAACCGCCTCACGGTCAAGCGCCATCATGTATTCCAGCGACGCTCCCAGCGCGGCTGCTTCGGCAAAGGGGGGTGTTCCGGCTTCAAATTTTGCAGGCGCTGCGGCATAGGTCACCCGTTCACAGCTTACCTCGCCAATCATTTCCCCCCCCCCTTCGTAAGGGGGCAGCACATCGAGCCACTGTTGTTTTGCATAAAGGATACCAATGCCGGTCGGGCCATAAAGCTTATGACCTGTAGCAACATAAAAATCCACACCCAGATCCTGCACATCAACGGGAAAATGCACCGCCGCCTGTGATCCATCGGCCAACACCGGAATGCCTTGCGCGTGCGCCAGAGCGACAATCTCTTTCAGTGGCGTGATTGTACCAAGCACATTCGACATGTGCGTGATGGCTACAAGCTTTACTTCCGGCGTAAGCAGCCGCTTGAAATGTTCCATATCCAGCGCGCCGTATTCATCAACCATTGCCCAGCGCAACACAGCACCTTTGCGCTCGCGCAGAAAATGCCACGGCACAATGTTGGAATGATGCTCCATGAGCGAAAGAACAATGGCATCACCCTCGCCGATTCGAGCGCCAAAAGCATTTGCAATGGCGTTTATCGCGCCGGTTGCCGAACGGGTGAAAATAATTTCATCCGTTGATGCGGCATTCAGGAATCGGCGCGTGGTCTGGCGTGCATTTTCATACCCTTCGGTAGCCGCATTGGCCAGAAAATGCAGCCCGCGATGCACATTGGCGTAGTTTTCGGCATAGGCTTTGTGCATGGCATCCAGCATTGCCTGAGGTTTTTGTGCAGAGGCCGCATTATCCAGATACACGAGCGGTTTTCCATAAACCTCTCGGCGAAGTATAGGAAAGTCGCTGCGAATCTTTTCCAGATCCAGCGCCATTACCGGCGTTGCAGGAGCCACAAGCTGGGACATCACATATTTACCTGTTTTGTTGAAGCGCTACACTAGCGAACATTAAAACATTATTCCAGCCCCAAACTGAATACAAAACAGATCACTGCCATATATTGGACTGCGGTCTGCCTACTGTATCATAAAAAGCATTGAAATTCTGGCTGTCTGGTTCAAGCAATTTCTCAAATCGTCCAATTTGCTGCTCAATCACATCATCGTATTCCGGCGTATTTGCTTCTCCGGATGCATCATGAAATTGCTCTCGAATGCGTTCCAGTTTTTCAATCTGCTCCTCAATCGCTTCTTGTTCCGGTGTCTTTTCAGGCTGAGGCGCAGGTTCAGGTGAGGGTTTTTCTGGTGCAGAATCAGGATCCGTACCATCGGGTTCACCAGGGGTGCCATTGTCTGGCGTTTCATCAGCAGGCGCATTGTCCTCTACAGGATTCCCCTGCTCTTCTTCATTATCTTTATTTTTTTCCTGCTCGATCAGGTTTGGAATGGCAATACCCAGCGGCACGCCCAGCGCACCCAGAAGCACCAAGGGTAAAAGAACTTTGTTGCGCTTTAAAAATCCCGGTACGCTCCGGATATCGTGACCAATCGCATCAACGTGTTTGTCACCAACAACGTCTTCCCATTCTTTTTCACGATTTTGAAGTTGAACTTCAAGATTGGCTATATCCGCTTCCAGTTTATTTTTTTCTGCATTGTTTACAGGGTCTTGCAGATCACGCTTTTTAGTAGTGATCTCTTCACGGGTTTCCTGGATTTTCACATCCATTGCATTGATTTTATTCAGCCATGCGGATTGCCCATAGACTTCCATCATAATGCCGCGTACTTTTTGATAGCGCTCGCCTCCATCTTCCAAAAGATCATCGGCGAGATAGTCTTTGCCTGAAATGGCCATAACGTCATCACCGTGACTGTGGCCGTGGCTGTGGCTGTGGCCATGACTGTGGTCATGATCCGATGCTTCATGCGCTTTCATTTCTGTTTTGAGGGTTGTCCCGCGGCGCAAAAAGGTCAGTTCGCGCATCAAGTCATCAACCCGTTTGATAAATTCATGCTGGTTCACATTTCCAACGGCAAGATCACTTTGCGCCTGTTTTACATCCTTAATAAAGACATTGAGATTTGAAGCAGTTACGGATAGCTCTTCCAGTTCTTTCACTTGATTGGTCGTGAACACTGTAATGGCGTCTGTCACGGCTTTGGTTTCATCCGCCGCAGCATCAGCAACGTCACTGCGCACAGCAGAACCACCCTCGCCTGCATTATTCTCATTATCCCACCCATCATCGGCCGAATTTTCTCGGACAACTTTAATTTGTTCCAGCAATGAATCTTGCAAAACAGCATTATTTTTATGCAGTGCTTGCGCATTTTCCAGCATGAAATCCAAAACCTCGCTTTGGTTATCCTCGCGGGATAATACTTCTGCCAGCTTGGTTTTCGTTGTATCAGGCGTTGTCTCTGCAAACACTTCTTTGCGTTTATCGGATGCTTTGCTGTCGCTGAATGTTGTGAGCAAAGTTCCCATGTAAGCAGCGCGGGATTTGGCCGCTGCCGGGAAGTGACGCGCGCCGGACTTTGTGGTGTCCACAATCGTGGCCCATTGACCATCCGGCTGGTAAAGCGCGCCAGCCTCATCACGGTCGCCCAGATGCAATGTCTTGTCAAAATTTTTAACGCCGTCCATCATGGAGGCTACGAAAGCTTGATCCGCATTATCCCTGTTGCGCGCACCTTCCAGCACTTCTGCGCGGAGCTTTTCACCTTCAAGCCGCCCTAAGCTAATATCTGCACCTATCAGCAGATTGCGTTTTACTTCCGGTAAATCCGTGAACGGGTTCTGATATTTTGCATAATCGCCCATTTTGTCGTGCATGGTGAGAAAGGTTTTTGCACCTTTCATCATCAAGGTTGAAGAACTCAGCATCCCGAAAAGAAATGCAATCCCCGCCGGTGTGGTTATCAGTGAACCAAAACCACCCAGCGCCGCTCCTTTGATGATCATGCTGGCAGCACCCAGCAGAGCATAACCCACTGCACCGGATGTAAACTGATCCACATCGGAATTGCTTCTTTTAATTTGTTTTTCACGATAGGTTGTTTTTTCCATCATGATGGCGCGCGCATCAATAATACGCTCGATATCGTCTGGACTGAAACTCTTTTCCTTCGATAATTCCTGCCTTATATCGGCATCCGAGCGCTGCAAAACCTCTCCGAGATGCTGCACACGGGAAAGCATGGTTGCGGCCTTCTTGCCAAACTGATGCCCCAGAAACGCTGCGAAAATACCCGCCAGAGGGGCAAGCACGGTGGTTGTTGCACCGACAGCACTGGCAGCCGTGGCCGCCGATCCGCTGATCGTGGCAGCATTGATACCGTGTTGGCCTGCAATAATCACTTTTGCAAGCAACGGCGGCACGGTCGATCCTAAAATAGCGCCGCCGGAAAGTGCAGAACCCAGCCCCATGCGTCCATCGGTTTTGTTCAAAACAGAACCAAGCTCCAGTGAGCTCACATGCATGTGCAACTTTAGCAGATCTTGCCGAATATGTTCGCGCGCTTCAGGATCAAGGGAATCAGATTTTAAGGCAGTGTTTAATTTTTGAATTGAATCATGCGTATCCTGAATATACTGCCGGAAAACTTTTTTCATCTTGCTGGCGTGGATAGCAGAATGGATACCTTCCTTAATCGCAAAATAAGCGAGTAAAGGCATAACAGCACCGGAAATAGAGGCACTGAACACCATGTCGCCCACACCTGCGGGGTGCGCCCCTTCTCCCAGATGATGCCACGGATCGGTTCTTAACCCAACAACATCCGCTTCAAACGGGCCAGTAAATCCACCCGCAGCACTGTTGCCCGCCTGCGAAAGGCTTTTAATCAGAATATAGATGGAGTGAACGGCCTCATCGATATCGAGAATAAGGCCGCCGTGATCATGGCCATGTTCATCCAGCGGTTTGACATAAATTTTATCGTTGACGTGCTCAATCTTGATCTGATCGGTGCCAAGCTCTTTTTTCATTCTGGCAAGAAATGCTTCATCGGTTTCAATATTCTTCAGCCAGCCTTCTGAAACCATTTGGTTGTGAAATGCCTTTTTATCAACATTTCCATTATCATCACGCAATTCTTTATAAATCTGGACAGCACGCTGCACCGCAGTGGCCGTTCCTTCGTGTGAGATGCCTGTGCTTTCAAAAAAAGTCTCTATCTGTTGGGTGGCGTTGCTCGCCTGTTCCGGAGTAACCTGCCCACCTTCACTGTTGCCTGTTGCCTTACGGAGAGGAATTTCCAGTGCATCAGCTTGCGTGATAACAGCTCTGGCCTGATGATTGTCACCATATTGTTCTGTAGCCTCACGCCATAACTGTAATGGACTATCCTGCTGTCCATTTCCTTCACTCATATTTCGTGTGCGGGCATGTTCCTGTTGGACAAGACTCTCTATTCTGCCATGAAAAGCCATCGCTGATGGCGGCTTTCCTGCGGCCATTCTTGCAGCGGCAGTGGTCAAATTTACACTGCCTCCAGACTTCGAAGCATCCAATACAAACGGAGCATTTACAGAATGCGCTCGGGAAATTGCTGGAGAAACCACAGTTTTAACCTTAAACTCTTGAAAATTCCTCCTCTTAGTAAAGAATTAAATCATGAAATCAAGCTAAAACAACTTCTTTAGAATTTTTATAAAAAATAATCAGACTAAATTATATTTATTCTAATTTAACGAATACACATAATTAAAATAAATTATATGTAAATAATTTAATTGAAATTACAGATCAAAAACACTTATATAAGTTATATATATAAATACTATGATAAATAATTTTTTTATTCTAGATGATATCTTAGTGAAATAAACTTTTACAATAAGGTATGTTATATCATAACATATTGTGCTTTTTGATTGTTTATAAAATGCTGCGGCTATCGAGAAAAATTTAATTTTAAAAACTGTGGACACACCTAAAAAATCTTCTCCCCGAATTATGTGTGTTCATTTTAAACAATCACGAGGAATAAGATTTTTTAAAAGACGGAAGCCCTCTCTTGTATTTTGATGTAAAGGATCCAAAAAAACAGCCTTTTTTATAAATTAAACTGTTCTTGTGTTTTTAGCCGATTAAATCCAATAGTATGTGCCATCGTTTCATTTTACATTCTATTATCAAAGATTTTTTATACACAATTACTTAATTATAAGCATGAGTACATTTGATTATTTTTCTTTACACATATGTATTCTTCAATTTACTACAATCAAGAATGTGTAACTGCATTTTAATTGGCTGCTATACATCTCATCTTGTTGCTTCATTTTTTGGGAATTCTGCCTTGCTGTGTCAAAATATATTTTTTGGCTTGTGTTTTCGTTCTCTACCACATTATTCCACTTGCATTTGTACTCTTGACACCCGGAAATTCGCACCATCAAATATCTGACTAGAAAGCTGGCGAATAGACTATTCAGCCGTTTTTTATTTGCAAATGACATATTGGAGTAAAGATCATGAAAAACAGCATTATAAATATTTCCCTTGTTCTTATGATGGTTGGGCTGGTTTCTGGCTGCGCGAATACAATTCGCGGAATTGGCCAAGATGGTGCCAATACTGTTCATGCAACAAAAAATGCAGGTAATAATGTTGGTAGGGCGGTAAGCCGTTAAGCGCAGTGAACTATATAGCCTAAAACATATAAAAGCAATTACATGTTTTAGGCTATAAGTCATTGTTTTTCCGCAGAGTTTTTAGCTTTTCCGGATGTTGGTTCACAAGCAGCCAGCAAAACTGCTTATAGGGTAATGCGGAGCAGTAAAAACCCATCCACTTTTGCTGAAATTGCTATAATTGAAATGAATAGCAAAAGCAGAACTATTTTATTATTTTTCTGATCTAAAGCTTTGTGTTATTTTAAATTTTTGCTTTTAGTAACCCGCCACGGTGTCTCAACTCAGGTTTATCCGGCTTGTTTTAAGGCATTACAGAAAGTGCCATTGCCAATATCATTATATTAATGCCAATGAACTGAACCATTTTTAAGCTAAATAAAAATTGAAGTGGTTTTTGCATCATCCAATCTATAAAGTCGGTTTCATCCTGCACTCCATCCTTAAGGGCAAGCAAAGTTGGAAGTATTAACAATCCAAACCCAAGAGTGAAAAAATTTATTAACGTCATACAACTGACTGCAAGTAGGATGCTGCTTTATACACTATGCCGAAAACACATTTTTATTATTGAAATATTTTATTTAATTTATAGCGCTAATAATAATGTTATGCCATTTGCGCTATAAATAATTATGCCCTGCTTATTTTTTACCAAATGTAATTATCATTTCATTTGGTAACAAGATATAGTTCAAAATTAAATTATTTAACTAAACCTATTCAATATCAAGATTATCTGCTTCCAGAGACTGCTCCAGCCAATGAATATCGTATTCACCAATCTGTATATCACGATTGCGTATAAGTGCGCGAAACAGTGGCAATGTTGTTTCAATGCCATCAACCACAAATTCATCTAACGCGCGGCGTAAGCGCATTAAGCATTCGGTACGATTTCGCCCATGGACAATCAGCTTGCCAGCAAGACTATCGTAATATGGGGGAATAACATAACCTTGGTAGGCTGCGGAATCCACACGAACACCCAAGCCACCCGGAACATGCCATTGACCTATTCGACCCGGAGAAGGTCGAAAATTCTTTGGGTTTTCTGCGTTTACACGGCACTCAATTGCATGGCCTCGCAAAATAACATCATTTTGGGTGAATGAGAGCGCTGCCCCACCGGCAATCCGAATTTGCTCGTTGACCAAGTCGATGCCTGTAATCATTTCCGTTACAGGATGCTCTACCTGAATGCGGGTATTCATTTCGATGAAATAAAACTCCCCATTCTCATAAAGAAACTCGATTGTGCCTACACCCAGATATTTCAAATCAGCCATAGCATTGGCAACAATCATACCGATACGGTTGCGTTCATCCGGATTAAGAGCGGGGGATGGCGCTTCTTCCCAGACTTTCTGGTGACGACGCTGCAACGAACAGTCACGCTCCCCCAAATGAACAGCATTGCCTTTTCCATCACCAATAACTTGAATTTCGATGTGTCTGGGCTTGGAGAGGTATTTTTCCAGATAGACGGCGTCATCTCCAAAAGCAGCCTTGGCTTCCGAGCGTGCAGTAGAAAGAGCAGAAGACAATTCAGTAGCATCCATAGCCACCTTCATACCGCGCCCACCGCCACCGGCTGCGGCTTTCACCAGAACCGGAAAACCAATTTCATGAGCAACCCTGTGCGCTTCAGCATCATCCGTAATGCCGCCCTCGGAACCGGGAACAACCGGAATTCCGAGACGCTTTACGGTCTGCTTTGCAGCAATTTTATCTCCCATAATGCGAATGTGTTCCGCCTTGGGGCCAATAAATGCGATGTTATGTTCTTCCAGGATTTCTGCAAAACGTGCATTTTCTGATAAAAATCCATATCCGGGATGCACCGCATCAGCACCCGTGATTTCGCACGCAGCAAGCAATTGCGGAATATTGAGATAGCTATCGCGAGCAGCAGCAGGGCCAATACAGACAGTTTCATCAGCCAGTTTGACGTGCATTGCGTCAGCATCTGCGGTGGAATGTACCGCAACAGTGGCAATTCCGAGCTCTTTACATGCCCGTAGAACGCGCAGTGCGATTTCACCACGATTGGCAATCAATACCTTGTCAAACATACAATCCGCCTGAAGTTATTCGATCACAACGAGAGGTTCACCAAATTCCACGGGAGTACCGTCTTCAATGAGAATTTGGGTAACCGTACCACTTTTAGGAGCAGGAATGGCGTTCATGGTTTTCATGGCTTCGACAATCAAGAGTGTTTGCCCCTGCTTTACCACTGTCCCAACATCAATAAAGGGACGCGCACCCGGTTCTGGAGCCAGATAAGCAGTACCAACCATGGGAGACGGCACAGCATTAGAATTTTTCTTTTCGGCCACCGGCGCATGTGCAGGCGCGGCAACCGCAGCAGCCGGGGCAGCAACACTGACGGGTGCAGCAATATTGAGCGTCCGAGCAACGCGGATCCGCAGATCATCGTGCTCTATTTCAATTTCTGAAAGTTCTGTTTCTTTTAGAAGCTTGGCAAGCTCCCGGATCATATCATGATCAATGCCGCGTTCTTTCGACATGCAGGTTAAACTCCTGATAAAGATGTGTTATTGCTGGCTAAAATACGGGCAATGCCATCAATGGCCAATTCGTAACCGTACGCTCCGAAGCCAGCAACAATGCCACTGGCTACGGGGGAAATATAAGAATGCCGCCTGAAATCTTCCCGTGCATGAATATTAGAGAGATGTACCTCAATAACGGGCAGATCGACAGCCTTCATTGCATCAAGCAGAGCAATGGAAGTATGCGTAAAAGCAGCAGGATTAATGATAATACCGGCGGCTTTGTGTGCGTGCGCTTCATGAATCCAGTCAACAAGTATCCCTTCATGGTTCGACTGCCGAAACTCCACCGTGTAACCATGGGCTGCGGCGCGCGCACGGGCTGACTGCTCAACATCAGCCAGAGTCTGACTTCCATAAATTTCAGGCTCCCGCTTTCCAAGCAGGTTCAGATTCGGGCCATTGAGAATATAAAGGATCGGACTCATGAAAACCTGACAATGTATTACTAAGGCTTGCTTTATAGGCGGCTCTTACAAAAATTAAAAGTCTTTTCATGGAAATTGGCTGCAAACCTTCCACAATTTTTTATTAAATGGACTTTGTATATGTTCTTAAAAGCCAGACAACCATTAAGCTGCGTCTTTCAGCTTTTCCAGTGCGCGGGTCATCTTGTCTTTTTTGCTTTGCAGCTCCTCACGCCGCTCGCGTTCGGCGTCCACCACCTCAACCGGCGCACGCGCCACAAAAGCTTCGTTGTTCAGCTTTGAGTCAATCTTGCCGATTTCCGCATCCAGCTTAGCCACAGCCGCAGTCAGCCGCGCCACTTCGGCCTGCACATCAATAAACTCGCCCAGCGGCAGGGCTGCCACATCACCAGCCACAATGGTCTGAATAGATCCTTTGGGCGCGCTGTCCGCAAATGCAATATCCGACAACCGCGCAAGGCGCTTGAGGATGGCATCATACCGCGCGGCGCGATCCCGGATTTCGGCCTTATCCGACACCAGAACCAGCGGCACCTGCGCGCTGGCGGGAACATTCATTTCCGCACGAACGGAACGCACTTCAGTAATCAGATCCAGCACCCACGCAATTTCTGCATCCGCCGCTTTGTCTTCCAGATCCGGATATTGCGGCCATGAGGTGAGCGTCAGCAGATTGCTGCGGCCTTCCGCAGGTGCAGTATGCTCCCACAGTTCTTCGGTGATAAACGGCATGAACGGATGCAACAGGATGAGAATCTGATCCAGAACCCAAGCACAGGTTGCGCGGGTTTCTGCGAGCAATACGGCATCATCGCTCTGCATCACCGGCTTGGACAGCTCCAGATACCAGTCACAGAAAATATTCCATACAAAGCGGTACGCACCTTGCGCCGCATCATTAAAGCGGTATTCGGTAAGCGCAGTGGTGACGTCGCGGTTCACGCGCACCGCCTCGCCCACAATCCATTTGTTCAGCGTGGATTTTACCGCTTCCGGCTTGAAATCCGACGTGCGCACACAACCATTCATCTGCGTGAAGCGGGTAGCGTTCCAGATTTTAGTAGTGAAGTTGCGGTAGCCTTCTACCCGGCTTTTCGCCAACTTGATGTCTCGCCCTTGCGCGGCCATTGCCAGCAACGTAAAGCGCAGCGCATCGGCACCAAATTCGTCAATCAGCTCCAGCGGGTCAATCACATTGCCCTTGGATTTCGACATTTTGGCGCCTTTTTCATCGCGCACCAAAGCGTGGATATAGACATCCTTGAACGGCACTTCCTTCATGAAGTGCATTCCGAACATCATCATCCGGGCAACCCAGAAGAAAATAATGTCAAACCCGGTAATCAACACGCTGGTCGGGTAATACCGCTTCAGTTCGGCCGTATCATCCGGCCAACCCATTGTGGAAAATGGCCACAGCGCCGATGAAAACCAGGTATCCAATACATCTTCATCCCGCGTGATGACTTCACCAAACCGCGCTGGATCACTTGCAATGCTATCGGCCTGATCCAGTGTCAGCACACCTTCCGCAACATAATGCCCCAACG
The DNA here is from genome assembly GCA_048594375.1 of Methylopilaceae bacterium. Taxonomy (GTDB): domain Bacteria; phylum Pseudomonadota; class Alphaproteobacteria; order Rhizobiales; family Methylopilaceae; genus JBMDXK01. Next base: position 242,293 of record JBMDXK010000034.1, read on the forward strand.
CCTTGGCCAATGCGGCTTCTTCCGTTTCTTCAACAAACAGCGTGCCATCCATCCCGAACCACGCCGGTATCTGATGCCCCCACCAGAGCTGCCGCGAGACACACCACGGCTCGATGTTTTCCAGCCATTCAAAATAGGTTTTTTCCCAGTTTTTCGGCACAAAATTGGTGTTACCGGAACGTACCGCTTCCAGCGCAGGCTGCGCGAGGGTTTTTGCATCCACATACCATTGATCCGTCAGGCGCGGCTCAATCACCACGCCGGAACGGTCACCGTGTGGCACCATATGCACATTCGGCTCAATCTGTTCCAGCAGACCGCGCTCTTCCATAAGCGCAACCACCATCTTGCGCGCTGTTTCACGCTCCAGACCATGCAGCGCCATGACCGCATCAAGATCTGCTCCCGCAAGCGTACCTTCCAGAAAATCATCGTTGTTTTCCAGATCCAGCCGCGCCTGTGTATCCAGAATGCTAATCATTTTCAGATTATGCCGCTTTCCAACCTCAAAGTCATTGAAATCATGGGCTGGCGTTATCTTCACCGCGCCGGAGCCTTTTTCAGGATCGGAATACTCATCCGCAACAATTTTGATTTTACGCCCGACCAAGGGCAAAATGACATTCCTGCCAACAAGATGCTTATAGCGCTCATCTTCCGGATTCACCGCAACAGCCGTATCACCCAGCATGGTTTCAGGCCGCGTGGTTGCCACCGTGATAAAGGCATCTTTTTCGCCTTCAATCGGGTATTTGAAATGCCACAAGCTGCCCTTTACTTCTGTGGGCAGGACTTCCAGATCAGAGATGGCCGTCTGGAATTTCGGATCCCAGTTCACCAGACGCTTGTCACGGTAAATCAAGCCTTCATGATACAACTGCACAAACACTTTGCGCACCGCGCGGCTCAAGCCTTCGTCCATGGTAAAACGCTCGCGGCTCCAGTCACACGATGCTCCCAGACGCTGCAACTGCCCCAGAATAGAACCACCCGATTCCGCTTTCCACTCCCAGATTTTCTCAATAAAAGCGTCACGCCCCAATGCCCGGCGATCCGGAGCCTTTTCAGCCGCAAGCTTGCGCTCCACCACCATCTGGGTGGCAATACCCGCGTGATCCAGACCCACCTGCCACAGCACATCCTTGCCGCGCATCCGCTCGAAACGCACCAGCACATCCTGCAATGTGTTGTTCAGCGCATGACCCATATGCAGCGAGCCGGTTACATGGGGCGGCGTAATAACGATAGAAAACGGCTCTATACCTTCGGCCTTGTTTACGCGGATTTTAAAAGCTTCGGCTTTTTCCCATTTTGCAAAATTACGCGCTTCAAGAGCTGCGGGATCGTATTTTGGATCAATCATGGGATGTATCTCGGCACAATGGAGGGACTCAAAAATTTCTCCCCCCATAGCATGTTTTATCTTTCAAAGCGATAGATGTAGTTCAGATCAAAAGGGTTATTAACCGTGGATGGCTACGCTCTAGGATTTTAATCGTGCCATTGATTTTTCAACAGCATTTTGCTTTATCGTGACTCTTCCATTCGCTTCAATCTGGATTGGGGTTTTTGTTTCTTTTGCTTTCATCGTACGGAGAAAATCATCGCCCTGAATACCTTTTACATAGCGCACATTTTCTTTACCCGTTTGATTATTCTTATTTTTTAAACCAATAATTACCGGATGCTCTTTATCAAAGATAATATCTGTCGGAACACCTGTAATTGTTTGTTCTCCATCAAGTTTTTTGACACTTTCAAAGACTGCAGTTGTTAATTCTGAGGAGTCATTTAAGGGAGAAACGTATATACTATCTGGTTTGGGAATAGATAATCCGCTTGAACCGCGAGCGGTCTGGACTGGAGCAGAACGTTCTTGAATATGCTGACGAAAAAATGCAATGTCCCCCTGCCCTGAAACAGGCAAAAGATTATGGGGCAATTTTCGCTTTTCAGCCGTTCCAGCCCTAATACTTTCTAATGTTTGCATTTCTTTAGCTGCAATGGCATGCCCACCGCGCATTCCAAATTCCTCAAGGCCTTGTGGGATGCTAACCACACCATCTTCATCTCCTACAATCACATTGCCTTGCCTCACGGCAACACCGGCGATTTCTAAAGCTTGACCCGATACCGGTTTACGATCGCCTGATTTTACAGGGTGGAAAGTCTGTGTAAAGTGTGCTGCATAAACCGGCATTGTTGATGCCGAACGCAGTGCTGCTGTGCCATTTGTTACAATGGCGGAAATACCTTTCTGGCTGGCAGATTTTACAAGAGTATCGTTCAAGACAATATCATCTGGATGTTCTGCTTTGATCACCAAAGTATGTTTGTCTTTGGCCTTAGCAATCGTTTGCTTTATGCTCGCCTCTGTTCCATCACTCACAAGTGCTAGACCTGCTGAAGGCTTCGGTTCACTCTTGGAATACATTTTAAGAGAAATACCTGTGGTTTGTGCAGGCTCCAATGTACTATAAGAATCTGCATATTCCGCTGTAGGTACATGCTTCATCAGACTCAGCAGTTCACGGGTGACGGGGGTCGTTCTCAATACTGGAGACAGGTTGAACACATGCCTTGTCTTTTCAAGGGCATGCGCAATTTTCTGGATATGCGAAGATGGCGTTGTACCGCTTTGTTCTTTTGTTGCAGTAGAATATGAAGAGGACTGTCTTTGTGGCATAGATGATGTGTCTTGATACGATGTTGGACTTTCCTTCAAAAGTTGTAAAAGTTTTTCTGCATTTTGAGCGGCAATGACAAATATATCTTTGCCTTCAGCGATGAACAGATCACCGCTGTTGATTGTATTCCCCTCGATTTGCAAAGGAATATTAAGCGCACCCGCCTCCATCTTTGTCGGGCCATTGGGAGTGATGCCCTTGGCGTAAGTTGCAAAAAATCGATCTGTTTCTTTCAGCCAGTATTCCTTGCTATCTCTTATAAAGCCATTGCTTACAAAGCCAACAAAACCCTTTTGAATAGCAATTTCCCGTAATAATCCACCCACGTTGGCATAGGCTGGACTGTCTGGATTATGGCTCGACTCGCTGCCATCAATAAACAAAATATCACCCTGCCGTCCTTCCCGCTCCAGCCCATATTGAATCATCAATGTATCACCACGGGCTACTTTAGCGGTCATGATAGGAGCTACAACCTTTTCTGATGTTCTACCGTGATAAGCATTGTAGCCTACACCACTCAGATCAAAAATCATGGATTTTCCAGCCTGCTTTACAGCGCTTGCCGGAATATCCGTAATTTTTTGCACCACATCACGGTGAACGCTGTTCGGCCGATTAAAAACAGCAAATTGCGGACGTGAAGCTGCTGCACCTGCAGACGATGCGGCTATGGAGGCAGAAAACTGCTCCGCAGTGTGTGAAAAACCGGGATTAGTAGAATGCGCTAATATATTTGTGGACGTCAATGGATATGCCGTATTCTGGGCAAGGTTTTTCATTTTATTTCTCAAATATAAAAGTATAATTCTCTGCGCTTTAACACAAATATTTGTTTTATGACAGTCACATAATTCGGAAAATTGTTACTTTCTGCAATGCAGCTGCATCGTATGGAATAAACGTGTTTACTGATCCCTAAAGAGCAGATTAGGCCTATGAAATTATCTGCGCATTGCAAGGCTTGCCGCTTAATGTTAGAACCGCTCCACATTTGTCTGTTGCTGCTTTTTCCGGAATCCGTTTTATGAGTGAACAAACTGCCCCACGCATTGGCATTGTTAGTCTTGGCTGCCCCAAGGCTCTGGTGGATTCCGAGCGCATTCTCACCAAACTCCGCGCCGAAGGCTATGAAATGTCCCGCACCTATAAGGGCGCAGATGTTGTGATTGTAAACACCTGCGGCTTTTTGGACAGCGCCAAGGCCGAATCCCTGCAAGCCATTGGCGAAGCACTCAATGAAAACGGCAAAGTTGTCGTCACAGGCTGCATGGGCGCAGAACCAGAAGATATTCGCAAAACCTATCCCAACGTGTTCGCCATCACAGGCCCGCAGCAATATGAAAGCGTTATCAATGCTGTGCATCAAGCCGCTCCCCCGGTGTTCAATCCCTACCTCGACCTTGTGCCAGAACAAGGCTTGCGCCTTACGCCGCGCCATTACGCTTACCTGAAAATCTCCGAAGGCTGCAACAACCGCTGCACCTTCTGCATCATTCCCAAATTGCGCGGCGATCTAGTCAGCCGTCCCGCCGCCGATGTTCTGCGGGAAGCCGAAAAACTCGCCAAAGCCGGTGTAAAAGAATTGCTGGTTATTTCTCAAGATACCAGCGCTTACGGCGTGGATGTAAAATACGCCACAAGCACCTGGCATGAACGTGAAGTGAAAGCCAAATTCTATGACCTGTGCGCCGAGCTGGGCGAGATGGGGCTTTGGACACGCCTGCATTATGTTTACCCCTACCCGCATGTATCCGATGTTATCCCGCTGATGGCAGATGGAAAAATCCTGCCCTATCTTGATATTCCACTCCAGCACTCCAGCCCGAATGTCTTGAAAAATATGCGCCGCCCCGCGCATCAGGAAAAAACGCTGGAACGTATCCATGCCTGGCGCGCACTGTGTCCAGACCTGACACTGCGCTCTACTTTTATCGTAGGGTTTCCAGGTGAAACCGAAGAGGATTTTGAACATCTGCTGCAATGGCTGGATGAAGCAAACCTCGACCGCGTAGGCTGCTTTGCCTATGAACCCGTACGCGGCGCTCCTGCAAATGCCATTGAAAATGTGGTGCCAGAAGAGATAAAACAGATCCGCCGCCGCCGCTTTATGGAGCGTCAGGAAAAAATCAGCCTGCGCCGCCTTAAAAACAAGGTGGGCAAACGTCTGCCGGTGATTATTGACGCCGTAGAAGGCCAGAGCGCCAGAGGCCGCACCAAAGGCGACGCACCAGAAATTGACGGCAATGTGCATCTGATGAGCCGCCGCCCGTTGCGCGTAGGCGATATTGTCACCGTGAAGATCGAACGCTCGGACGCGCACGATCTTTGGGGCAGCGCGGTTTAGAAATCTATGCCTTGAGACATATAAGATGATTATATGCCTCAAGGCATAAGTCTTTGTTTTATAGTACGGTTTTATATCTTTGCTGGCCGTTGGCTTCAATAGAACAATCATTTTTATTGAAACTCGGCTATAAGAGCGGTTTCATTTTTAATTTTTGAATTGCAGATAAGCAGGAGCATTCGCGGCTCTGCCCTGCCGTTCGCCTAAAAGATTCAGCATGTTATTGAAATCTATATGGTACATTTTGGCACAGATTGCCGCTAAACCAAAAAAAATAATGTGTATTTCAAAATATACCTTCCACAGAAAAATATTAAAAAACAACGACTTATCAGGTATTCCACTTCAATTTTTTGTGTGGCAAAAAAAAGGCATTTACCGCTTCACAAAAAGGATTACATAATTTGAGTCAAAGAAACTGATGTAAATCAGTCGTCTATACGAAGATGTACAGAAAAGACATACGTTGCTTACAGTAAGTGTATTCTTTTTTGCACTTCTCGGACAATAAAGAGCCCGCAGTAGCTGGTGTTACGAGACTTTCTGAAAGGCTCGCATGAACAGCAGAAGCTGCATTTAAAAGGGGAAAGCTCATGTCTTCAACAGTGGTGTCCTCCCACGGGACTCACGGTGACAAAAAAGAAGAAAAACGCGTTATTTTCGCATCTTCTCTTGGTACCGTGTTCGAGTGGTATGATTTTTATCTTTATGCAACACTTGCGCCATTTTTTGCCTCACTGTTTTTTCCACCAGGCAATGAAACGGCAGCCCTGCTCTCAGCCTTCGCCACTTATGCCGCAGGCTTTCTTGTACGCCCATTCGGGGCGATTTTTTTTGGAAGAATTGGCGATCTTGTCGGGCGTAAATACACGTTCCTTATAACGCTTCTGGTGATGGGTATTTCCACCTTTGCGGTTGGGTTAATGCCAACCTATGCCACCATTGGCTGGCTTGCTCCGGTTATTCTTGTGATCCTGCGCTTGATGCAAGGTCTGGCACTGGGCGGTGAATATGGGGGTGCGGCAACCTATGTGGCGGAACATGCCAATCCGAAGCGCCGCGGCTTTGCCACCTCGTGGATCCAGACAACAGCGACTATGGGTTTCTTCCTGTCATTGCTGGTGATTGGCGGTTGCCGTCTTGCGATGGAGCCTGAAACATTTGCATCATGGGGCTGGCGTTTGCCGTTCCTTGTATCGCTGTTGCTGTTGGTATTTTCGCTTTACATTCGCCTGAAACTGAATGAATCGCCGGTATTCAAGCAAATGAAAGCCGAAGGTAAAGGCTCAAAAGCGCCACTTACCGAAAGCTTTCTGCGGTATCCAAATAACAAGTATGTTTTGCTAGCCTTGTTGGGTGCGGCAGCGGGTCAAGGTGTTGTGTGGTACACAGGGCAATTTTATGCACTGTTCTTCCTCACGATTACGTTGAAAGTGGATTACCTTACAGCATATACGCTGATTGGTCTTTCGCTCTTGCTAGCAACACCATTCTTTATTTTCTTTGGTTGGCTCTCCGATCACATTGGCCGCTTGAAGATTATTCTTGCGGGCTGTCTGATTGCAGCGCTCACCTACTTCCCGCTGTTCAGCGCACTGACGCACTATGTGAACCCTGCGCTTGAACGGTTCCAGCAGAACAATCCGATTGTGGTTACCACCGATCCTGCACAATGTAACTTCCATATTTTTGTAGGACCTTGGTCAAACTTCACGGATTGCGATCGGGCAAAAGACTTCCTGACCAAATCCGGTTTGTCTTTTGAAACGCGCGATGCTCCTGCCGGTTCTCCGGTTTCGGTCAGCATTGGCAACACGCAGATTGAGGGATGGAGCAACCCCACATGGACAGCCGCACTTGCAGAAGCGGGCTATCCAAAATCTGCCAATACGGCTGAAATCAACAAACCCATGACCTTGTTGATCCTGTTCATCATGGTGCTGTATGTGACCATGGTGTATGGGCCGATTGCCGCCTATCTTGTGGAACCGTTCCCCACTCGCATTCGCTATACCTCCATGTCCCTGCCCTACCACATCGGTAACGGCTGGTTCGGCGGTATGCTGCCACTTCTGGCAACGGCAATGGTGGCCGCCACAGGTAACATCTACTACGGCTTGTGGTACCCGATTGTGATTGCCTTGATGACCGTGGTTGTGGGTGGGCTGTTCCTTTGGGAAACCAAAGATACAGACATCACGGCAGATATTCGGTAAATTGACGCACTGCCCATTATTCAGAAAACAGAACCCCGGCTTTGTCGGGGTTCTTTTTTGCACTTTTTATAGTGGGTAATTCTTCTATGATGTCGTCTAATAAAATTATATTTTTTTGTGAAATTCTGCAACAAAACACAGCGTTATAGCCTGAGTTATTAAGAAAATCAGAACCAAAGATTAAAATTATCCCGTTGCTTTCCAGAAAATATTAGGAAGTTGTCCTTAAGATATTGAGGTCAAGTTTCATTCTTTACTGTGGTGTAATGTGTCGGCAGCTGTGCAAAAAGACGTTTCGAGCGAAACACTTCTTTCATCACTTTCGGCTGAAAAAAAACTGCCGTTCGATGCGGTAAAGCTTGAGAGCTATCTCACACGCACGCTGAATAATTTCAGAGGACCGCTGGTTGTCAATGCACCCACTCTGGAGCAGGGATCAGGTTCGCATATTATTTCCAGTCCTGAGGGGCGCTACCGCATCCGCCATATCAAAAGCACCTTTTCCCATGATGAACTGGTGCATCTGCGCAAGGAATTTTATATCCTTGCCACCTTGCACCGGATAGGGTTTCCCGTTGCCCAGCCTCTTTTGTTGTGCGAGGAAACCCATGTTATCGGAACCCCTTTTTATATCGCACATTATCCAGAAGGGCGCACATTTAATGATGCTGCGCTCATCGGAATGCCAAAAGACCAGCGCATGGCTCTGTATAATGTGATGAACATCACGCTTGCCAAATTGCACAGCTTTGACCCCGGAACATTAGGACTTGCTCCTCTGGCGCAATCCAGCTCTACACTGGCCTCGCAAATCAAACGTTGGGAAAATGTTTACAATACCAACCGGCTGGGTGAAATCCATGAAATGGAAGAGCTGGCGCAATGGCTTCCGGAATATCTCCCACCCGAACAGCCTTCAAAAATCGTGCATGGCAATTACCATCTCAACCGACTTGTCTTTCACCCCACTGATGCTGAAATCATTGCCATCCGCGATTGGGATAATACCAGCATTAGCGATCCGATTGCTGACGCAGTATATCATTTGCTGGCATGGGTTGTGCCGCCATCCGATGTCAGTATCGGCAGAGGCGCGTTGAAAGGCTACAATCTGGCAGAATTGGGCGTGCCAAATTTGCGCTCCTACATGGATTCCTATGCAAAAATCACCAAAATCGGGGAATTGCCCTACATCAATTTCTATTTTGCGTATAATCTGTTCCGTCTGGCGGCAACAATGCAAGAACTCGCCACGCAGATTTACATGCAGGACGCACAATCCCCCCACGCCCGCCTGATTGCCAGCCAAGTGCGTCCATTGGCCATTCTGGCGTTACGTTTTGCAGAAAAGGCATCCGCGCGCTAAACGCTATTGCCATACGCCGGTTTTGGGATCACGGCGCAAGGTTTTGGCCGGAGGCGGCACAGGTTGCGAATGTGCAACGTCCTGCTCTTCCAGCTCCCGATTGATGCGCTGCCATTCCTTTTTAAACACACGGTACCCAATCCCCACCAGCACGGCGCCAGCGGCATAAACCAGTAATGCGGGCATTCCATTCAATCCTTTTATGAAACGTTCTGTCCGAAAAACGCATACCGGACACACAGGTTCCTTATTTTGCGGAGAAATAGACAAAGGCCATCAGGATAACCAGAGCCGCAAACTGAAGCATCACCCGCCATTGCATAAGCTTTTGAGAAAGGTGGGGATCTTTGCCCCGCAGCATCGTCCATAATCCCATACACAGCACCACGGCAACCGCTCCAAGCGCGATAAAAACAAGAAAACTGGAAAAAGTCATAGACAATCCTCGATTTTGAGAACGATATAGCATAGTTAGATCAGGTTCGCTCTGCTGCGACTCAAGGCAGACGATGTGTACACAGCGGTTTCAATGACGCTTAGCCCAGGAAACCACCGCAAATCATTTGCTAAAACAGCCATAGCATTCACGGAGTAATGATGTCCTCCCATAGCACACAAAAACGGATTACGGCACCAGATATCCGCGCGCGCAAGGGAAAAAATCCCATTGTTTCCCTGACATCCTACTTTGTGCATACTGCACGCATCGCAGACCCCTTGGTGGATTTCCTGCTGGTGGGTGATTCCCTCGGTATGGTGGTGCATGGCTTTGAAACAACGCTGCCCGTTACGCTTGAAATGATGATTCTCCATGCAAAGGCCGTAGTGCAGGGAACCAAACAGGCACTGATTGTTGTGGATATGCCTTTTGGAAGCTATGAGGCCAGCCCCGAAGAAGCATTCCGCCATGCCGCCCGCATCATGAAAGAAACAGGTGCCGGAGCTGTCAAAATTGAAGGAGGAGGTTACATTGCTGACACAATTCAATTTCTGGTTGAGCGCGGAATTCCAGTCATGGGTCATATTGGCCTGACGCCGCAATCGGTGCATCGGCTGGGCGGATTCAAAGCGCAAGGCCGCACCGAAACAGAGTGGAAAATCCTTGCAGAAGATGCCGCCAGTGTAGAGCAAGCCGGTGCATTTTCCATAGTACTGGAAGGGATTGCCGAAACTCTTGCCGATCAGCTTACCCATACGCTGAGCATTCCTACAATTGGCATTGGCGCCTCTAAAAATTGCGATGGGCAAGTGCTGGTTATGGAAGATATGTTAGGGCTGAATGAAGCTGTACCACGCTTTGTACACAAATATGGCAATATTGGTTGCGATATACGTTTAGCAATCGAAAAATACAAAACAGATGTGCAAAATAGAGATTTCCCCAGACCTGAAAACGTGTATAATATAACGCCTTCAAAAACTTAGAAAAAAGATAAAAATCCTAATTGCATCTTTTTATATTATCGTTATGTTTCATAATATCGGCGAAACATTATACGCAGAATCCAGTGCAGCTTTAATGAAACGGAGCGAGTATGTCTGACATCTTTAACGATATTGATGAAGACCTGCGGCGTGAAAACCTGAAACAGATGGGACGCAAAGCCTTGCCCTGGGTGAGTGCGCTCTGTGTTGCTCTGGTTTTGGGGGCAGCGGCCTGGAGCGGTTATGAATGGTACAACACAAGCAAAAGCGGTGAAGCCAGCGTGAAATACCAAGCAGCGCTGGATCTGGCGCAGCAGGGTAAATTCACCGAAGCGGATACCGTATTTATGGAACTGTCGCATCAGGGGCCAAAAGGCTATGCAACGCTTTCCCGCTTCCGCCATGCTTCTATCAATGCCATTGTTGAACCCAGCAGAGCTTATGAACAATTTGACGTGCTGGCCGATGACAAGGCTCTTTCAAAAGATTTGCAAGATCTTGCGCGGATTCGTTCGGCCCAGATTCTGCTGGATCAAGGACAATACAGCGATATTGAAAGCCGTATTCAAGCCCTTGCGGAAAATCCTTCCAGCACATGGCGCCATGCCGCCCGCGAAATTCTGGCACTTGCCGCTTGGAAAGCAGGCAATGAAGAACAGGCACGCCGCTGGGGCGAAATGGTCTTATCCGATTTCAGCGCACCTGCCGGAACCCGTGGCCGCGCACAGCTTGTTTTGGATATTTTAGGAGATACACCACCCGGTGCCGCATCCAACCGCAAAGCAACCCGCGAAGATGCTGGTTCTCCTTCACAACCATCTTCTACCCCGGCACCAGCACAGGCCGCGCAGCCCTAGATAGAACTTTTTTGAAAGCGTTTATGAAGTGCAAGAACAATATAGCGCAAGCATGATAACATGATAAATTTATTGGAAATCAGCTATAGCAGGAATAATTATTACGCACTGTAAGCCATATTTTATGAAGTTTGCATAAAGCAAATTTTATCCGCAGATGAGGGCTAAACAACAATTGCCTTGATCTTTTACCGTATTTTGCTGTACCCAACACATACGGTATGTCATTGCTGTTTTTTAAAAAGCATTTATTTTTATCAAGGTTTTTCCATGCGCCCCGCCATTGCCATTATTGGCCGCCCGAATGTGGGTAAATCCACGCTGTTCAACCGTCTTGTGGGGCAAAAGCTTGCATTGGTGGACGACCAGCCCGGTGTGACCCGCGACCGCCGCGAAGGCAATGCACAGCTGGGACATCTTGAATTTCTTGCCATTGACACCGCCGGTCTGGAAGAAGCGCAGGAAGGCTCTCTCACCGCCCGTATGCGCGAACAAACAATGGAAGCGCTGGAACAGGCCGATCTGGCACTGTTTGTGGTGGATGGCCGCAGCGGCATCACACCGGAAGACGAACGCTTTGCGGATCTCATCCGCCGCAGCGGCAAGCCGGTTATTCTGGTGGCCAACAAAGCCGAAGGACGCAACGCGCTGGCCAATGTGTATGATGCCTTCCGCCTCGGCTTGGGTGATCCTGTCCCCATTTCTGCCGAACACGGCGAAGGCATGTATGAGCTGCTGTCCAGTATTCTGGAGGTGCTTAAAACGCTGCCCGAAGACCAGTTTCCCGAAGAAGACGACGAAAGTGAAGGCGCTCCCCTGCGGATTGCCATTGTTGGCCGCCCCAATGCCGGTAAATCCACCCTGATTAACCGGATGCTGCGGCAAGAGCGTCTGCTAACGGGGCCGGAAGCCGGTATCACCCGCGATTCTATTGGTCTTGACTGGGAATGGCGCGGTAAAAAAGTAAAGCTGTTTGACACCGCAGGTCTGCGCCGCCGCGCCAAGGTGGTGGAAAAGCTGGAAAAACTGGCCGCCAGCGATGGCTTGCGTGCTGTGCGTTTTGCGGAGGTTGTCGTTCTACTGCTGGATGCAACAGTGCCGTTTGAAAAACAGGATCTCACCATCGGTTCACTGGTGGAGCGCGAAGGCCGCGCTTTTGTGGTTGCACTGAACAAGTGGGATCTGATTGAAGACACTCCCGGCTTCTGGAAAGAACAGCGCGAAGAGCTTGACCGGCTGTTGCCGCAAGTAAAAGGGGCGCCCTTGGTGACGCTATCCGGCCTCAGTGGCAAAGGTATTGAAAAGCTGATGGAAGCCGTGGTGGAAGCCCACCGCATCTGGAATTTGCGCGTTTCCACCGCCCGTCTCAACCGCTGGTTCACCGATGTGATGAACAACCATCCACCGCCCGCCGTAAAAGGTGCGCGGATTAAATTACGTTACATCACCCAAGACAAAGCCCGACCACCGCATTTTGTGATCTTTGGTACCCGCACCGATCATCTGCCCACATCCTATGTGCGCTATCTGGTGAACAGTATGCGCGAAAGCTTCAAAATGCCGGGTACGCCCATCCGCCTGACATTCCGCCAGCCGGATAACCCTTTTGATAACAAAAAGAAATAAGTTTTAGCCTTTTCCTCTACGGGAGAGGCTGTTGCGGCACGAATACCGTGATTGCTTGGGGGTGTACTTTAAAGTGCGCCGGTGTCTGGGTGAGCAATTCACCATCCAGATTTATAGAACGGGGCTTGCGGGTGCGGATATCGAATTCCTCGCAACGCTCGGTGCGCACTTCATTCATGGCGCCGTGTTTGCCGTTGCGGAACTTCCGCGCCATAAACGCAAGCTTCCACACGCTGCCAATTTCCAGGCTGTAAAGATCCAGCTTGCCGTCATCAATCCGCGCATTGGCTTCAATGACGTTGCCGCCGCCATAATGCCGCCCATTGCCCACTGCAATCTGGTAAGTGCGAACACTTGCACTGCAATTGCTGCCAATGATTTCTGCCCCAAATGGCCGTGCATTGAGCAATACTTTGATGGCGGCAAACGCATAGCCCAACCTTCCCCAACGCTTTTTGACTTTTCCCGTGAGGTTTTTGGCCAGATCGGCACTGATGCCAATACTGGCAACGTTGAAGAAATAATGATCGTTCACCGAACCAAGATCAATCTTCTGGGTGTGACCGGCGATGATAATATCCGCTGCTTTTTCCAGATCAGCCGGAATGCCCAGCGTTCGCGCCAGATCATTGGCCGTACCCATAGGCATGATTCCCAAGGGCAAGCCTGCTTCAACAATGGCTGCCGCGGAAGAACGGATGGTGCCATCCCCCCCGCACAACACAAAGAAATCCGTATCGCTTTTCAAGCGTTCGCAATCTTCACGCAGTTCCTTCGTGCCTTTAAAAGGCTCAACGCTAACGGAAATGCCTGCATCCTGAAAACGTTTTGTAATCATTTCCAGTGATTCCTGCCCACGGCGGGCGCGGCCATTTATAAATAATACCGCACGGCGGTTTAGCCTGAGTGCCTGATCCATGGCATATTTCCTTTACGCTTTCGCTCTCTTGATAAACGATATTGTCTCGCTTGTATAATTCTGTCTTGACCTGAGCCTTAAAAACGCACAAAAACAGCCATCACTTCTCTTTTGCTGACAGGTTTAGCCCATGTCTTCCGCTTCTGAAAACAACCGCATTCTGATTATCGACTTTGGTTCGCAAGTCACCCAGCTGATTGCGCGCCGCGTACGCGAAGCGGGCGTTTACTGCGCCATTATTCCTTTTCAAAATGCTGAAGAAGCGTTTGCAACATTCAACCCCCGCGCTGTTATCCTTTCTGGCAGCCCTGCATCCGTCACGGAAGACAAATCCCCCCGCGCGCCAGAAGCGGTTTTCAACGCGGGTATTCCCGTGTTGGGCATCTGTTACGGCCAACAGACAATGGTTGAACAATTGGGCGGAAAAGTGGAGGCCGGTCATCACCGTGAATTTGGCCGTGCAGAAGTGAATGTAAAAGCACAAAGCCCCCTGTTCGATGGTGTATGGCAAACGGGCAAAGACTATACCGTCTGGATGAGCCACGGCGACCGCGTAACCGCTCTGCCTCAAGGCTTTGAAGTGATTGCCGCCTCTGAGGGCGCGCCTTTCGCCGCAATTGCCAATGAACAACGGCACTATTATGGTGTGCAATTCCACCCTGAAGTGGTGCATACGCCCGAAGGCGCACAGCTTTTGCAGAATTTTGTACTGAAGATTGCTGGTTGCACTCCTGACTGGACCATGGGTGCTTACCGCGATGACATGAAGCATAAAATCCGCGAGCAGGTGGGCAAAGGCCGCGTGATTTGTGGGCTTTCCGGCGGTGTGGATTCGGCTGTGGCCGCAGTGCTTATCCATGAAGCCATTGGCGATCAACTCACCTGCGTGTTCGTGGATCACGGCCTGATGCGCGCCAATGAGGCAGAAGAAGTTGTTGCGCTGTTTAAAGGCCATTACAATATTCCGTTGGTGCATGTGGATGCCGCTGCGCTGTTCCTGAAAGAGCTCGATGGGGTTGATGACCCTGAAACCAAACGCAAAATCATTGGCCGCCTGTTCATTGAAGTGTTTGAAGCGGAAGCCAAGAAAATTGGCGGTGCAGAATTTCTGGCGCAAGGTACGCTCTACCCTGATGTTATCGAGAGTGTTTCCTTCTCCGGTGGCCCTTCCGTGACCATCAAATCGCACCACAATGTGGGCGGCTTGCCTGAACGCATGAACATGAAGCTGGTGGAGCCGCTGCGTGAACTCTTCAAAGATGAAGTGCGCGCTCTGGGGCGTGAACTGGGCTTGCCGGATGCGTTTGTGGGGCGTCATCCGTTTCCCGGCCCTGGTCTTGCTATCCGTTGCCCGGGCGGCATCACGCCGGAAAAGCTGGCCATCTTACGCCAAGCCGACAAGATTTACCTCGATGAAATCCGCAAAGCCGGTCTTTATGATACCATCTGGCAGGCTTTCGCCGTCCTGTTGCCGGTACGCACCGTTGGCGTGATGGGCGATGGCCGCACTTATGAATATGTCTGCGCCCTGCGCGCCGTGACCTCCATCGACGGCATGACCGCCGACTTCTACCCCTATGACATGAACTTCCTTGGCCGCGCCGCCACGCGCATCATCAACGAAGTGCGCGGCATCAACCGCGTGGTCTATGATGTTACGTCCAAACCGCCGGGTACGATTGAGTGGGAGTGATTTTTGAAATTAATCATTAAATGAATGGGTTTAGGCTAGCAATATATTGTTGTTAGTGTGGCAGTATGAATAATAAGGAATTGAGTTGTTTGCCCCTGACTTAAATTCAGATTGTATCTATGATGCAGGTATTCTTACGCCTTTTATAAATTCTCTTCCAAGCGAAGATGAGCAGAAGAATTCTATGGTTTTGCTATTTAATACAATTAATTTGAATACATATCTTGAGGAGTGTAAAGCAGCAGTAAATCTCTGTTCTTATACAGATCAATTGCGCCAAGCTGTTTCAAATGAAAGAGAAGAAGATTTATTAACATTTACCCGGAATATGGCTACTTTCAAATTTTGGGATAATATCGCAAGCCGCGATTTGGTTATGACAGTTTTCCATTTTGGAAAAGCCTTAGAAGCTATCAAATCTTCTATGAATCTTACGCCAATAATAAGTGCTCAGGTTGCCCATGATGAATTAAGAGAAGCATCAAGAGTATTTAAAAGAGAATTTCCTGATGCTGATATGCTCAGACATGCCGTTGCCCATCGAGCGGAATCACTAACTTCTTTTCTAAAGATACAACAACAAGCATCACCTATTGAAGGCGGAAAAGAATATTATACTGGCTCTACAGTTAATGAGATATATCGAATTACATACAAAAATAGAAACCTTTGTATTCCTATAAATAATGAGACACATAAAAGATTAGCTGAGATAACATTACTTGTATACTCATCTTTTAAAGATTTATCCAACCTGCTTCCCAAAATAAAAATCACTTAAAATTTGATTTTTTGAACTACACACATTTGCAGCGAAGGTATTGGCTTGAGGCTATTACCTGTCCTCAAAGTGCTGCAGCCGAATGCCACGGCCAACGCGGATCGTAGATGATGGTGCCGCGCCAGCGCAATGAGGCCGCCATCACCGTTGTGCAGAATGCTATGCACGGAAGGGTTCAGCAATCAGCCTTACGCCGTAGGCTCTTTCTTTGTGCTGGCTTTGGGCGGAGAGGGTTTCTTCTTCACCAGTGTTTTCTTTTTAGCCGCTACGGCTGTTTTTGCAGCAGGTTTTGCCGTTACTTTTTCTGCTTTCGGTTTTGCTAAAGGTTCTGGATATTCAAACCGCAGCTTTTGTTCTCCCGCATCCAGCACAACCCGTACCGTACCGCCGCCCTGCAACTGCCCGAACAGCACTTCTTCAGCCAGCGGCTTTTTGATGTTTTCCTGAATAACCCGCGCAAGAGGCCGCGCGCCCATCATGGGATCAAAGCCTTTTTTGGCAATCCATGCTTTGGCTTCGTCATCCAGTTCAATGGTAACGTTGCGGTCTGCAAGCTGGGCTTCAAGCTGGAGTACAAATTTTTCGACCACTTGCTGCACAATTTCTGCTGGCAGATTGGCAAACGGAATAATGGCATC
Organism: Methylopilaceae bacterium; assembly: GCA_048594375.1. Taxonomy (GTDB): domain Bacteria; phylum Pseudomonadota; class Alphaproteobacteria; order Rhizobiales; family Methylopilaceae; genus JBMDXK01. Next base: position 258,848 of record JBMDXK010000034.1, read on the forward strand.
CAGACGGTTGCGAAACTCTGGAGAAAACAGTTTGTTGATGGCTTCGGTATCTTCCCCTGCCCGTTTTTCACGGCCAAAACCGATAGGCGCGCGCGCCAGATCGGATGCGCCGGCATTGGTGGTCATAATCAGGATGACATTGCGGAAATCCACTTCCTTGCCATTGTGATCGGTGAGCTTGCCGTGATCCATTACCTGCAACAGCAAGTTAAACAGATCCGGATGGGCTTTTTCAATCTCGTCCAGCAGCAGCACACAATGGGGCGTCTGATCCACGCCATCGGTCAGCAACCCGCCCTGGTCAAATCCCACATAGCCGGGAGGTGCGCCAATCAGACGGGAAATGGTATGCCGCTCCATATATTCTGACATATCAAAGCGGAGCATTTTAAGGCTCAACGTATCCGCAAGCTGCTTGGCCACTTCGGTTTTCCCCACACCCGTGGGGCCGGAAAAGAGATAGCAGCCGATGGGTTTTTCAGGATCACGCAGACCCGCGCGCGCCAGCTTGATTGCGGAAGACAGGGCATCAATGGCGTTATTTTGCCCAAACACCACCCTTTTCAGACTGGTTGTGAGACTGCGCAATGTTTCCACATCATCCTTGGAAACAGATTTTGGCGGAATGCGCGCAATGCTTGCCACCGTGGTTTCAATATCTTCAACATTGATAATTTTTTTGCGTTTTTCTTCCGGAAGCAGCATTTGCGCAGCGCCGGTTTCATCCAATACATCCAATGCTTTATCAGGAAGTTTTCGATCATTGATATAACGCGCGGAAAGCTCCACAGCCGCCTTGACCGCATCATCGGTAAATTTCAGATTGTGGAAGCTTTCATAATAGGGCTTTACACCTTTCAGAATTTCAATGGCATCGGTAATGCTGGGTTCCGCCACATCAATTTTCTGGAACCGGCGCACCAGCGCCCTGTCTTTTTCAAAATGCTGGCGAAACTCTTTGTAGGTGGTAGAGCCCATGCACTTTATTGCACCCGAACCCAAAGCGGGTTTGAGAAGATTGGAAGCATCCATTGCCCCGCCGGATGTTGCCCCTGCTCCGATAACGGTATGGATTTCATCAATAAACAAGATGGCGTGGGGCAGCAGTTCCAGTTCTTTGACCACCTGTTTCAGGCGTTCTTCAAAATCGCCGCGGTAGCGGGTGCCAGCCAGCAAGGCGCCCATATCGAGCGCAAACACGATGGCCTTGGAAAGCACTTCCGGCACTTCTCCGCGCACAATTTTCAGTGCCAGACCTTCCGCAATGGCCGTTTTACCCACGCCTGGTTCCCCCACCAGCAGCGGATTGTTTTTCTGGCGACGGCACAGCACCTGAATGGTGCGCTGCACTTCGGTTTCGCGGCCAATAAGCGGATCAACCTTGCCACTTTTGGCTTTTTTATTGAGGTTGATGCAGTAGGAATCCAGCGCTTCGGCTTTTTTGCGTGTATTGGATGTTTCTCCGGTGGTGGCTGCGGCTTCATCCTCCGTGTTGCTGTTGCGTGCTGAGCGGCTGTCAGCGGTGCTGCCATTTTTGGCAATGCCGTGGCTGATGTAATTGACCGCATCATAGCGGGTCATATCCTGTTCTTGCAGGAAAAAAGCGGCATGGCTTTCGCGCTCGGCAAAGATGGCGACCAACACGTTGGCGCCGGTGACTTCTTCGCGGCCTGAAGACTGCACATGAATCACTGCCCGCTGGATAACGCGCTGAAATCCGGTGGTTGGCTTTGAATCTTCGGAACCGGCGGTTACCAGATTTTCCAGTTCGCTTTCAATATATTCAACCAGTTGTGTTTTTAAAACAGTCACATCCACACTGCAAGCGCGTAACACAGCCTGCGCGTCATTGTCTTCTGTCAAAGCCAGAAGCAGATGTTCCAGCGTAGCATATTCATGGCGTTGCTGGTTGGCAAGCGCCAGAGCGCGGTGAAGTGTTTCTTCAAGGCTGCGTGAAAAACTGGGCAATGCGGGGTCTCACTTCTTTTCCATGACACATTGTAAAGGATGCTGGTGTCTGCGGGCAAAGTCCATAACCTGCGTGACTTTTGTTTCGGCGACTTCATAGGTATAAATTCCACACTCACCGGAACCGGTGTTGTGAACTTGCAACATAATGGCGATGGACTGTTCTTTATCACGGTTGAAAAACCGTTCCAGAACATGGACTACAAATTCCATGGGGGTGTAGTCGTCATTCAGCAACAGCACCCTGTAGAGACTTGGACGCTTTACGCTGGTATTGGTCTTTGTAATAACATGGGTACCGTGGTCGTCATTCCCACCTGTGCCAAAAGGGGGCGAGCCGGAAGCACATACATAAAGACCGTTTATTCTTTCATTTCGCGCGTGCATACCGCTTAACCTATTCCTGCTACAGGTTTTTTATGAACCCTTGTCCACAAGGGATCTTATGGGGATACAAACCAATGCAAGGGCAACACAATGCCGTTTGCATGTTTAAATTATAGTAGTCCCCATCAGGAGTTACAAGGGGTTCATCGCGGTTATACAGCGAAGGGCTATGTTGTGCCAGCGGCTGATTCGCTTCATAGTATGGCGGTTAACAGCTTTAACAGGTTACAGCTCTCTTGTGCGTAACGCTTTGTTAAACATAACCTTTAACGCCTCCGTAACCGCGTTCCCTTACAGTAGATCGTGTTGTTGGGTGAGTACCCTTGATCGACAGATTACGAGTAGCGGCGGATTATTATTGTTCTCGAACAATGGTGCGCTGGATTTTTTCTGGGGAATATGCTGCGGATTTCCAAGGTGGGGGCCATGGAGTCTGATACAGCATGGGGATTGTTACGATGATTTTAAGTGGCGTGACCGTAAAGCGTGTGCGTGTTGTTGCGAGTGCATTGGTTCTGGGTCTGGCGGGTGCCAGCCTTGCGGCAATTGAAACCGCAGAAGCCGCAAGGCAGCAAGCCAAGCGTGGTGGTGGTTACAGCCCTCCTGTGGCCGAGATTGTGGTTGACGCCCAATCGGGCAAAGTCATGCACTCCCTGAACCCCGATGCCCCCCGCTACCCTGCTTCCATTACCAAGGTTATGACGCTGTTTATGCTGTTTGATGAAATCCAGCGCGGCAAATTGCGGCTTGATTCGGAGCTTACAGCCAGCGCCTATGCTGTCGGTCAGCCTCCTTCAAAACTGGGGCTGCGTCCCGGCGAGAAAATTTCCGTTGAAGATGCCATTAAAGCATTGGTGACCCGTTCCGCGAACGATGTGGCCGTGGTGGTTGCTGAAAATATTTCCGGTTCTGAGGCAGCGTTTGCACAGCAGATGACGGCCAAAGCGCGCCGTTTGGGCATGAACCGCACCACTTTTGTGAACCCTCACGGTCTGCCTAACACCCGTCAGGTGAGTACAGCCCGTGATCTTGCCACGCTTGGTCAAGCTATTCAGGAGCAGCATCCGCAGCTTTACCGTTATTTCAATACCCGCAGCTTTTCATGGAAAGGCAGCACAATCCGCACCCATAACCGTCTGTTGGGTCGCGTTGAAGCCGTGGATGGCATCAAGACCGGCTTTATCCGCGCTTCCGGCTTTAACCTGCTAACCTCGGCCAAAGAAAGCAACCGCCATGTGGTGGCGGTGGTGCTGGGTGGCCGCACAGGTGCCGAACGCGATAGCCGGATGCAGAATCTGGTGCTGGCCCATTTGCCCAAAGCCACCCGCGGTTCACGCCGTGCGCCATTGATGGCGGAAACCAGTCTTTCCACCCAAGGTGCAGTTGCCCAGGTTGTTGCCCTGCCCGTTCCACCTCCGGCCAATATTCGCTCAGCCGTGGTCACGGCAGCCATGCTTCCAGCCACAACGCCAGCACCCGTTGCAGAACCGGCCGTTGCACAGGCACCCATGCCAAAAGCCATGCCAGCAACGTTGCGTGATGTGATTGAAACTGCGGAATCAGCGGAGCCTGTCGTGCTGCCTGTGGCGGCTCCAGCCAATGTTGTGGCACAAGCGCAAGTATCTGAAGAAACAGCGGCCGTCACCACGGTAGACGATACAACAACCGGCGTTGTTCCGGTGAGTGCATCCGCAACCACGCCAACAGCCGCGCAGCGCGTTGCCTGGGCGAATGATACCGTCACACCTGATAGCCAGAGCGCCAGCAATGGTATGCGCTGGGTCACAGGCCCAAAGCCGCAAGTTGTTGAAGTGAAAAACACCGAAACATTGGCTTATGCGGCGACGACACCTGTTGAAGCAGGCAATACCGCCACCACTGGCACCGTCACATCGGGCGCGTTTCGCGGTCTTCCTGTAAAATCCCAAACAGCCTTGCGTGTTCCATCTGCCCCAGCAGAAACGGTTCAGGTTGCAGCGGCTGCGCCGGCAACCGATAAAAACTCCATTGTTGTTAAAACAGTGGCCGTTAACCCTATTGATTTAAATGCAAAAGCCACGCATAACAATCAGCGTACAGAATCAGTTGCACCGGCAGCGCCAAAGGTTGCAGCAGCGGTTGAGCCTTCCAAGCCAGCGGTTGCAGAAACTCAAGCGCCTGTGCGTACCGGATGGTTTATCCAGATCGGCGCAACAGATAATGTCGGCAGTGCTGAACAATTGCTTGAGCGTGCGCGCACCCGTGCTGCTCAGGTCTTGTCTGGCGCAGAACCCTTTACCGAACCGGTTGCCAAGGGGGATACTACCCTCTACCGTGCGCGTTTTGCCGGTTTCAATGAAAAGACAGCGCAAGCTGCATGTAAGGCTCTCCAGCGGAACTCAATTGCGTGTTTCGCCATCCGAAATTAGTTAAAAGTTGCTATGTCAGTAAAAGTGTACGGTAAAAAAAGTGTGGTAGTGTCGCAATCGCGTGTGAGGAGTTCTGCGATGACGGCGTTTCAAGATGCGTCCCCTGATCGTCTGGGTAATGAAAAAACAGATGGTCGCAAGCCCGTTAACAATATTGCGTTTGTGTATCAGAAACCTTTGCGCACGGCGGATTTTTTCCGCTCTCGCACAGGTATCAAAACACAGGAACTGCTTCGCTTGCTGTGGGGCAGCCGGGCAGTTATAAACATCAATCCTCAAGAACCGCGCAAGCGTATTGATTTGCAGGTGTTTACCCCTTCCGGACACATCGCGGTTGATATTTGCTGCGGCTGACCGCGGGTCACACGCATTACCACACCGCCGAACTGTTTGTCTGAATATAACACCTGCCGCACTTTAAAAGATGCCGCGCAAAACACCTTCGTCATGCTGGCGAAAGTCAGCATCCACGAAAAATAATGCCACAGCAGAAAAATCTCATGGATGGTTGCATTCATCGCCATAACATAGAGGCTGAGACATATAAATGATGATAGGATTCAGGCTATAAGTTATCGTTTTGTTGCAAGGTTTTATATCCTCACTGGCTAGAACCCTGCTATGGATGTCAAAAACAGTGACACCAACAAACTTCCCTCTACTTTTTTCACTTCCTTTTTGTCATCGTCATGCTGACCAAGGCCAGCATCTACGAAAGAACCACTCCGCAAAACAGGAAAAAGTATGTGTTGCAACACATTCCACTTTCTAGGTTTTGCACGATAGATATTTTCTAAAAAATTTAATGCTACAAAATAAAGACTTAATATAACCTGAGACATATACAATGATTATATGTCTTAGGTTATATAACTCCCTTATGGCTCAGCGGGGATTTTTGCCATGCTTGAAAAAGTGCATTCGCCAGATTATTTACGCACACTGGTGCAAAGTTGGCGCAAGGAAGGCTATAGCGTTGCGCTGGTTCCCACCATGGGCGCCTTGCATGAAGGCCATCTGGAGCTGGTCAGGCTGGCGGCGCGTCATGCGGATAAGGTGATTGTTTCCATTTTTGTAAACCCTGCCCAGTTTGCAGCCCATGAAGATTTTGGCACTTACCCGCGCACGCTGGAGGATGATATTGCCAAACTCAGGTATGAACCTGCCCATGCGGTGTATGCCCCTGATGCTGGCACAATGTATCCGGAAGGCTTTGATTGCACCCTTATTCCGGGCGGCCCCGCAAGAGAACTGGAAAGCGTCGCGCGTCCGCATTTTTTTGCAGGTGTTGCTCTTGTTGTGACCAAGCTGTTCATGCAAACGGGCGCGGATTTTGCGGTGTTTGGCGAAAAAGACTATCAGCAGCTTAAAGTGGTTGAGCAGCTTGTGCGGGATCTGGATATTCCCATACAGATCATTCCTGCCCCTGTTTTTCGTGAACCGGACGGCTTGGCGCGGTCATCGCGCAATGTGTATCTTTCAGAGATGGATCGCAAACATGCTCCGGGGCTTTACACGGTGCTGCAACAGTTATCCCGTGAAATTGCGGGTGGCCGCCCGCCCTTGGAAGCATTAAGCCACGGCATGGAGTTGCTGCAAAGCACAGGTTTTGAAGTGGATTATCTGGAAATGCGCCACGCTGAAACCCTTATTCCTCTTCCGCTTTATAACGCCCCTGCCCGTCTTTTGGTGGCGGCGCGCCTGGGTGCCACCCGCCTGATTGACAATATTGCCGTTGCTGAAGGGTAATATTCTTGCATCCTGTTTCCGTCTGGCAATGACCTGTGCGTTACGGCACTTGCTTTTACTGCCAAAAACAGTAAATAAGGAACACAGTTCAGCCATATTTCTTTTTCTATGAAGAGCAATATGTATTTTGTAAAATTTCATTCCGGGGGCTCTTTGATGAAATCTTCCTTTTTAAAAGCTGCGGTGATTGTTGCCGCCAGTCTTGCAACGGCAGCGCCAGCTTTTTCCCAAGGACGGCACAAGCCAGCACCGCGCGGCGAGCGTCTTTATACGGTCATTGAGCAGCATAACCCTTCCCGCCTTTCCAGAGCGGTGCGCATTGCCAATGATTCCCTGCGTCATGGTGGGCATTCTGCGGAAATTCTGCTCGGAGGCCGCGCTATTTTGATGGTGGTTCCAGGCTTTACGGATGTGCAGAAAGAAGTGCAGCACATCACCCGCAGCCAGCGGAATCTGCGGATTATTGCGTGCAAGGAAACCGTGGATATTCTGCGCCGCTCCAATCAGGGACGCCAACCGCCCTTTATTGCCGGTGTGCGCGTAGAACCTTGCCAAGGGCGCACCCGGAAGAACGATGCTGCTGGCTGGCAGCGCATGTTGGGCGTTTAAAAGAACGCATCCAAACATTGCACAACACCACAAGAAACCACATGTTTTTTATGAAGCGGCTTTCAGAAAGCCGCTTTTTTATGCGTTACAGCTCTGAGACTAAGGCTTTTCGCATTGACCTTCCGGCTGATCTGGCAGCAGCTCCAGCCCTACCAACTTTGCCTGAACAGAAAAAGTCCCGTAATTCAGGTTGAGATTGCGGGTGATCCCGTTCTCGTAAATGTCTGCTTTAAAAACAAATTTTGGGGTTTGTTCGGTTACAGCAGCCGTTTTATCAAAATAGCTGATGGTGATTGGCCAATGGCGGATGTTTTCCAGTTTGGCATCGCGCGCCACCTGTTCCAAATCATCGGGCGTGTCTGTTATGCCTTTGCCAATGAGCGTCAGCGTATCACCGGCACTGTCTGCTTTGCCTGAACCGTCAAAGATCGGCGCTTCAAAGAGGTTTTTGCCTTCACGGGCGCTTTTCAACACCTGTTTCATGTGCTGGGTGGGGAACAATGCGGCGTTGTCCAAGGTGATGTTTTGTGCAGAAGGTTTGGTGAGGGTAACGGCAAGCCCTTTTTCATTGCGCTGCGCTTCGCCTTGGATGGCGCTATCTTCTGTGCCGTTGATAATGTTTTTGTTTTCAAAACGGAAAAAGTCTTCCGCATCATTTTCAAAAGCGGTGGAGCGGAAATCAATGGTGGTGGGGTTGCCCTCAGCGGCCTTTAGGCTCATCACCTGCCGGTAAACGGAGGTGTATCCGCCGCATTGATCGCGTTTGAATTCATAGACCAGCCGCCCGTCTCCGCTGGTGATTCCGGTTGCCCCGCGCGATTCGGCAACCCGCAGATCATAAATGGCGCGGTGCGTCACCAATCCATCCGGTGCAGCAAAAGCCGCCTGTGGCGCTGCCACAATGACCATAGCCGCTACAGATGCAAGGCATTTTTCTTTGAAAAATGAATAAGCGTTCACACCGTTTCCCATCGTTTGTTATAAAAATTAAGCTTAAGTCCGGTTGAAATACCGGACTCCCTCTTGCGTTTAGCAGCGCACTCGCGCACAAATGAGGCAGATCATTATGATGCAATTATGGAATTTTGTCACATGAGCACTGTTGAAGAGCGTTTGAAAGAACTGAATATTGTCCTGCCCACTCCGGCTGCCCCCGCCGCAAACTATGTTCCGTTTGTGCGTTCTGGCAATCTGGTATTTATCTCCGGTCAACTGCCGATGAATGCGGATGGCATTGCGTTTAAAGGCAAAGTTGGCTCCGATGTCACCATCGAGCAAGGCGTGGAAGCTGCAAAGCTTTGCGCTATCAACATTCTGGCGCAGCTTAAAGTTGCTGTTTCGCATCTGGATAAAGTGCGCTGCGTCAAGCTGGGCGGTTTTGTCAATTCCGGGCTTGATTTTCACGATCACCCTGCGGTCATCAACGGCGCTTCGGATTTGATGGTGGCGGTTCTGGGCGAATCGGGGCGCCATTCCCGCGCGGCCGTAGGCGCGCCCTGCTTACCCTTTAATGCGGCGGTTGAAGTTGAAGCCGTGTTTGAAGTTGGCTAACAGCGTAGCATGACCCAGCTTGCCGCCCTTTTTGAACGCCCTATTGCGCACCGTGGCCTTCACGATGCCGCATCGGGCGTTATTGAAAACAGCCCTTCGGCTGTCAGGGCGGCCATGGAACGCGGCTATGCCATTGAGGTGGATGTCCAGCTTACCCACGATGGCGATGCTTTTGTGTTCCATGACGCGGCACTGGAACGGCTGACCCACGGCACAGGTCTTGTGAATGCCCATACGGGAGAGGCGTTGCGGCATATCCCCATGCGCAACAGTACGGATGCTCTGTGGTCACTTTCGGACATGCTGGCTATGGTGAACGGCACAGTGCCGCTGGTGATTGAAGTCAAATCCGGCTGGAACGGCCAGCAGGATCAGCTTGCCCGCCGCGTTGCCGAGCTGGTTGGCGGCTATAAAGGGCTGGCGCTGGTAAAATCGTTTGATCCGCGCGTTGTGATGCTGGTGCGCAAGCTTCAACCGCAGGTTCTGCGCGGTATCATTGGCTGTGCGTTCAAAGCCGATAAGGACTGGTCGTTTCTCGATGCCGGAATGCGGTTTTCAGCGCGTAACATGCTGCATTGGCCGGTCACCCGTCCCCACGCTTTGTCGTGGGATGTCCACGATCTGCCCCGCCTGAGCGTTGCCCTTGCGCGTCGCATCATGCATGTTCCGGTAATGAGCTGGACAGTGCGCACCCCTCAGGATCGCGCCCGCGCCGAACGTTATGCCAACCAGATTGTTTTTGAAGGATTTTGTCCATGAGCATTCCGCAGATCCCTTATGATACCAACAATGTGTTTGCAAAGATCCTGCGGGGCGAACTGCCCTGCCATAAGGTGTATGAGGATGAGCATAGTCTGGCATTTATGGATGTAATGCCGCGCGTTCCCGGACACACGCTGGTTATACCGAAAACCCCTGCCCGTAATCTTCTGGATATTTCCCCCGATTGCTTGGCGGAACTGATTAAAACAACCCGGAAGATCGGCATTGCGGCCACCAAAGCGTTTGATGCGGATGGCCTCACCATCCAGCAATTTAGCGAAAGCGCGGGCGGACAAATGGTATTCCATATTCATTTCCATATCCTGCCGCGCAAGGAAGGCATCCCGCTTGGCCCTCATACGCAAACGATGGCCGACCCCGAAACCTTGAAGGAACATGCTATACGTATTCGCACAGCTCTGGCTGGGGCATAAAATAAGCGGCTGCTTATAAAATTATTTATAGCAAAAATAATCACGCATGATTGCAGTGTTTCGCTATAAATTTTGACTCTTACCCGTGGTTTGAATTAAAAACGTTAGATGAACCCACTATAGGTTATTGCCTCTACACAATTATAGCTTCGCTGATTGTAGGGCAATGCGGAGCAGTAAAACTGCATATATTTTTACCGAAATGGGTACAAAGTATTTTACACAAAGGCAGATCAACTCTTTAAAAATCTTTCCTTACCGCAATCCAAGCATGACGCATACACTAAAAATGATCGTATATGAGACATGCTTGTTGTGTTATCTCTACCTTAAAAATTAGGCAACTTTCACAGAAATAATGCTGTCAGGATCCTTCACAGGCTCGCCGCGCTTGATCTTATCAACATTTTCCATGCCTTCGACCACGGTACCCCACACCGTATATTGACCGTCCAACCATGGGGATGTTTCAAAGCAGATAAAAAACTGGCTGTCGCCTGAATCAGGATTGGCCGCACGCGCCATGGAAACGGTGCCACGCACATGCTTTTCTTTTGAAAATTCTGCTTTCAGCTTCTGGCCAGAACCGCCTGCACCTGTGCCTGTGGGATCGCCGGTTTGCGCCATAAAGCCATCAATTACGCGATGAAAAGGCACACCATTGTAAAAACCAGTACTTGCCAGTTCTTTGATGCGCTCCACATGATTAGGTGCCAAATGCGGATGCATTTCAATAATAACCTGCCCTTTGGTGGTTTCCACAATTAAACGATCTGCGTTTTGCGTCTCACTCATTGTCTCTACTTTCTGTATGATAAAAAATGATTCAAAAAATATGTGTCTATGGCTTTAGCGCGATACAAGCGTTGCTTTCACCACTTTATCCGGGTTAGACACAGTACCGGAGCCTTGCGCACCTTTTTTAAGGCTATCGACAACACTCATTCCTTCAATAACCTCACCGATTACCGTGTATTGTCCATCCAGCCATGAAGAAGGCTCGAAACAGATGAAAAACTGGCTGTTCGCACTGTCTCTGGTTGCGCCACGCGCCATGCCCACTGTTCCGCGCACAAAAGGTGTTTGGGTAAATTCCTGCGCTAAATCGGGGTAGCTGGATTTTCCTGTGCCTGTTCCTGTAGGGTCGCCGGTTTGCGCCATGAATCCTTCAATCACACGGTGAAATGGCACGCCGTTATAAAAACCTTCCTGCGTCAGGGTTTTGATGCGCTCTACATGCTTGGGCGCAAAATCGGCACGCAGACGAATAACCACCTGCCCTTTGTTGGTTTCCAGCACCATGTTTTCGGATGCGCTGGCTGCCGGCACAGCAAAACTGATAAAACTTACCGCAAGCGCGAAAGCAAGAATTTTCTTGAACATGCTCTTTCCTCTGTTTGTTTATTCTGGAAAAGTGATTACGCTCTTTTTGCGAGATGATGAGCAACTGTTGATGGCACAAATTGGCTTATAGCGCCACCCATCGCGTGAATTTGTCTGACCAGCGTGGCCGATATCATTCGGCTTTCACTGGATGCCGGGATAAAAAATGTCTGAACCCCCGGTAAAAGCTTTTCATTCATACCTGCAAGCTGCATTTCATAATCAAAATCGGTGCCATCACGCAAACCGCGCACCATGACTGATGCCCCTTGTTCTTGCGCCACCTCAACACTGAGCCCTGAGAATGTGATAATTTTAATCCTGTCAGCAGCTTCCGGAAAACATTCCGTACAGGCGCTTTCCAGCAAATTGCACCGTTCCTGCGCCGATAAAAAAGGTGTTTTTGCAGGATGGATACCAATGGCAATAACCAGCTGATCGACACAGGACAAACTGCGGCGGATGATGTCCAGATGCCCCAATGTTACAGGATCAAATGACCCCGTATAAAGGCCAATGCGACCGTTTTCACGCATCAGGTGTTTCCATCATCCGGCATGGCACTTTCCTCTGCGGAGCCTTCTTCGTCTGCATCTTCTGTTACGCGGGATACAGAGACAACGCGCTCTTCTTCAGCGGTATTGAAAACAATGACGCCCTGTGTGGAGCGTCCTGTCAAACGAATACCGTTTACAGGGCAGCGGATAAGCTGGCCACCATCGGTTACCAGCATAATCTGGTCGTTGTCCTCAACCGGGAACGAAGCAATCAAATTGCCATTGCGCGGCGTTACCGCCATAGCAACAATGCCTTTTCCGCCACGTCCGGTAATACGGTATTCATAAGAAGAGGTCCGCTTGCCATATCCATTTTCAGAAATTGTCAGAATAAACTGCTCGGCAGCTCCCATTTCAATATAGCGTTCCTGACTGAGTTCGCCAGAAGATGTCATTTCTTCCGCATCAGATGCCGCCTCTGCTGCCAGCTCTTCCGTTTCATTTTCATCCTGAGAGGCCAGACGACGTAAGGCGGCCGCTCGGCGCAAATATTCCATACGCTCATCAGCAGATGCTTCAATATGATGAATAATTGCCATGGAAATCAGCTTATCATCGGCATCCAGACGGACACCGCGCACACCTGTTGAGTCACGGCCTTTGAAAATACGCACATCGGTCACCGGGAAACGAATGCACTGGCCTTTTGCTGTCGTCAGCAGCAGATCATCAAATTCCGTACACAACTGAACTTCGGCAATAGCTTCGCCTTCATCCAGCTTCATGGCAATTTTACCTGCCCTGTTCACCTGTGCGAAATCAGACAACGCATTGCGGCGTACAGTGCCGCCCGTTGTGGCAAACATGATCTGCATACGCTCGCGTTCGGAATTATCCTCTGGCAACGTAATGATGGATGTGATGCGCTCATCTTGCTCCAGCGGCAAAATATTGATTAAAGCTTTGCCGCGCGCTTGCGGGGCAGAAAGAGGCAAACGCCATACCTTGAGTTTGTAGGCGCGCCCTTTCGACGAGAAAAACAGCACTTCGGCATGGGTGGACGCGACAAACAGACGGGTTACAAAATCCTCATCTTTTGTGGACATGCCAGAGCGCCCCTTACCGCCGCGCCGCTGCGCACGATACGTGGATAATGGCACCCGTTTAATGTATCCCGCATGGGAAACGGTGACGACCATTTCTTCCCGTTGAATAAGATCTTCATCTTCAAAATCGGCGTCTGATTCAACAATTTCTGTTCTGCGCGGGGTGGCGTGTTGCGCTTTGATTGCTTCAAGCTCGGTGCGCACAATTGCAAGAATGCGTTCACGGGAGCGCAAAATTTCCAGATATTCGGTAATTTCTTTTGCAAGTTTATCCAGTTCATCGGCGATTTCATCACGTCCCAGAGCCGTAAGACGCTGCAAGCGCAGATCAAGAATAGCTTTTGCCTGTTCAAAGGATAAACGGCACACGTTGCCTTCCAGAATCTGGTGGCGTGGATCGTCAATCAGCGCAACCAAGGGCGCAATATCTTTTGCTGGCCAATCCCGCTGCATGAGCGCTTCGCGGGCGCTGGCAGGATCCGGCGCCGAGCGGATCAGCCGAATGACTTCATCAATGTTTGCCACAGCGATGGCCAGACCAACCAGAATATGCGCGCGGTCACGGGCTTTGCCCAAGCGGAAGCGGGTACGGCGGGTAACCACTTCTTCCCGGAAGCTGATAAACGCGCACAGCAAATCATGAAGGTTCAGCAGCCCCGGACGACCGCCGTTGAGCGCCACCATGTTGGCGCCAAAAGATGATTGCAAAGGCGAAAAACGGTAAAGCTGGTTCAGCACCACATCAGCAACCGCATCCCGTTTGAGTTCCACAACAATCCGCATCCCGTCGCGGTCGGATTCATCCCGTAAATCGGAAATACCCTCAACCCGTTTATCCCGCACCAGTTCTGCAATTTTTTCAACCAGTGACGATTTATTAAGCTGGTATGGAATTTCAGAAATGATAATGGCTTCGCGATCCTTGCGGATTGTTTCCACATGCGCTTTGCCGCGCATAGGAATGGAGCCGCGCCCTGTAAGATAGGCTGACCGGATGCCGGAACGTCCCAGAATAATACCGCCTGTGGGGAAATCCGGCCCCGGAATAATTTCCAGAAGCGCTTCTGCATCCATATCCGGATTTTCAATCAGCGCCAGACAGCCATCAACCACCTCACCCAAATTGTGAGGCGGAATGTTTGTTGCCATCCCAACCGCAATACCGCCTGCACCATTGACCAATAGATTTGGAAAACGGGAAGGCAGTACAACAGGTTCGCGTTCTGAACCATCGTAGTTTTCCTGAAAATCGACCGTATCTTCATCAAGATCCGCCAAAATGCCCAAGGCGGACTGCGCCATGCGAATTTCTGTATAACGCATGGCGGCGGCTGAATCGCCATCCACGGAACCAAAGTTCCCCTGCCCGTCCAGCAAGGGCAACCGCAAGGAAAAACTTTGCGCCAAACGCACAAGCGCATCATAAATCGACTGATCCCCATGGGGATGGTATTTACCCATCACATCACCCACAACGCGGGCAGACTTCCGGTAAGGCTTATCGGGACCGTAATTGTTTTCATGCATGGAAAACAGAATGCGACGATGCACAGGCTTTAAACCATCCCGCGCATCCGGCAAAGCACGCGCCACAATGACACTCATTGCATAATCAAGATAAGAACGCCGCATTTCCTCTGCGATGGAAACGGGACGAATGTCACTGGGCGTTAATGCGCCACCTTGAGAATTTTGGGTATCAGACACGGGCTTAGCCTTATTCAGTCACGAAAAATTATGAATACCGAAAAAATTATTCCACAACAATCAGAACGGAATATCATCATCAATCATAGCGTTTGAACCACCGGAGGAGGATGCCCCCTGATTACGCCCACCACTAAAGGAATCCTGGTTGCGGCCGCCGGAAAACTGCTGCGAAGAATCATCGCCATAGCTATCATCCCTTGAACCGCCACCACGGCTATCCAGCATGGTAAGCTCACCACGGTAACGCTGCAAAACAATCTCGGTTGTGTAGCGCTCCTGATTGTTCTGATCGGTCCATTTGCGGGTTTGCAACTGCCCCTCAATATAGACTTTCGCGCCTTTTTTCAGGTAATTTTCAGCAACCCGCGCCAACTGCTCGTTAAAAATAACAACGGAATGCCATTCCGTTTTGTCGCGACGCTCGCCCGTGGCCTTATCTTTCCATGATTCTGTGGTAGCAACGCGCAGGGTAACGACAGGATCACCGGAGCTTAATCGCCGCACTTCAGGATCACGTCCTAAATTCCCGACTACAATCACCTTATTAACGCTGCCTGACATTACCTTCTCCCCGGCTCGCACTTCATCGCCATGCACGCCTTGCCTTAATATGCACCACAGATATAGTTCATATTATGTTCCTACCGCATTTTCAACGCTGCTCGCAAGACATTTTTTAACGTTTATTCGGCTGTTCACAGCAAAAATATGCACACCCTCTGAAATATGTTCTTGTTACGTTCAGAATAATCCGCTATAGACAGCGCATATGAGTATGAATCATGGTGCAGCACCTGTTGCATTCGCCGCAATCATTCCCATGTAAAGCGGACTACTTTCACCTTTTCGCTCCGGAGCATCCTATGACCGAACGGTCTTCACAGATTGCATCGCTACGCCATCTCTCTATCCGTGGTGCGCGTGAGCATAACTTGAAGAATATCGATCTTGATATTCCGCGCGATCAGCTGGTTGTTCTGACGGGCGTTTCCGGATCCGGCAAGTCGTCGCTCGCGTTTGATACGGTCTATGCCGAAGGCCAACGCCGCTATGTGGAAAGTCTTTCTGCCTATGCGCGCCAGTTTCTGGAAATGATGCAAAAACCGGATGTGGATAGCATTGAAGGGCTTTCGCCCGCCATTTCCATCGAGCAAAAAACCACCTCGCGCAATCCACGCTCCACTGTTGGTACGGTTACCGAAATCCACGACTATATGCGTCTTTTATGGGCGCGCACCGGCGTTCCTTACTCGCCCGCAACCGGCCTGCCCATTGAAAGCCAGACTGTCTCGCAGATGGTGGATAAACTTATGGCACTGCCGGAAGGAACGCGGTTTTATCTGCTGGCTCCTGTGGTGCGCGGCCGTAAAGGAGAATACCGCAAAGAAATTCTTGAATACCGGAAAAAGGGCTTTCAGCGCATCAAAATTGACGGCGTACTCTACGATATTTCAGAAACGCCAGAGCTTGATAAAAAACTCAAACACGACATCGAAGTTGTGGTGGATCGTCTTTCTGTCAATAAAACACTTTCCAGCCGCTTTGCCGACTCGCTTGAAACCGCGCTTGCCCTTGCCGATGGCATCGCTATTGCCGAAATGGCGCAACCCGCTACGGAAGGCGCAGAACCGGAACGCATTCTTTTCTCTCAGAAATTTTCTTGTCCGGTTTCAGGTTTTACTATTCCGGAAATTGAGCCGCGCCTGTTTTCATTCAACAATCCGTTTGGCGCCTGTCCGGAATGCAGTGGCCTCGGTCAGGAAATGCAGGTTGACCCTGCTCTGGTGGTGCCGCAACCCAAGCTTTCGCTCGCAAAAGGAGCTATTGCGCCCTGGTCGCGCTCCAGCTCCCCTTATTATATGGAAACACTGGGCGCTCTTGCTGCACATTATCATGTCAGCATCACCACGCCGTGGGAAGATTTACCGGAAAATATCCGCTCTGTAATCCTTTATGGTTCGGGACGGGAGGCTATTTCTTTTGTCTATGGCGGAGGATTGCGTCCTCACAAAACGGTTAAGCCGTTTGAAGGGGTCATCACAAATCTTGCACGGCGCTGGCGCGATACAGACAGCGAAGCAGCCCGTGAAGATATTGCCAAATATATGCAGGAAATCCCCTGCTCTTCCTGCAACGGATACCGCCTGAAACCGGAAGCTCTTGCGGTTAAAATTGCAGAGCAGCATATCGGCAATATTTCGGCGCTTTCTGTAAAAGCAGCGCTGGAATGGTTTACCGCTCTGCCGGAAAAACTTTCGCAAAAGCAAAATGATATTGCTACCCGTATTTTAAAAGAAATCAACGACCGGCTGAAATTCTTGCTGGATGTGGGGCTTGATTATCTCTCGCTTTCGCGTTCATCGGGCACTCTTTCCGGTGGAGAAAGCCAGCGTATCCGGCTTGCCTCGCAGATTGGTTCCGGCCTGACAGGCGTGCTTTATGTGCTGGATGAACCTTCTATCGGCCTGCACCAACGCGATAATGACCGGCTTCTCGAAACGCTCAAACATCTGCGGGATCTGGGCAATACGGTCATTGTTGTCGAGCATGACGAAGATGCTATCCGTCTGGCCGATTTTGTGGTGGACATTGGCCCCGGTGCTGGCGTTCATGGGGGCAATATTGTGGCTTCTGGTTCCGTCAATGATATTATGCGCAATCCAAAAAGCCTGACCGGAAAATATCTTACCGGCGCATTGAGTGTCCCTGTCCCTGCGGAACGCCGTCCGTTTGATCCTAAAAAAAGCATCAGCCTGAAAGGAGCGCGTTCCCACAATCTCAAAAATGTGGACGTGGAAATTCCTTTGGGTACCTTTACCTGCATTACCGGCGTTTCGGGTGGAGGGAAATCAACGCTGATTATTGATACCCTCTACAAAGCCGCGGCGCGCGCCATCAACGGTGCAAGCGAAAACCCCGGTCAATACGATCAGCTTGAAGGGTTGGAATTTATTGATAAGGTGATTGATATCGATCAATCTCCCATTGGCCGGACACCACGCTCCAATCCGGCGACTTATACGGGCGCTTTCACCACAATCCGCGAATGGTTTGCAGCATTGCCAGAAGCCAAAACCCGCGGCTATCAACCCGGGCGCTTTTCATTCAACGTGAAAGGTGGCCGGTGTGAAGCGTGCAGCGGCGATGGCGTTATCAAAATTGAAATGCATTTTCTTCCAGACGTCTATGTTACCTGTGACGTTTGTAAAGGGAAACGCTATGACCGCGAAACGCTGGAAGTAAAATACAAAGAAAAATCCATTGCAGACATTCTCGATATGACGGTTGATGAAGCTGCGCTCTTCTTCCATGCGGTGCCTTCTATTCGCGATAAAATGAAAACACTCAGCCGCGTGGGGCTGGGATATATCAAGGTGGGGCAACAGGCCACGACACTTTCCGGCGGTGAGGCGCAACGCATTAAACTTTCCAAAGAGCTTTCCCGCCGCGCAACGGGAAAAACCCTGTATATTCTGGATGAGCCAACCACAGGTCTGCACTTCCATGATGTAGCCAAACTGCTGGAGATTCTCCACGAGCTGGTGAATCAAGGCAATACTGTGCTGGTGATCGAACATAATCTTGAAGTCATTAAAACCGCAGACTGGCTCATTGATATGGGCCCGGAAGGCGGCGATGGTGGTGGCGAGGTTGTGGCAGCAGGTACACCGGAAACCGTGGTGCAAAATCCCCGCAGCCATACAGGGCGCTTCCTTGCGCCGGTGCTTGCACGCAAAACCGCAGGGGTTGCGGCGGAATGATTTTGAAGCCGCAAAACAATTGCTTTGTTCTCTCTTGCGCTGTTGTGCAGCGTGTAGCAGGAATTGCTCTTGGTTCAAGGCAGAGCAATCCTTTGTGCCACACCCTTGTTAGCGTGCAAATCTCTCGTCAAACACCTTCTGATTTTCGCGCTGTATCTTCGTTTTATGGCAATTTCTGTTATAGTATGTAATAAGTTTCAAGCGATGCCTGCACCTTTTATCCCCTCTGCGCGTGTTGATGCTCTGCCTGTGAACCAGCAGATGATTGAGCAATTGGCCTTGCATCACCATATCAGTGCTGAAGCGCGTCGGAGTGGCATTGATGCACTGCATCCCCAGAGGGATTGGGCGCAATGGATTATGCGGCTAACCTGCGGGATAGGTCTGTCGCTGGTGCTTTCCGGACTGGTTTATTTTTTTGCTTTTAACTGGTCAATCATCCCTGCCCTTTACAAACTTGGCCTTTTGAAAAGTGTGCTGCTGGGATGCCTGAGTGTAAGTTACGGCATAGGTCTTTCTCATATTTTTGGCAAGCTTGCTTTAACAATCGCCTGTGTGCTGGTGGGCATTCTGCTTGCGGTGATGGGACAAATTTACCAGACTGGCGCCGACAGCTATCTGTTGTTTGCTGTATGGGCGGCGTTGATTTTTCCGTGGGTACTGCTGTCGCGTTTTGCTCCCATCTGGGCGATTTGGCTCGGGACAACCAATCTGGCTTTTTATCTTTTCTGGATGCAGATTGTTTTGCCAGACAGAGCAATGGAAGGGATCATTTTTACGGGGCTGGCGCTGTTCAACGTCTGTTTTCTGTTTTTAAGGGAATATCTCGTTGTTCGCGAGCAGACCGTCTGGCTTGCACCGGCATGGATCCGTACAGGGTTGGTTGCGGGAATTTCGGCGCTTGCTCTCATACCGACAATAGAATTTATTTTAAATGCTGAGCAAAGGTTTACAGCACAGATGATGGCAGCACTGCTTGGCATTGCTCTGCATATAATGCTGTTTGCCCTTTACCGCCGCATCGTGTTCGACCTTCGGGAGCTTACGGTTACCCTCGCATTTTCCAGTGTCATTGCTCTCACTGCTTTGTTTAAGCTACTTGAAACAACAGGCGTTGACGACGCTCCTGCTTTCTTGATTTTGGGGATGGCAACGCTCGGCCTTTTCACGGTTATCGCGCTAAAAATTCTCAAAATTGCGCGCGAAAGGGCTGCATCGCATGGCGCTTAAATCATCTTCGCTCACCGTCCAGCAGCTCTTGACTGCATGGCAAAGCCAGCAACACATTACATCCACGCAAACCATGCCCATCAAGGACTTCCTTGCACAGCATTATGCCCCTCTTGATTTGCCGCTTTATATTCGCGTTTTTTCCGCCGTTGGTGCGTTTATTGCAACGGGGTGCCTCATTATTTTTTTAGGCATAAGTGGCCTTATTGATTTCAGCAAGCCGCTCTTCATGCTGGGTGTGGGGATGCTGTTTCTTCTTGCAGCTGTTCTGCTTTATACAAAAAGCGGTGCCATTGCGACAGTGCGCCATGTGTTTTTGCTGCAACTTTCCTTGTGTATGATTGCTACGGGCAAAGTGTTGGAGTGTTAGGTTTTGTACAATTTGCTGGATTTCAGGACGGGTTAAGCATAACGCTGGCATTGTTGGTGGTGAATCTGTTAAGCTATCGGTTTTATCCCGTATCGCTGGAACGCTTTGCATCATGCGGGGCATTTTTCATTTGCTTGCTGGTGAGTCTGCACATCCGTTTTGCACCTTCAACCTTTTTTCAGATTTTGTTTTTGATCCTGTTTTTCACGCAATTTGCGCTTGCAGCGTTCCTCTTCACCAGCGGCCAAATCCGCTCTGTTTATATGCCCGTGGGTTATGCCTTGATCGGGGCGTTGGCTGTGACGGTTCTCTGGATGTCATGGGAAGGCGCTGCGTTGCATAGCCTCACACTTCTTGCTGCTCCAACGGCCAAACTCATTAGTATTATGCTTGGTATTTTCCTGGCCGTATGGGTGTGCCGCATCGTGCCGGAGCGCCAAAAATTGTTTAAAACGCCCGTAGTTCTTGCATTTCCGGCGATTGCTCTGCTGGCTTGGGTTGGCATTCCCGCATTGCTGTTTGTTTTATGGGTGCTTGTGCTGGGGTATGCGCGGGGTGACAAGCATCTTGTGGCGCTGGGTCTTGCATTGATTCCTTTTACGCTGTTCCTGTTTTATTATAATCTGAGTTTGAGCTTGTTGCACAAATCTGGTTTGCTAATTGCAAGCGGCCTTATTCTGCTGGCAGTGAGCGGTTATCTTTACTCTCTCCACCGGAAGGCTGACCAGCAATGCAGCTGAACAGGCAAAAAACGGGTTTCATTCTTGCATCTTTTCTGGTGTTTGCTGTTCTGATTGCAATGACAGTGCGCAATGAATATATTCTGGCATCGGATGATCGTGTGCTGGTTGCGCTTGCCCCCGCAGACCCCCGCTCGCTCATGCAAGGGGATTACATGCGTTTGGCCTACGCACTTGAACAGGATGTGCGCAATGCAAAGCATCCTGCAACACGGGGCGCGCTGGTCGTAACGGTGGATGCAAACCGCATTGCCGTTTTTTCACGCATTGATGATGGAAAGCCTTTGGCCGCTAACGAGCGCCTGCTGCACTTCCGCGATAAACTCATCCATCCGCGCTCTTTCTTTTTTCAAGAAGGCCATGCGGGTTATTATGAAAAAGCACGCTATGGTATTTTTTCCTATGCCTCTTCAGGGGATTATCTGTTATCCGGTCTTGCGGATGCGGATAAAAATACCATTTCACCCGCAGGTTCTGTTGCCCTGAAATAGGGATACCAACATCTTTGCTCTCACTCTGACCGATTTCCGATAAAATGGTCATTTTATATGTCTCAGGCTTTAAAATTTTTGTCGCATATACAAAATATTATTGTTGAATTATTGTATCGTAATGTGCTTGCTATGAGGTTAGCTTTTAGGCATCGAGAATATTTGGATAAAGTGTAGTTTTAGAGTGCGTGATAAACAAAAACAGACTAAGCCTCAATTCTGTCTTTTTCATCATCTAAAATGTAATCTATTGAAATTGAAATAAAAACTGAAATGTCAACATATCCTAACGAGCCTTCATCGTCGGCGTTTTCCGGTTCTGGAGAATCCGCTGTTCTGAATTGGTTAAACCAAGTGCAAAGCATGTCAGCAACCGCACAGGATGAAGCCACCGCCCGCTCATTGCGGCTGGCGCATGATTTTACTCAGGCGGCTTTAACCGCGTACCGCAATGAGCGTGAACGTGGCGCAGACACCATTGATGTTTCTTCTGCTTTTCCCACGGCGCTCGCGCATGTGCTGGTTGCGATTGGCGGTATAACGCCCAACACCCTTTCTTTATTAGAGGTGGTAAGGATTCTTTCCAGCGAAACCTACACTTCTGCTGAACGGCTTGCAGCGATTGCGGAAGAACAGCTTAATTTACCGCGCAGCTGAACATTGTTCCTTATCGCTATCTTTTTGCAGTTTCAGGCAATTTTTTACAATAAAATAGAGCGGTTTCAAAATTTTTTACATCCACTACACAGTGCCTAGCGGGGTTTTAAGGCATGTAGTAAAATGGCCAAATGTGTGCTTTTTATGATACAGTGTCTCACGAACATAACTTATAAACGGCTCATTTAAAAACTTTGGTTGAAATAGCATAGAACTCCTCTTTAAGAAAAATATACCCTGTTTTTTTCAGGTCTAATCTTTTGCCGTTTTCGAGGTTTCCATGCGGTATTCCTTTTCTCTTCTGGCCACAGCGCTGCCGATAGCTCTTTTAGCCACCACGATCAATGCATCGGCAATCATGCAGCTTGATCCCATGACTCGTCAGCCGCTGGTGGAAAATCCAACGCGGGTATATGCCTCTCCAATCCCCCGTGAAATTGTTGATTTCACATCAAAATATGCGCCAGGCACTGTTGTTGTAAACACCACGGAACGCCGCCTTTATCTCGTTCAGGCCAATGGCAAAGCACTGCGCTACGGTATTGGCGTTGGTCGGGATGGCTTCCAGTGGGGCGGCACACACAGCATTACCCAAAAAAGAGAATGGCCGGATTGGCGCCCACCCGCCCAAATGATTAAACGTCAGCCAGATTTGCCGCGCCATATGCCTGGCGGCCCTGCGAATCCACTGGGTGCGCGTGCGCTTTATCTTGGCTCAACGCTGTTCCGCATTCACGGCTCCAACGAACCTCACACCATTGGGCAGGCTGTTTCTTCCGGCTGCTTCCGTATGACCAATGACGATGTTGCGGATCTCTATGAACGCGTCAACGTAGGCACCCGCGTGGTCGTGTTGCGCTGATTGCGTTTTCTCACTGATGATTTTTAAGAGCCTTTGCTTATGCGAAGGCTTTTTTATTGAGTGTCGGGGTGCATATGTTGCTTTACCGGCGCACGTTTCTGTTAACGGCGTGGTTCCTTCGTGGATTCCGACCTTCGTCGGGATGACGGGTGGTCGTTCTTTCAAAAAGCAAAATTGTTATTTCAAGCTATTTTGATGTTGACGCATCCCGCGAAAGATTTTTGACCTTCAGCTTTTCAAGATAGCCTTGCCAGCGGACGTCCTGCTCTATTCCAAGCTGGTGCAAATAAGCCCATGTGAACAGCCCCGTATCATGGCCATCGCTGAACACCAGCTTGATGGCATAATTCCCAACCGGCTCGATGGCGCGTATGGTGACGTGCCTTTTTCCGGCAACGGTGATCGCTTGCCCTGCCCCATGCCCCTGCACTTCTGCACTGGGGCTTTCTACCCGCAAATATTCCGCGGGCAAATGGTGTATGCAGCCATCCTGATAGTGCATGGCCAATGAATCTTTTGCACTGTTCAGGCGGATCTCTTCAAGGGAGGGAATAAATTGCTGATTCATTTCAAAGGACTGGGTAATGGTGTTGAACCGTTATAGCAAAAGCATCATAAAATGATTCTGTCTTTTGCTATAAGTCTTTGTTTTATAGCAGATTTTTTACTGCTACGCGCTGCGCACTTTATGTTGCAGGCAGAATAACCGCTTTATCGTCTTGCGCTTTGGGCTCTCCCTCTGCATGGGTAACCAGATTAAGCGGCGGGGCTTTTCCGGCCTTATCTTCGCCCATATACAGCGTGACATGCGGAAACGGCATTTCAATATTGCGTTCGTCAAACACCTGTTTGATGAACTCGTTGTAGGCACGTCCCACAGGCCAGTTTGCCCCCGGCAAGGTTTTAATGCGGGCGCGGATTGTAATGGCAGAGTCACCAAAGGCAGTGAGGCCATGCATTTCCAGATCCCCTATGATTTTATCCTGATGCTCGGTTTCTTTCAGCAGCACAAAAGCATCCTGCATAGCCTGTTTGACTTCTGTGATATTTTCACGATAGGCCACGCCAATTTCTGCAACATGGAACGAGAATCCCTGCACCATGTTGGAAACCGTATCAATGGATGAGAACGGAATGAGATGCACCGCTCCGGCCAGATCACGGATGGAGACAGAACGAATGGTCAGCTTTTCAACCACCCCCGTCTTGCCACCTACCTGCACGACATCGCCTTCATTCATGACATTTTCAAGCTGGATAAAGACACCCGTGATAATATCCTGCACGAATTTCTGCGCACCAAAACCAATCGCCAGACCCAAAACACCGGCACCCGCAAGCAGTGGGGCAATGTTTACTCCGATCTGCGCCAACGCCAGCATGACGACCATCACAGAAAGCGCAATGGTGAAAGCATTACGGAATAGGGAAAGCAGCGTCTTTTCGCGGGATGTGGGCAGTGTGCCAAACCGTGGATTGAGTTTGTATTCCACCCACGAGGACATACCAAGATAGATAACAAATCCAACAAACACCACCAGCAAAGAAGACACCACCGATCCGATAAAGATCTGCCCGCGGGTGCTTGCAATCCAGCCCAGAAAATCGACCACATTCCAAATGCTGGCAATAATCAGAACGCCAATCAGCATCACCGTAATGCGCACAACCTGCATGGTGCGCGGTACAAACGCCTGAAGCCGTTGCTCCAGAAGCGGCAAACGCTCCCGAATATCCTGCGGGACACGGATACCCGCATTGGTCAGGCGGGAAATGAACGCAATAAGCATGTTTCCGGCTATCACCGCAATGATTGTTTGTGCCGTCGCTTTGAGCATAAAGGGCAGCGCTGTTAGCGGGTTCACCAGCCATACCGTGACCAGTGCAATAAGATACGCAATGGCAATCAGATGCCAATAACGCCCAAATATTGCCAGCGTGCGTGACATCATATCCTGTTTGCCACAGGCCGCTCTGCGGCTGAGGGTGGCTTCAACCGCAGCGCGGTTTTGCAAAATCAGAAGAACCCCGATAATGACCGCCGTTACCAGAGTAATCACATGCACCACTTGCGCCAAAGCCGGTGAAAGGTTGGCGGCCAAAGCCGGTACAACAAACATCAACCCATAACCCACCAACGAAATCAGCCGCGCCATCCAGAAATACCAGTAAGCGGCGGATGTATCACCCAGCGGCAGCAAACGCAGCTGAGGATGCCGCGGCTCCAGCACAAAACGCACCAGACTTTTGATAATCTCGATAATCAGAAAGGCATTGAGCAACAGGCTGTGCAAAAGCGGCATACGCCCTGCTTCTGCCCCCAAGGCATACAGCGATGTACCGTAAGCAGCCCCCCAAGCCACCAGAACAGCCGCAACCTCAGCAAACGCAATACAAAACGACGCAACAACCTTTAACGGCCAACGCCGCTGCGCAAAACGCTTGGCCATGAAAGAGTGAATGGCCTCGGACAACAAGCGCATGAACAGGAATACACCAAACATGACACCGGCAAGGATAAACAGGCTCAGGAGAGTGTCACTGATTTCAGCAAACGAAACACTGCCCGCACCGGAAACAGCTTCGCCCACATCGCTGGCCGCATCCATCATTGCTTCACCAGCAAAGGCGAGCGCTTCCGCTGTCCCGCGGGTGTATTCCGCAATCTGCATGAACAGACCTTGTGGCTCTGCGGCTTTTTCAGTCTGCTGCGCGGTTTGTTCTCCCGTATTGCGCAGACGCGCGATCAGTTCCTCGCGGGCGCTTTCATTTTCAAGAATCCGTATCAATTCATCGGTCGTTGACGCGGGAGGATTCTCAGAACGTGATTGTTCAGCAGTTGCAGGAGAAGACGCATCAGAAGATTGCGCCATAGCGGGCATTGCGTACACGAAAAAACATGCAATCAGCAGACGGAAGAAAAGCATTTCACCTCATTGTGATGTTGCGGCAGTGGATCAAAAAAAGTTGGACAGGCGCAGACATAAGCAGGCCGATAATGGTGTCACCCACAACGAATACAGCACAAGATGGTTGCATTCTTTGTGTCACTCAAGCCTGAAACATATAAAATGATTATAGGTCTCAGGCTAGAGATTTTTGTTTTATCGCAGAATTTCATCCCGTAAAATGCTCATTTTTTGAAACTCGGCCATAACATCTGCTGTATAGCCGTTACACCCCTAAACAGCTTTTAAATGGAACAGCACATCTCAATCATCATTTTTTATGAACTGTTACATGACATCTATCAATTATATTCCAAGCCACAAATCGGATAAGTTCAACTCTGTACTCTAAATTGATGTGTTCTCCGATGGCTTTTTTCTCTTCCACCGCCCGTATGCCTGCTCTTTCCGCCACCACCCGCGGCAGCATTGCCATGTTTGCTGGCATGTTTCTTTTTACCATAAACGACACTCTGGTCAAACTGACGGTCGAGCATCTGCCCACCTCGCAGGTCATGGTTTTGCGAGGTATCTTTTCCATTGTCATCGTGGGTGCATTGGTCATCACAATATGCGGTTTCCGCTCCCTTACAGCGCTGATGGACAAGCCGGTTATGGCGCGCAGTGTTTTTGAAACAATCACCGCTCTTTGCTACATCACCGCGCTGGCGCATATGGGTCTGGCAGAAATGCTTTCACTCATGCAAACCACCCCACTTATGCTGACCGCTCTCTCCTTGCCCGTACTCGGTATCGCGGTTGGCTGGCGCAACTGGATGGCTGTTGTGGTGGGTTTTGTGGGTGTTCTGGCCATTGTGCAGCCTACTCCTGCAGGATTTAATTCCATGGCTCTGGTGGCACTGGGTGCCGCGTTTGCCGTGACGTTGCGCGATCTGACCACCCGCCGCATTCATACCGGCATTCATTCTCTGGTCATTACACTCAGCGCTTCGGTGTTTGTGTTTGCAGTTGGCCTGGTGCTTGCCCTGTTTGAAACCTGGGTCATGCCAACACTTACCGAATGGCTCTATCTCCTGGCCGCCGCTGTTATGCTTTCCGTCGGTAATCTGTGCGTGATCCTTGCGTTTCGTGGCACTGACATCGCAATTGTGGGCTCCTTCCGTTATACGGTTGTGCTGTGGAGCATCATTCTCAGCGCTTTAGTCTGGAATGTGCTGCCCAATACGCTCGCGCTTGCCGGTGCCGCCCTGATTGTACTTTCAGGTGTTTATACGCTGTTCAATGCTGCTGTTACCCGCAGAAAAGCGCTTCAGGCGCAAATGACCAGCCAGATTCAGCAATCAAGGGATTGCTGAATCGCTTTTGCCTTGGCAGAATGCGACCACACACGGTTTTGACAGGATATTTTCTATGAAAACACGCGCCGCAGTTGCCTTTCAGGCAGGGAAACCTCTTTCCATCGAAACAGTGGATTTGCAAGGCCCCCGCGCCGGTGAAGTGCTTGTTGAAATCAAGGCAACCGGCATTTGCCACACAGATGCCTTTACCCTTAGCGGCGATGATCCTGAAGGTGCATTTCCCGCCATTCTTGGCCATGAAGGCGCAGGCATTGTGGTTGACGTTGGCGAAGGCGTTACCAGCCTAAAACCCGGTGATCATGTCATTCCACTCTACACCCCCGAATGCCGCGAATGCGAATATTGCCTGCATCCAAAAACCAACCTCTGCCAGAAAATTCGCCCTACCCAAGGTAAGGGTCTCATGCCGGACGGCACGTCCCGTTTTAGCATTGATGGCACCCCTATCCTGCATTACATGGGCTGCTCCACCTTCTCCAACCACACCGTGTTGCCTGAAATTGCACTGGCGAAAATCCGCCCCGATGCACCTTTCGACAAAGTGTGTTACATCGGCTGTGGTGTAACAACCGGCGTGGGTGCTGTGGTCTTTGATGCCAAGGTTGAACCCGGTTCCAAGGTTGTGGTGTTCGGTCTCGGCGGTATCGGCCTGAATGTCATTCAAGGCGCCCGCATGGTGGGCGCTGATATGATTGTGGGCGTGGATATAAACCCTGCCCGCGTTGAAATTGCCAAAAAATTCGGCATGACCCATTTTATCAATCCCAATGACGTGCCAAACGTTGTTGAAGCTATTGTCGATATTACCGGCGGCGGTGCGGACTATAGCTTTGAGTGCATCGGCAATGTCAACACCATGCGTCAGGCGCTGGAATGTAGCCACAAAGGCTGGGGCGAAAGCGTTATCATTGGCGTGGCTGGTGCCGGTCAGGAAATCTCCACCCGCCCCTTCCAGCTGGTAACAGGCCGCGTCTGGCGCGGTTCTGCTTTCGGCGGCGCGCGTGGCCGTACCGATGTGCCCAAAATTGTGGACTGGTACATGAATGGCAAAATTGACATCGACTCGCTGATTACCCACACCATGCCGCTTGATAAAATCAACGATGCCTTTGACCTGATGCATAAAGGGGAATCCATCCGCAGTGTGGTGGTGTATTGATATGAAAACACTTTCCCTCCACCCTTGTTTTGGCGGTACGCTTGGTTACTATAGCCATAAAAGCCATGCCAATAACTGCACCATGCGCTTTACGGTGTTTATGCCGCCAAAGCCTACCGGCGCAGGACTGATCTACCTTTCCGGACTAACATGCACCGAAGATAATTTCACCGTAAAAGCCGGCGCTTATCGGGTTGCAGCAGAGCTTGGCCTCATTCTTGTTGCCCCCGACACCTCGCCCCGCGGCGATAATGTTCCCGATGATGAAAGCATCGGGCTTGGAAAAGGCGCAGGCTTTTATGTGGATGCCACCGAAGCACCATGGAATACCCATTACACCATGTATTCCTACATCACCGAAGAACTCCCGCCACTGGTGGCTGAAACATTCGGCATTAAAACCTTTGGTTTGTTCGGACACTCCATGGGCGGCCATGGCGCGCTGGTGATTGGTTTACGCAACCCGCAGCTTTTCCGTTCGCTTTCTGCCTTTGCTCCGATCTGCAATCCCTCCCTCCACGGCTGGGGTCCTGTAGCGTTCACCGCCTATCTGGGTGCCGATAAGGCCGCATGGAAACAATACGATGCCACTCTGCTTGTGCAGGACAGCGGTTTTAAAGTAGCTCTGCCAGAAATTTTAATCGATCAAGGCTTGGCCGACGCGCCTTATCAAGAAGGCAAACTCACGCCGGAAATCTTTGTAAAAGCCTGTGAAACCATAGGGCAGCCGATACGCTGCCGCTTCCATGAAAATTACGACCATGGCTACTTCTTCATCCAGACCTTCATTGAAGACCATTTAAGGCACCATGCAACATTGTTGCAGGCTTTGTGAACAATCACACCAAACCGCCACAGAACAAAAGCCGCCTCATACAGCTTGAGACATATAAAATGATTGTATGCCTCAAGCTATGAATTTTTGTTTTTTCGCAGCGTTTCACCAGATAAAAGAAGCATTTTATCTGGCGCTTCGCTTTAGCAGGAGAAGCTGCTGGAAAAACGGCAGTTAGCACCCTGGCTATCTTCCACCGGCGTCCACTTCCAAATCCGTTTTTCGCCTTCGTGCAGGGAAATCATTTCCTGCCGCGCTAGTGTTGGACTGAGCGTTATGTGATTGATATTGCCTTGAATAATTCCCGGAAGATTGGGTGTCGGAATTTCATTCGAGGTGGCAATAACTGTCATCGTACCCGGATTAAAGTTCATAATGTAATTGAGAGAAGCCGAGAGCGATCCCTTGGTAATGCTGTATTGTCCGGGCTGTGAACCAGAATGCGCAGCCGTCGCAAGATGACCGGACAAGGTATCACCGTTTACCAGCCCTGCCCCGCCAACCTGATAAGTCAATGCCGGATTGCTTTGCCCTTCATTGCGAGAAATGTTATTGGCGGTGACGGTGATTGCGCGTTGAGTAATATTGAGATCGCCAGCCACGAAGGTCACCGCATAATTGCCGGAGGCCGCCAAGGTGCCTTGGGTAATCGCGTAGTTGCCCACGCCGGAGGTGACCGTGGCGCCGGTATCAAGACCACCAGCCAGCGTATCGCCGTTCACCAGACCATCGCCGCCTACG